>JBJFGA010000104.1:12643-16957 GCA_051892275.1 Oscillospiraceae bacterium | reverse complement strand
CGTACCGCGAGCGCTTTGAAAAGGCGGGACTTACCGCGATTCTCGGCTGCGGCTTCGACCCGGGAGTTACCGGGGTATTTTCCGCGTATGCCATGAAGCACCAGTTCGACGAGATAAACTATATCGACATTCTGGACTGCAACGGCGGCGACCATGGCTATCCGTTCGCAACCAACTTCAACCCGGAAATAAATATCCGCGAGGTGTCCGCAAAGGGCAGCTACATTGAGGACGGCAAGTGGGTGGAAACCGAACCTATGGAGATAAAGCGCGTCTACAACTTCAAGGGCGTGGGCGAAAAGGATATGTACCTGCTTCACCATGAGGAATTAGAGAGCCTTGCGCTGAACATCAAGGGTATCAAGCGCATACGCTTCTTCATGACCTTCGGGCAGAGCTACCTCACCCACCTGAAGTGTCTTGAAAACGTGGGAATGACCTCTATCAAGCCAATTATGTATGAGGGCAAGGAGATAGTTCCGTTACAGTTCCTGAAAGCGGTACTGCCCGACCCGGCTTCCCTCGGACCTAGAACTGTCGGCAAGACCAACATCGGCTGTATCTTCCGCGGCAAGAAAGACGGCAAGGACAAGAATTACTACCTCTACAATATATGCGACCATCAGGAGTGCTACAAAGAGGTAGGCTCGCAGGCTATCAGCTACACCACCGGAGTTCCGGCGATGATAGGCGCGGCTATGGTGCTGACCGGTCAGTGGAAGAAGCCCGGTGTGTACAATGTCGAGGAAATGAACCCCGACCCGTTCATGGAGGCGCTCAACAAGTGGGGGCTGCCGTGGGAGGAGGACTTCGACCCGGTGCTGGTGGACTGATTAGAGAATATGTTTGCGGGAGGGGCAAGCCCCTCCCCTACATTATGGACATATTTTGGAGCAGAAGAAATGATAGGTCAAACCGTAAAAGTCACGATAGACCGCCCCCTCGGCAGCTATCACCCAAATCACCCGGATATGTACTACCCCGTGAATTACGGCTATGTTGAGGGAATCATCGCCCCGGACGGCGAGGAGCAGGACGTGTATGTACTAGGTGTGGACGAACCGCTGAAGGAGTTCACCGGACGGGTCATCGCTGTTATCCATCGTTTTGACGACGTTGAGGAAAAGTGGGTCACCGCCCCGGAAAACGTGACGTTCACCAAAGAGGAGATAATGGAGCAGGTACATTTTCAGGAGCGGTTTTTTAATTCGGAAGTGAGAATGTAAAGTCGGAAGAAAGAGAGGGACTATGCCCGAAATAAGATACGTCCAGCCCGGCGACAGGGAATTCTGGTTCAGCCTTGACAAGCACCTCCCGGAGCCAGAGTTTGAGAACAAGATACTCAATAAGCAGGGCTATGTCTTGTTTGAGGAAAACAATGCCGTAGGCTTGCTGAGATACAATCTGTTCTGGGATAACACGCCGTTCTGCACAATGCTGTTCGTAGATGAAAAATATCGCGGCAGAGGGTTCGGGCGGCAGCTCATGGAGTTCTGGGAAGATGACATGAAGAAACGCGGCTACGGAATGCTGCTGACCTCCACGCAGGTGGACGAGAGCGCGCAGCATTTTTACAGAAACCTTGGTTACAAGGACTGCGGCGGACTGGTGATAGATATCCCTGAGTTTGCCCAGCCGATGGAGATGTTTTTTATAAAAGCGATTTGACTGGGCGGAACTGAGAACCTGTCCACATAGGCGTATACGTACGTCTTTTCGGCAAATTTTGCCGCAGACTGCGTTAAAAATGCTTGACGGGCGTGTCTCCCCCTGTGGGGGAGGTGGCACGAAGTGCCAGAGGGGTTGACCGACAGAACAGCCCGCCTGCGCATTTTTGCCTTGTCTGCAACAAAATTATGCTCGAAAATCCGCACACATATCCTATGTGGACAGGTTCTGACAGGAGGGAACACGCATGAACGTTACAATAAGATCCGAAAGGCTGACCGCAGCGGAGTACATTGAATTCCTGAAAAACACTGACCTCGGTTCGCAGTACCCGAAGGAGAATTTCATTCAGCGTATAGAAAAGCTGGTGAAAAACGTGCCGATAAGCCTTGTCGCGCGGAGCGAGCAGGGCGAGATAGTCGGCGTGTGCTTCGGAATAACCGATTTCGCGTACTGGCTGTTTATCACCGATTTAGGTGTTATACGAAGCTGCACCGGACAAGGAATCGGCAGTCAGCTTATCAAAAAAGCACATGAAATTGCCGGCGGCGAAAGCGAGATAGTCATGTACACCTGCGCCAACGAGGACGCAATTCCTTTCTACGAGAAAATCGGCATGAAGAAGTCAGAGGACATAATGGAGTACAACAGAATGCCGTGGACTTCGTTTACTGTTGAATAAGGAGCGGTATATGGACTGGATAAAAAAAGTTGAAACCCCATGCTATGTAATTGACGAAAAACAGCTCCGCAAAAATCTGGAGCTGCTGAAATATGTCCGGGAAAAGGCGGGCTGCAAGATACTGCTTGCACAGAAAGCGTTCTCGGCATTCGCGGCTTACCCGCTTATCGCGGAGTATCTGGACGGCTGCACCGCCAGCGGAATTTACGAGGCACGGCTTGGGTACGAGGAAATGGCGAAGCCGTTCGGACGTGAGAACCACGTTTTCTCCCCGGCTTACCCCGAGAGCGACATGGACGAGCTGCTGAAAATATGCGACCACATCGTATTCAACTCCCCGCAGCAGTGGGCGAAATACCGGGATAAAGTCCGGGCGAGCGACCGCTATATTCAGGCTGGGATACGCATAAACCCACAGTACAGCGAGATAGAAACCGACATCTACAACCCCTGCTTCACCGGCTCCCGGCTGGGGACGACGCTGGAGCGCTTTAACGCTGACCCGGCGCTCTGCGAGGGCATTGACGGGCTGCACTTCCACACCATGTGCGAGCAGGGCGCGGAGGTTCTGGAGCGCACTCTGCCCCATGTTGAGGAAAAGTTCGGCTTTATGTTCGACAGGATAAAGTGGCTGAATTTCGGCGGGGGACATCACATCACCCGCCCGGGCTACAATGTCGCGAAGCTCATCTCCTGCGTGAAGCGTATCCGGGAACAGTACAGGCTGGAGGTGTACCTTGAACCCGGCGAGGCTGTCGCGCTGAACGCCGGCTGGCTTGTCACCACGGTGCTTGACACGTTCAAGAATGGCTGCGACATCGCGATAACCGATGCGTCCGCCGCCTGCCACATGCCGGACGTGCTGGAGATGCCCTACCGCCCGGAGATAATCGGCGCAGGCAAGCCCGGCGAAAAGCCGTACTCCTACCGACTTGGCGGCAATACCTGCCTTGCCGGGGACGTCATCGGGGACTATTCCTTCGACAAGCCGCTGTCAGGCGGGGAGCGGCTGGTGTTCTGCGATATGGCGATTTATTCCATGTGCAAAAACAACACCTTCAACGGAATGCCGCTGCCGTCTGTCTACATACTGAAAGAAAGTGGCGAGGTGCAGCTTGTGAAGAAGTTCGGATATGAGGACTTCAAGGGCAGATTATCATAAAAAGGGAGCGAGAACATGCCGGGACTTGGCACATTAATTAACGCGGCTGGAATTATCATCGGCGGTCTGGCGGGACTGCTGTTCGGAAAGCTCATCAAGCCGCGAATGCAGGAAACCATGACCTGCGCCTGCGGAATCTGCGTTATCTTCCTCGGCATAGCCGGGGCGATGGAGCACATGCTGACCGCACAGGAAAACGGCGCTATATCCAGCGGCGGCACGATGATGGTGATAGCGAGCATCGTGCTTGGTGCGCTGGTCGGGGAGCTTATCAACATTGAAGCCGGACTGGAGCGCTTCGGCGGGTGGCTTAGGAAAGTAACACACAGCGAGGGTGACGGCGGCTTCATAGACGGCTTCGTCAACGCGTCGCTGACGGTGTGTATCGGTGCAATGGCAGTGGTCGGCGCGATTCAGGACGGCATCTACGGCGACTATTCCACCCTCACCGCAAAGGCTATCCTCGACCTTATCATCGTGATGATAATGACCGCCGCAAAAGGCAAGGGCTGCATATTCTCCGCTATACCAGTTGTAATATTCCAAGGAATTATAACAGCATTATCCCGGCTGATAGAGCCGGTGATGACCGAACCTGCGCTGGCGAACCTATCGCTTGTCGGGTCTATCCTCATCTTCTGCGTGGGCGTGAACCTCGTCTGGGGGAAGAAGGTCAGGGTCGCGAACTTCCTGCCGGCGATAGTGTTCGCGGTGGTGTGCGCATACCTGCCATGGTTCTGAAAGAATTAAGGCGTAGCCGCCTTTGGCAATTCCGCCTCGCCGTAGCTTCATCTTAACGACA
>JBJFGA010000104.1:0-12543 GCA_051892275.1 Oscillospiraceae bacterium | reverse complement strand
TCGGCGGGGCGAAAACTGCTTTATTGGCAACACGATAAGGCGTAGCCGCCTTTGGCAATTCCGCCTCGCCGTAGCTTCATCTTAACGACAGATGATTTGCTCGGCGGGGCGAAAACTGCTTTATTGGCAACACGATAAGGCGTAGCCGCCTTTGGGCAATTCCGCCGAGCCTTTACCTACACTTTTCTAAAGGTAGTTTGGCTCGGCGGGTCATAAACTGCTATATTGACAACACGCTAAAACAGCGCCTTTATTGTTTCGTTAACCAGCCATCTGCTTCTCATAGAAGGAAACATACTTCTGGGCTATGTGCATTATCTTGTCATACCCCGGGTCGTTGTTTTCAATGACCGCCCGGAAAAACTCGTACACTTCCTTGCTGACCAGCCGGGAAATGCGGTTGGCTATGTACTCGTGGGTCGCATAAAGCTCCGGGTTGGCGAGGATCGCCAACGAGAACTCCACGAACTTCTTCTGGTTGGTGAACTGCAGGAAATTGCAGGCGGTGACGATGCTGGAATAGAAGTTTGGCGAAATGATGATCTCGCCGTTAAGCTCGGTTTCCCCCGAAAGAAGCGCGTCAAGCTGCGCCTGCGAAAGCTTCTCCACCGTGAACACAGACTCCATCATCTCGCAGTCCGGCATCTGCTCCGCAAGCTCCAGCGCCGGGCGCGGGATAACCTTGTTGCTGTAAGACTTCTTGCGCACCATGCTAACTTTTCTTCTCATTGAATTGTAGTGATCCGGCTTGTACTCGAACCTGTTCTCCAGAAGCACCCGCAGCATATCCCTCGGGATAAGCTCCAGCGGAACCTTCACCGACGCGCTGCGGAAGCCTGTGATACCCTCGCGCATAGATACTTCCACCGGCGCAGACTGCTCCGGCTGCGCTTCGGTTGCTTCATCGCCCTCCTGCTGCTCCTCCGCCGTGACAGGTTCAGACACGGGCGGGATATATGTTTCAGTATACGGCTCGTCCAGCTTCTCAATGACCGCGCACCTGAACGGTATCTTCTCAATTGTGCAGGAGACCGCGCCGTGGTGACCCTTCAGCAGCACCGAATGAAGCCCCGACAGGTGGTAAACAACACCCTGCACAGTCCGGGTCCTTACCGCATCGTTTATGACGTTCAGCGTCTTGGAGTCGAAGTTATCCAGTGGTGCTCCGGGGATAAGGAAGCAGGGGCGGTAGGTCTTGCCCTTGCCAATGGTGCGGTTGTGCTCCGCAGTTCCGTGTATCTCGTGGGTGAGGTTATACGCGCCCCAGAAGAACGTCCCCGCGCCGTCGGTGGTGTAGTAGTCCGATAGGTAGATCGTGTAAACTCCGTCAGGGAGCAGGGCAAGCGTATCGTGCAGCCCGGCTTCCAGCGAATCGCCGCCGTTCACCCGGTTGAAGCTCTCGGTCAGGGTATCATGTATTTCCTCGTCCATGAAGGAATAGCCGGTGCACATTGAGATCAGCTTGTCTGAATTCTTGCTGCCGCGGTTGGGACAGAGTATCTCCACCGCCGGGTCGTTCCCGATGTAGAACAGCCGTGACAGCGCAGAGGTGTCGCCCTGCTTCGAGCCATAGCCCGCGGTGCAGCTGCCAATGACCGCACTGCCGCCGCGAACTGATACCAGCAGGACATTCTTTCCACCTATGTCAATGTGTTCGCTCTTTATCTCAACGCCCACGTTTCTTTACCTCCCGAAGCCGCTCCGTAAGTGGAACGAAGTATATCACCGCTGTTCCAGCCGGAGCGAAATTATATCCGTTATACCGCCCAGACATTTCTTGTCAAACGCTTTCTTTGGAACAAAAACCGAGGTCGTTCCGTCCTTGTAAAATACAAACATCTTGTCCGATTCAACGAAGTAATCAAACGCGCCCCACGGAATAAGCTCCTGTCCGTCATATACGCAGCTTTCGCACGCCGCAAAGCCCAGCGGGCTTATGACGAACGATATCTGCTCCTGCGAAGCCGGGTCGCTGCCGGACACCGACGTGTATTTGCTGCGGGCAATGCCGTAGCACACAAGATAAACGATAAGCGTCAGTATCGCGCCGCCTATCACCGATATCGGTATAAAATACAGCACATTCTCCCGGGTGACGCCAATGAATATCTGAAGCCCGAGGAATATCACCAGCATAAGCATTATCGCAAGCAGCCACAGCACCTTGACCAGACGAAAATTCATCAGCATGATGAACGTTGAAGCCGCGTCGTTTTCGTCTATCATACAGCTGCCGCAGTAATACTCCCTGCCGGGGTCGGTCTCTATGTACTCGCTCTTCAGCGGAAGTATCCGCCGGAGATGTTCATAAACGAAGCCGCCCTGCTTCTGTGCGCACTCGATAATTGCAACCGCACGGAAATAGTCCTCGTGCATTAAAAAATCCTTTTTAAGGATAACATAGTCGCAGTTTTCAGTTCTCATGGTAAGGCTGCGCCTGTCCTCGGTCACGGACTGTATCTGATCCCAACTGTATACTACCGGCACCGGTCCGTTTGAGTAAACCGCAAACACGTCGCCTATGATGTATGTGACTCCGGTGCTGTCTATGTTTATTTTCACCGGCTTTAAATCGCAGAATGCCATTCTTTCCACCTCGAAAATTATACTTAACATTATTATATCATATAATTTGAATAAATAAAAGGGGGTTGGAAGAAAAAAATACAATTTTTTTGTAAAAAACCGGACAGAGATCTCCTGCCCGGTCATTAGTATTACGCGTTCTGTGCGCCGTGACTGTAAGTGAATGCGAAAGCCGCGTTCTCGCCGCGCATAAGGTCGAACGTCCGCTCGGACTCGCCGCCCGCACCGTCCGGCATGAGAATCCTGCACTTTCCGCCCACCTTTGAGGAGATGCGAAGCTCGGACACCAGCCCGTTCTTCCATGTCGCACTCAACACGAAGCCGCCCCGGGCGCAAAGCCCCTTGAAGCTGCCGTTCTTCCATTCGTCAGGCAGCGCCGGCAGCAGCCGGATAGCGCCCTCGTGGCTCTGCACCAGCATTTCCGCGATACCAGCGGAAGCGCCGAAATTGCCGTCTATCTGGAACGGCGGGTGGAAGTCCCACAAATTCTGGAAGGTACAGCTTTCCAACAGCCCCTTCAGCAGCTTGTAGGTGCGGTTTCCGTCCCCGGTCCTTGCCCATAGATTTATCTTGTATGCCCTCGCCCAGCCGGTGGACTCGTCGCCGCGGTCGTTCATGGTGGCAATTGCCGCCTTCATAAGCCCGGGAGTGCTTCGGTTGATCTGCTTTCCGGGATAAAGCCCCATCAGGTGAGAGATGTGGCGATGGTTCTTCTGCACCTTGCTGTTGTCGAAATCCGGCTCGTCCTCCTCGAACCACTCCTTGAGCAGTCCTGTCTTTCCGACATGGTAGGGCTTCAGCTTGGGCAGTATCTCGCGCACCTTTGCTGAAAGCTCCGGGTCGGTGTTCAGTTCCGCAGAAGCCCGCAGGAAGTCGATGAACAGCTGCTCGATAAGGCTCTGCTCGTAGGTGTTGCCGATGGTCGCCGGTCCGTGCTCCGGCGAGTAGGTCGGCGAGGACACCATTCTGTCCTGCTTCTCATCGTAGATGAGCCACTGGACATAGAACTGCACGCTCTCCCGCATGATGGGGTACACCTTTTCCCGCAGATAGTCCTTGTTCCCGGTAAACTCGTAGTGTTCCCAGATATTCTGCATGAGCCATGCCACCGCCGCGGTAGACCAGCCCCAGTAGAACTCCCAGCCCGGCGCAGTCCAGCCGAAGGGTGAGCACTGTGTATGCGCAGTCCAGCCGTTTTCCGGCTTCTCCGGGGTGGACTCTATGCCGTAGTACTCCTTTGCGGTGACGCGTCCCGGTTCTCTGAGCGAGTTCAGGAAGTCGGTCAGCGGGGGTACGGTTTCCGCGAGGTTTGTGTTGTAAGCGCCCCAGTAGTTCATCTGGAGATTAACGTTGATGTGGTAGTCGCAGCACCATGGCGGGGTGTTGTTCTCGTTCCACACGCCCTGTAAGTTCGCCGGGAGCGAGCCCTCTCTTGACGAGGAAATGAGCAGGTAGCGCCCGTAGCTGAAATACAGCGTTTCAAGGCGGTTCATTGCCGCCCTGTCGCCGGCGCGGTAAGCCTCCAGCAGCTTGTCAGCAGGAAGCTCCTTTTCCTCGCCGAGGTTCAGCTCAACTCTTCCGAACAGCGCGTTATAATCCGCGAAATGCTCGTCATAAAGCGCCTCCCAGCCCAGCCGCTCTGCGGTCTGGAGCAGCGGCAGCGTGACGGTCGCGGGGTCTGTTTCGCTGCGGTAGACGGGGTATTTCATCTCGTAATCAGTGGCAGCGCAGAAGTATATCACCGCTTCAGAAGCGCCCTTTACCGAGAGCGTTCCCTCGCCGGGAATTACCTCGCCGTCAGTGCTTACACTGAAACGCGCGTCAAACCGCATTCCGTTGTCCTCGCCCGCGCCGGAATACACCAGTGTGCCGCCTTCCGCGGTGATGGTCGCAGCGTGGGTCTTGTCCAGCGACAGTGTGAAGTCCAGCGCGCCCATCTGCGACGCGGTGAACCTGAACGCGATGACCCGCGCAGGGTAACTCGCGAAAGCCTCACGCCGGAACTCGACACCGCCAACGGTAAACCCGCAGGAATACAGCGACTTGTCGAGGTCAAGGCAGCGCTTGTAGCCGGAAACCTCCCCCTCGGGCAGCGCGAAGTCAAGCACCATGTCGCAAAGCAGCAGATAGGTGCCGAAGTCGCCGTCGCCGGTGAGCATAGACAGCAGTTCTTCAGCCTTTTTGTTCTCTCCGTCAGCAAGAAGCTCCTGAACCTGCTTCACATACTTATAGCGGTCGCGGTGGTTTCCGCCGTAGTAATCCGGGCGGTTCGCACAGGGTCCGCCAGCCCAGAATGTCTTTTCGTTCAGCACGACACGCTCGGTCTTTATTCCGCCGAACATGCTCGCGCCCATGTATCCGTTGCCTATCGGCAGACAGGTCTGCTCCCACAGCCCGAAGTCGCCGGGGTGGTCAAAGTAAATCTGGTTGCTTCTGCTCATAAACATTGTCCTCCCGCCGCATGATGATATGTTGCGGCTTAAGGCAATACCGCATAATTATTGTCGTGCGATTGCGCCGTCAGATTTTTCGTCAGATTGTACAAATTGAGCGCAGGCGGGCTGGCGCCCGTCAAGCGAAATTTGGGCAATATGACGGAAAATATGCAAGCAAGCGGACGGCAAAGGCGTTAGCCGGTAATTGTGCGGTGTTGCCTTAACTATATTCAGTATACCACAAACGGCTGAAAATGTCAATTATCATTTGAACTGTGTCAAAGCAAAAGGTCACACAGGAAGCCCTCGCTCCCGGTGCGACCAAGTACGGACTATTCACGCTCGCCCCATATAAACTCGCATGCCTTGCGATACTCCTTCGGGTGTTCAATGCAGTGCACCGCCCTGGCGTCCTCCGGGCGGCGGACATACAGCGCATCCCGCCCCGCAAGATTAAGCAGCCGCTGCGCCTTTTTCAGGTCAAGCTCAAGGAACAGCGCGATCTTTATCAGCTGCACGCGGGTGGGTATCCTGGTGCCGTTGAGTATCTGGTACCCATAGTTGCGGTCAACATTCAGCGCCTTTATCATAGCGGATTTTTTTATACCGCGCTCGTCCAGCAGCTGCTGTATGAACTCCGACAGCTCCGGCGGCGGATTGTCGGTGACCATCTGCATATCCAGCCGCTTGGTGCGCCGTATCTTTTCTTCTATGTCCTCGGTTTTCATCTTTGTCACTCCTAGTTATAAAGCTCGAATTCGCCGGAAATGCAGTGGCTTATCGCCCTGACCTGCTCATCGGTGAAGCCGTTTCCGTTGATAACGATAAAGCCGTGAGATTTCAGCCCTTTGAAAGACTGCACGGTAAGCTGGTTCATGTCAACATACATCTCCTCGATGTCACAGCCGACAAACGGCGAAAGGTCAGTAAGATCGTTCCTGCCGAAATAAATATAGCGCAGCTTCTTGCTGTCCCGCAGCGGCTCCACGCTCTTCAGCCCACACCCGGCAAAGCACACCATCTCAAGCTCGGTCATACCGGAAAGCGCCTCAATATCCGTCAGCTTCGCCTCGTTGAAGCCGACCTTACGAAGTCCCCTGCTGTTTTTTATCGGGGAGATATCGGTAACGTAGCTGTCGCCGAAGAACACCTGCTCCAGCTTGGTCTTGTCGCTAAGCACCGAAATGTCGGACACGCCGGTGTTCTCCGCGCTTATATTGCGCAGCTCGGTCATGTCCTTCATGAAGCTGATGTCCTGCACGTTATTGTTGCTGAAATGTATCTCCTCAAGCTGGGTCAGCCCCGCAAGGCAGGAAAGGTCGGTTATGTAGTTGTTTGAGAGGTTAAGCGTTTTAAGCTGGCTCATGTGGCTGAGGTTCTGTATCTGGGTATTGGTAAGCTCCCGGTTCTCCAGGTCGAGCGATGTGAGGGTTATCGGGAACATCTCATAGCCGATCTTCACCTCGATAGGGTCGTGCTGCGCCGCGACAGGAAGCTCCTCCGGCGTTCCTACGCCAAGCATGACAGCAACCCTTGACGCCACAGCCGCAGCCACCACAGCTGCTCCTCCGGCGATAAAGCGCTTGCGCACAGGTCTGCGCCTTACGGCAGGCTTTTCGCTGCTCGCCGCCGCCCTAACACGTTCCTCACTGAAGCTCTCTTTTTTTATGTTGCAGCCGTTCACCGCCGCCAGCATTTCCCCGGCGGACTGGTACCTATTCTCCGAACGAACGGCACATGCCTTCAGCAGTATCTCCGACAACGGCTCTGGAACGCCGATGATCGCCTTTGTGAAATACTCGTCGCTGTCGAGCCGGGTCAGCGGGTCGTCCGGGGTGACGAGGGTCAGCGCGTAATACAACGAAGCGCCGAGAGAATATATGTCCGTCCAGCCGCCCTGCTTTCCCCTGCGCTGATACTGCTCCAACGGCGCAAAGCCCTGCTTCAGTATCACCGACATGCTCTGCTCCTTGTCCTGGAGCGCCCTCGCCGAACCAAAATCGATAAGTTTAACCGAACCGTTCCAGCAAATCATGATGTTATCCGGCGACACGTCCCGGTGGAGTATTCCCTCCCGGTGCATTATATCAAGCGCGGGAAGTATCTGCCCCGCGATATAAAGCGCCTGCCCCGGGGTGATAGCGCCGTTCACGTCGGTATATTTCTTCAGGGCAACACCGTTCACATATTCCATCACATAATAGGCTGTACCGTTCTCGTTAAACACGTCGTAGATACCTATTATCTCCGAGCTTTCCGCAAAACGCGAAATGATCTCTGCCTCATAAGGAAAACGTTGCAGACCGGTGCTGAAGCTCTCCTCCTGCTGAGAGGTCATCGGCTCGACCTTTACGTTGTCCTGCGAACGCACCGCTATTCCGTCAGGGTAGAACTCCTTTACCGCCACTGTCTTATCATATTGCTCGTCATAAGCAAGGTAAATTATTCCAAAACCACCCTTGTCCATCATTCTGCCGATGGTGTATCGGTTGTGCAGCCTTGTCCCCACGGGAAGCGAGTCGTATTCCGCTTTGGTGTAGGTTTCCGTATATCCGCAATGGGAACAGGTATTCCCCCGCATTGGCGAGAAGCAGTTTCCACAGATCTTTTTTTTCATTGATGTGTTTGTGTTCCCATTCAGGGACGCAACTCCTTTCGCGATCATTCAGCAGCACGCAGTACAGTATCAGGCTCTGTTATGCTACATTTTCATTATATCATATTGCCTGGAAAAATACAAGAATATTCCAAAATATACCGTTTAGAAAGCAATAATTGAAAGTCATCTGCTTCTAAATTATTGTATCACAAATCTGCATTAAAATGGTATGCATATCTGCATTATTTTTATTTCCACGGAAATACAGAAAAAAGTCGCGGCGCAGAGGTACTTCTCTGCGCCGCAGTCTTCACAAAACTTGGTATGATCCGCGCCGGACGTTCACGCACCGACGGCTGTATGTCCTCACCCTTCGTATATCTCCGGATCAAGCCCGGGCAGAGGGGTGTGAATGACCTCGTGGTCCTGGAACCGCAGCGGCTGGTCGATCAGCGGTCTTACGCTGACAGAGCCGAACACCTTCGCCGGGGGATAGTCCCCGAGGGCGCAGGAATGTTCCCACCAGTACAGGCGGCTGAGTTCCATGCTTCCCGCCGGACGAGAGGCGGAGCAGTCGTTGTCGAAAATGTGCAGAAGCGCCGCGCGCAGCTTCCAGCAGTCCTCCTGCGTGAAGCCGTTCTTTCTGGCAATATACGCGTTCACCGAGCCTTTGAGCAGGTACAGTCCGTAGTCCACCGTCCTGATGAAGCCCATGCTGCTCCGGTTGTTTTCTGTATTGGCTATACAGCGGGTTATTCCGGTCCGGACGATCTTCAACGGGCAGACGCTCACCGCCTGCTGAAGAGTCACCGCGCCCTTTATGCCGGTCGCGCTCACCCCGGGAAACGCGAACACCTGCCCGAACGCCCGAACGTCGTACCATTCGGCGCAGGCTCTCCAGGTAAGCTCACTGCCCCGTGGCAGCCATCGTATACGCGCCGCAAGCGAGTCTCCGCGCCCCTCCGGCGGGGAAACCAGTATATTCTCACCGGCTTCCCCGAGCCTGTCACGCAGCTTTCGCTTTATGCAGACCGGTGTGATGACCCCGCACCCCCGGCTGTCCGTCCGTGGAACTCCGCCCCCGCAGGGGTCGCCGTTGGGGTTTGCTCCGGTCACAGATATCAGCGCCATGAAATCCACCCTGTGTTCAAGTGCGGACATGCTTCCACCTCCGTCATACGTTCACCGGCATTTCGCCGAACCGCTTCACCGCGCCCTGCCGCAGGAACGAACTGCTGCATTCCTCTGGCGGTGGGAACGTGATCACTCCGTCTCTCATGACGCACCGGAAGCTCCTCTGGAGCACGTCCATGCAGCGCTGCCCCGACATGTTTTCGTCAGGGTAGGTGATACCGTGGTACATCTCCCAGAAATCCTGGTCGCAGCCGTCATAGAAGCTCTTCCCGCTTCCAAATCGCGCCGAACGCACATACCCCACGCAATCCCCGGTGCCGAGGTAAATGCTCCGACGACCGCCCCGTGACAGGCTGCGCAGCGCTATCCTGAAGTGCTTGTCCTCGTCCCGGTCGCCGGCAAGCTCCGGGCGGTTCTCGTTCCACACGAAATGCGCCCTCAGCTGGTATCGCACCCCGATAAGCCGCCGCTTTTCGGTGAGAAATACCCTCCCCTCCCGCCGCTGCTTCACCGGGAAGCTTTCGAACGAGATACGGTTCATAACACGAAGCTTGTCCGGCACCCAGATAAAGGTGGGCTTCCAGTACACCGAACGCAGTATCCCTTTTACTGCTTCGTAGGTCGGCACAGGGTAACTGCACAGAATCCCCTCCGACTTTTGCACCGGGTCGGTGAACATCGCACAGCCGCCGTATATTTCAAACTCTATCGTGTTACGAAAGATCACTTTTCTCACCCTTGTATATTATATCTCAAATAGTTTTTGTGCACAATTGCTGTTGTGAATAAAAACAGTTTGTTGTACTACTATTTTGTTAGTAAAACAAAATATCAATGAAGTCACCTGTTTAGTCATTAGTACCAAATTTGTACGGTTGAAACCTCTCACAACGACCAAAACAGCATTTACCAAGGTTCGTTATTATTCACAAACGAGCCTGCCGCCACCTCCGTTTTTTTGTCACCGCCCTCTTTTCGGCGGTATGACCGGCACCTGTTTCGTGCTGACCAGCAGAAAAAAACGCCGCACGAAGCCGCTTATTTCCGGCTGCGGCAGTAGTTTTTCAACATGATGCTTCGTCAGAATGCACAAAAATCCCCCGGCAGCACCGGGGGAGATATATTTTACTTTTTGAGCGCTCCGACCAGCTCCTTGAAGTGCCGCCCGCGCTCCTCGAAATTCTTGTAGAAGCCGTAGCTTGCGGCGGCGGGACAGAGTATCACACGGCGCTTCGCCAGCTTTGCCGCAGTGCTCACCGCCTCTGAAAGGTCGCGCACCCTGACTGCGTTGACCGCAGGATTTGTGAGCATTCCACCGATACGGTAGCCGCTGTCCGGCAGGAGTATCACATTCTCCACCGCGCCGGTATTAAGGAAATCCGCCAGCACGTCATACGGGATATTCCGCTCCATGCCGCCGAGAATAACGCAGTCCGCGCCGGAATCGAACGCGTTCACCGCCGCCACTGCCGCCTCGGGAATGGTGCAGATGCTGTCGTTGATGTACTCCACGCCGTCTATCGTGTCAACATACTCCAGACGGTGCTCCAGCCCCTTGAAATCCGGCAGCGAGGCAAGGCAGGCGTCGATATCCGCGCCGGCGCACTCCGCAGCGCACAGCGCCGCAGCGATGTTGTAGAGGTTGTGCTTTCCGCGAAGCTGTGTGTGAAGCTGCTCCGGCTTTATCCTGCGCCCGCAGAGGGTCAGCCCCTCGCCGTCCGACCATGCCATTGCCGGCTTGCCGCAGCCCAGTGTGACCAGCCGGGAACGCACTTCTTCAGCAACGTCAACATTCACAAACGCAGTATCTCCCTGCCGCTGAAAACGGTATATGTTCCGCTTTGCCGAGGCGTATGCTTCAAGGCTGACGTAATGGTCGAGGTGCTCCGGGAAGATGTTCAGCAGCACCGCTATCTCCGGCGAATGGTGCACGAACTCCAGCTGATGGCAGCTCATCTCGCAGACCGCCACGATATCCGGGGTCATTTCCTCAATCCGCTCCAGCGGCGGAACGCCGATATTTCCGATAAGCATTGCTTTTTTCCCACAGGCATTAAGAAAATGATAGGTCAGCGACGAGGTGGTGGACTTGCCCTTCGTGCCAGTGATACCGATTATTTTGCAGGGTCGCAGCCGCAGCAGCAGTTCCGTCTGGGTGAGTATCTTCGCCTTTTCTGCGGCGGTCAGCTTATCCTTGATAATGACACCGGGGCTTTGCAGCAGCAGGTCGTACCCCTTTGCCCGGTCGAGGTAGTCCTCCCCGTACAGCCCGGTAACTCCCGGGATATCCTGCGGCTTCATGTCCGCAACAGCTATCTCCGCACAGCAGCCCAGCCTTTGCAGCAGTGAGAGCCAGACCCTGCCCTCCCTGCCGAAGCCGAGAATGGCGCAGCGCTTGCCCTCAAATATGGGTTTCAGTTCATTAATGTTCATGGTTTTCTCCCAAGAGATATTTCAGCTTCTCCGGCAGGAAATTGTCCGTATCGAAGAATTTATCCAGCGTGACCGGGGTGTATTCCGGGAACAGCTCCCGCCAGCGCCGCAGCAGTGCGGGCGGGTCGGACTTCCGGCGCTGCCAAGCCATTTCCAGCGACAGCCGTACCTCGTCCTTTGTACCCACGCACTCAAACGGCTTATCCTCGCCGTCCAGCACAAGCCCGTCCAGCATGCCGGAAAGCTCCTCCTTTTGCAGCATATTGCAGCCGAATATCCCCTCCATCACGTCATCGTCAAGGAACGCCGCCAGCAGTATATAGACGTACAAACACTTTGCACAGTTGCAGCACCATGTATTGTTCTTGCTGCCGAGATTGCAGCTCTGGAACACCCCGAAATACTGCGGGTGCTTCACGAACTCCCTTGCTATCTGCCATTCGCTCCACGGGCGCAGCAGGCTGAAATACTCCGGGCAGCGGGAATAGCCGCCGAAGCCGCTCTCGCAGTACTCCCGGAAATCCCGCTCGAACTCGGTGGATTTGCTGTACTGGTGGTTTATTGAAGTACCCTCGACATAGCTTTCATTCGCGCTGCTTTCGTTGGACAGGGCGATATATCTCCTGCCGTAAACACACGCGCAAAGCTCCGCCGAGAACGCCACCACCGCCGAAAACGGCGTGTGTCCGTTCAGATAGCCCTGCTTATTCAGTTCAAGAAGCTGCCTGTCTATGGTGCGTGACGGCGCGATTACATGGCTTGACGGAATTCCCGCAGCTTCTGCGCAGCCGAGGGTCGCCGGGCGCGGGTTGATGATGTACGCGGAGAGGTCCTCCCCGGTCTTTTTCAGCAGTTCAAGAGTTACCACGCTGTCCTTGCCGCCGCCTATCGGTACGAGTACCCCTGAAAGAACGTTTTCGCGGGGAGATAGCGGCTGCTCCTCCGGGGCTTCTATCGTCATGAATTTGTCGAAGTCCGGGGTGATACCGTTGCGGTAGAAGAACTCACCCAGCCCGTTGAAGTAAAGTTTTTTCCACCAGTTTTTCTCCCATGTTGAAAGCCCGCCGCAGCGCACCTCCACCACCGGCGGGCAGGCGCACTTCCAGTAGGAAACCAGCTCCGCCATGCCGAGGGCGAACGCAATCCTGTCCGCAAGCTCCCGGTCGAAGTCCAGCCGGGTGATGTCCTCGGGGAACGTCCATGCCGAACGGAAGTGGTATTCGTCAATCGAGAAGTGGAACTCCAGCCGGGTGCAGTCCTGCTCCTGACGGAACTCATAGCTGTGATAGATAAATCTGCTGTGCTTCTGGCGAAGCTCGTCATAAAGGCTCATTGCCGCTCCTTACTTGTGTGTCA
>JBJFGA010000103.1:0-4111 GCA_051892275.1 Oscillospiraceae bacterium | reverse complement strand
GGTGATTTGTATAGGCGGGAGGGGCAAGCCCCTCCCCTACGGTATTCTGGTAATTAAAATAGATTTGTCCTTGCAACATAATAACCCCGCCGTTAGTCTACCTATGGCAAATTGCATGGGTTTAAAAGGCGGAATCGCCGGCGGGCGTACCCGCCTAAATTTCGATTTACACTATCAAAATAAAGGAGCCCCCATGAAAACCACCAATCTCGCCATAGAATCCGCCCGCCTTGCTTCCGATAACTCGAATTTCCGCGCCGTAACCCGAACCATCGGCAACGTGAAAATAACCGACATAAAAATCCCGCCGGAAGCCGCCGCCCGTCTTAATCACCCCGCCGGACGGTGCATAACCCTTGAGGGCGACCCGACCGGCACGGCGCTCCCGGCGCTGCTGAAGCGCGGACTTGAGCAGCTGCTCCCACCTTCCGGGCTTATCCTCGCCGCCGGGCTAGGCAACCCGGACATCACCCGCGACAGCCTTGGAGCATTCACGGTGCGCCGCCTGATACCCCGCCGCGGCAGCCGCTACACCCTAGCCGCCGTTGAAACCGATGTCGCCGCCCGAACCGGTATAGAAACTGTCCGCATGGTACGCGCCATAGCCCACGAGCTGAAAGCCTCCTGCGTCATAGCGATAGACTCCCTCTGCTGCAGCAACCCCGCCCGCCTCTGCCATACTGTTCAGCTCTCCACCGCCGGTATAACCCCAGGTTCGGGCGCCGCCGCCCCGCGCAAAGAACTCTCCCGCCGCACCATCGGCATACCAGTGATAGCCGCCGGAGTTCCTACCGCCGCCCTGCTAAGCTCCGTCACCAAAAACCCCGCCCACAAAAAATACCTCGCCGCCCCCACCGACGAAGACATTGAAGCCCGCGTCTGGTCAGACTGTATCGCCACCGCCATTAATTCCATCATATAAAGTAGTATCGTCCCAGCCATTTTTTTACATGTTCTTCCCGGATTTTTTGTTATCCCCGAAAAACTGTTCCAAAAAACACCTTGATTTTTTCTTCAATATTCTATATAATGTATATCAGTACTAATGAAACCTACAACATCACTTTTTCAGGAGGTGGAATCAGTGAATTACCGACCCATACTTGCCGCAGCATTATGCGCAGTTCTTCTTCTCCCCGGCTGCAATCTTGAAGAAGCCGACTCCGAAGAACCCCGCCGCACCACCGCTGCCACGGAACCCCCCCCGCCGGAAACCACCACCGTTGTCACTACCACCACACCCCCCCAGCCGCTTGAACCGGACGACGTTATCCCCTCCGCGACCCAGACCCCGAAGATAGAGGGAAACCGGCTGTGCTATCAGATAAATAACGTCTACTCCTCCGGTGAATATTACACCATAGAAATATCCGCGATACATATTCCCGAAACCACAGAACCCCCGGAGATCGAAACCACCTACATTAACGGCGAGCTTTACGGCGACTTTCGTCTGGACCTGCTGAAAAACAACGCTATCATTGACACCCTGAAAATAAATGTCCCCCGCGACGACCGCTTCCTCATATTTGAAAGCGTCACCCAGAACCTGACCTACGGCTGCGAGCTTATCTCCAACATGCGCGACTTTGACGCCCCGGAATACCCTGACCTTATCCAGCTTGACTTCCACATCACCAATGAAGCCGAAGTCCCCCAGTACGCCCGCTTTTTCGCGATATCTTCCAATAAGCTGACCGAGGTTCCGGTTTACGAGAACTGCAGGGAAGCCGCCCCCTACGGCACCCACCTTGACCCCAAAGCCGCCGGACTTATGGTACAGCACATAGTCGCCAAGGAATACGGAAGCTACACCGTCAAGCAGTACGAATACACCTTTGACCCCGCAGCCCTGTCAATGACCCGCCGCCGCGTGCAGTACACCGGCTACGACACCCCCGAAGATTAAGGAGAACACCATGACCGACAAGGAAGAATTCATAAAGATCTACACCGAAAATATAACCCGCGAAGGCGCAGACAAGCTGCTTGACTTCCTCGAGAACAAAAGCGACTTTTTCACCGCCCCGGCAAGCACCCGCTATCACAACGCCTTTGAGGGCGGACTGCTTCGCCACTCCCTTAACGTCTACCACTGCCTTTGCGCCTACATGGAGCGCGACCGTGTGAAGAACGACTACAAGCTCGCCGCCTCCCCGGAAACGATAGCGATAGTATCGCTGCTGCACGACCTGTGCAAGGTGAACTTCTACAAGGTCGGCTGGCGCAACGTGAAGAACGAGACCACCGGCCAATGGGAAAAGCAGCCACGCTACGAGATACACGACACCCTGCCCTACGGTCACGGCGAGAAGTCCGTCTACATGATAAGCGGCTTTATGCGCCTGACCCGGGAAGAGGCAATGGCGATACGCTGGCACATGGGCTTTTCCGGCATTGAGGACAAGAACTCGATAGGTCAGGCGCTGGAGATGTACCCCCTCGCCTTCGCCATGACGGTTGCCGACATGGAAGCCTCCTATTTTCTCGAATCCACCCCCAACTGATTTCAATAAAAAACCAATAAATCTCATCGCCGACCAAATGATCGGCGATGTTTTTTGACTTCAAAACCCTCTGTGAGTTTTCAACATTCAACTCTGAAAAGTTGATAAAATCTTTTCTCACTACTCTCCAACTATTTTTCAACCATTACCCTCACACTTTCCACTTTTTCAACCCAGGGCGATTTTATGGGCTTTTTTAACCATTTCAACATAGTTTTCAACATTGAAAGTATAAAAAACATGATTAAACGTTGAAAACTGCCCATAAAAACCAGTTAAAACCCGTCCGTGTAATACTTTTCAACCGTTATCCGACAAAAAATACCAATTTTAACGAAATCAAAGGGTTTCCGCCCAATCAACAAAGAGTATAATTTCACTTAACAAACAGCTTTTAAACCTAAAAAATCCGCCCGCAAATATTTTCTGTTGAAATTGTCCTGTGGTTTTATGCGGTTTTTTAACAATTTCAACGTACTTTTCAACAATAACCCGAATTGTTAACCGTTTATACCCTTTGTTT
This sequence comes from Oscillospiraceae bacterium, assembly GCA_051892275.1. Lineage (GTDB taxonomy): Bacteria > Bacillota > Clostridia > Oscillospirales > Ruminococcaceae > CAG-115. The sequence goes on along the minus strand of JBJFGA010000103.1, from coordinate 1,081 downwards.
TTATAACTTCAACCGCAATTTGTTAAAAATTCAGTAAAATCATGTATAAATACATAAAACCAACACATAACAATGTTGAATTACCGAACAACGAAGGAGCGCAGAAATGATAAAAGGAGTAACCAAAAGCATAATCGAGATAAAGCCGCGCAACGCCTGCTTTGAGAAGATAATCGTGATACTTAACAGCAGCTGTGACGCCCCGGACAAAGAGGAACTTCGCCGCCAGGCGGAACTGATGACCTGTCGTGCCCCGGAATATCTGAAGCGCCAGAAACGGCTCAACTGCATGAAACTGGCAGTAAGTGCAGTAATCGGCGCCATAATATCAGCCGGAACGATGTTGCTGCTGTATCTGTTTGTTTAAATTTCACAGAATATCGCAAATAAATTAAGCGCTTTTTTGCTTGAAAAATTTCAACTTTTATGGTATTATAAAATATAGACATCTTATGACCTAAAATATTTTTCTTTTCTAATTAATTTTATTTGATATTTTTTGATCCCGGGCTCTCCGGCGGCTGGACTTTTTTATATGGAACGGTGAATATTATGAAATCAGTATCCTCTCTATCTGACATCTATAATCTTGTTGTTGAAAACTATGTGCGCGAATACAAGACCTCTACCTCTGCGCGTGAGCTATGGCTGGACTCTATTGAGCCGATAGAGATGAGAGGAAACGTTGTTGTACTCGCCACAGAGTCGGAATTCAAGCGCAACACCCTCAACCAGATATATCTGGACAAGCTTGAAGAGCAGTTCTCCATAGTTCTTGGCAATCCTGTCAAGATCGAGCTTATCGTGAAAAACGACATGGAAACCACTGAAACAAAATTCAACAATATCCGCAACAGTGAGGAACTGACCAGCCAGATAGACAATATCGTGCACGACAATAAGGTTACATACACCTTTGATAACTTTATCGTCGGTCCGTCCAATAATCTTGCATTTGCGGCGGCAAAAGCGGTATCCCAGAAGCAGCATGAGAAGTATAATCCGCTGTTCATCTATGGTGATTCCGGTCTGGGAAAAACTCATCTTCTTTCCGCTATCCAGAACGAAATGACCAACAAAT
>JBJFGA010000102.1:0-17344 GCA_051892275.1 Oscillospiraceae bacterium | reverse complement strand
TTTCCCCCAACATTTTTGATGGCTTCAAGCCATCAAAAATGAAATTACAACTTTTCGACAGCCTGCCACCCCGTCGCCCGACAGGGTGAATTTATTTTTCACTTCTTTGAGCTTTTCCTTGTGGACTTCGCCGGCTTATCCTTAGACGGGCAGACGTTCCTCAGCACGCAGCCCTCACACTTAGGCGCTCTTGCGTCGCACACCCCGCGTCCGTGGTGAACCAGCCTGTGACACAGCAGCAGCCCCTCCTCCGCCGGGACTATCTCCCGCAGCTGCCGCTCAACTATCCCCGCGTCAGTAGACTCCGCCAGCCCCAGCCGGTTGGTCAGCCGTATGACATGGGTATCGCACACCAGCGCCGGCTTGCCGTACAGGTCGCCCACGATAAGGTTCGCGGTCTTTCGCCCGACTCCGGGAAGCTTCGTCAGCTCCTCGATGCTGTCCGGGACTTTCCCGCCGTACACGTCACGGAGCATAATGCACATCTCAACGATGTCCTTTGCTTTGGTCTTGAACAGCCCGCAGGTGCGGATATACTCCTCCACCTCGGACACCTCCGCCCCGGCGAACTCGTCAATGCTCTTAAACCGCTGGAACAGCGCCGGAGTTACCATGTTCACCCGCTTATCGGTGCACTGCGCCGAGAGCCGCGTTGCGATAAGCAGTTCATGCGGCTGGGAGTAGATAAGCGCGCACTTTACCTCCGGGTATTCCCCTTTCAGCAGCGAAATGACCTCCGCCGCCCGCTTTTTTCGTATCGTAAGTTTCCGGTCAGCCATCTGTATTATCCTCCGATTCAGCCGCCTGCGGCATTCTGGACGCGCGTATCTTCAGTATGCAGCGATCTTCCACCTGAAGCACCACCAGCTTCACTCCCTCGTACTCCACGCTCGGGGGAGCTATCTCGTCCCCCTCCGGGATATACCCCAGCTTATCCGTCACGAATCCCGCGATAGTTTCGTACTCATGCTCCTCCGGCAGTTCCACCCCGAACAGCGCGAACACCTCGTCCGGGTCAGCCTCGCCGTCAATATCGTACTGGTCGTCGCCTATCTTCACTATCTCCGACTTCTCATCGTCATATTCGTCCTGAATATTGCCCATTACCGCCTCGATAATGTCCTCCAGCGTGACTATCCCGGCGGTTCCGCCGTATTCGTCTGCCACCACCGCCATGCCGGATTTAAGACTGGTGAGCGACTTAAAGGTTTCAGAGCACGGACATGATTCCGGAATAAATATCACGTCCCGGATAAAGTCCCTGACGTTGAAATTATCCAGCGCCTCCCTGTCCTTTCCCACAAGGCAGAGCAGATCCTTTACGATAACAATGCCGACTATCTTATCGATACTCCCGTCATACACCGGTATTCTCGAAAAGCCCATATCCAGCGCAAGGTAAATAAGGTCGTCCAGCGTTACCGACATATCCACCCCGACAATATTCGTGCGGTGTGTCATAACGTCCCCGGCGTTCATGTCCTTGAACTCAAAGATGTTGTTTATCATCTGCGCCGAGCTTTCCTCAATGACGTTCTCCCCGCCGTCGTCGTCCGGGGTCTGAGCGAGGGCATTCACAAGGTCAAGCACCTCGTCCTCCGTCACCTCGATATAATCCGACACGAGCGCCCATTTCAGCAGCTTCGTGACGCCCTTGTTAAGCGCAACCAGCCACCCGAGCAGGAATTTCCGCACCTTATGTTCGTTCTGCTTTTCCTCCGCCGGCTGCCTGCCGGAACTTCGATAACCGTCTGAATCCATGTTTCCTCCAAATTCACATTAAGTACAATTGAGATTTAATCCCATGCTCTCCTCCGAGCCACAGAACCCAAGCGCTTCATAAAGCGGTCTGCCGCTCTCGGTCGCGTCCAGTGAAACATAAGTCACCCCGCGCACCCTCGCCTCTGCAAGCAGGAACTCCATCATCTTCCGCGCCGCTCCCATTCTGCGGAACTCGCTGCGGGTGTAGACGTTCATGACATGCGCCCGCTTACCCGTCGGGTGGGAAAACGTCGGCATCACCGTTATCCAGCATACCGAAGCGCACCCGGCAAGCTTCCCGTCGCAGTTGGCAAGCACCGTAGTGTGCGCGTCCGAGCCGAAATATTCCTCCGAAATACGCATCATCTCATCAGAAATGCCGCTCTCCGGGACGTTATTCACCACCGCCAGCATCTCACGCCGAATGGCTAGAACCTCGGGCAGCTGCTCCTTTCCGGCTTTCGTTATTGTTATCATGCTATATCTCCTATATTCCAAACAGCCTTTCGCCGTTCTCCCGCGCTATTTCTATCATATCCCCGGCGGAAACGCCCTTTATCTCCGCCATTTTCGCCGCGGTGTACTTTATCATGCCGCTGTGGGACTTCTCCCCCCGGTGCGGCACCGGTGCCATATACGGGCTGTCGGTCTCCAGCAGAAGCCTGTCCAGCGGCACAGCGTCGCAAGCCGCCCATGCTTTCTTCGAGTTCTTAAAAGTCAGCACTCCGGTAAAGCCCACATACATTCCCAGCTTCACGACCTCTCTCGCGGTTTCCGCGCTGCCGGAGAAGCAGTGCACCACACCCCGGGGACGGTACTTCCGCAGCAGCCGCATGGTGTCCTCGCAAGCGTCCCGGCTGTGGATTATCACCGGCATATCCAGCCTCTGCGCCAGGATAAGCTGCTGCTCAAACACCTCCGCCTGCAAGTCTTTGTCGTACCCCTCGTAGTGGTAGTCCAGCCCTATCTCCCCCAGCGCCTTTACCTCCGGTGCTTTGAGTATCTCCTCCAGCTGCGCCAGCCAGTCCGCCGGAAGCCCCGCGCAGTTCTCCGGGTGTACCCCCGCCGCCGATACTATATAAGGAAAACGGCGGGCAAGCTCCAGTTCCTCCCGGGAGGACTCCAGACTGTAACCCACCGCCATGATTTTTTCTACGCCCATTTCCGGCATTTTTTCCAGCAGAGGTATCAGCTCTTCGCCGAAATCCTCCGCCAGATAATGCGCATGTGTATCAAATATTGCCATTGTTACCCTGCTTATTGAAAAAGTTATCCATTACCAGCTGTCTGGTTTCGTAGCTTTCCAGCGGAAGCCTGCCGCGCCCGCCGAACAGCTGCTCGGTGTCGCTGAACGCACCCTTGAAGCTCCTGTCCAGCAGCTCCTGCTTGTCGCCGTCCACCGAAACACAGTCGAAGAAGGTGATGAGCCGCTCCGCCGTGCTTTCCGGCGCCCAGTACTCCGGGGTATTCTCCTCCGCCTCGGAATTGCCGTACAGCCTGCGTATCTGCGACAGCAGCTCCTCCGCGTACATCTTCGCCCCAACACTTGGAACGTTCCCGGAGAGCACCTCGCCCTGCTTCACCAGCATGGCGCGGATAATGTGCTGAACCCCCTGCGCCATAAGCTCAACGCGGCTCTTGCCCTCGTTCTGCTTTACAGCGCCGACCTTGTCCTCGCTGTCCTCGCGCTGGGTGAGGTTGTTGTCGCTGTTCTGCTTCTGGGCGGATTTTTTGGTATATGCCGGTGTGAACGCCGCCTCCGACTTGATAAATGCGTCGGTATGCTCCGAAGCCATCGTTGTGGACTTCTCCATCGTCCGGTGTTCCGAGGAATGAGTAAGCGTGGTCTGGTTGACCGAAGAGATATTCGCCATTCTCGAAATATCCAAAAAATCACCCCCAATAATTTAATGCTGAATTCGGAATTCGGAATGCGGAATTAATGGTGCGCCTTCGGCGTTATCTGAATGCTGTCAGCTTAGCTTGTAATACTGTTACCGGCAACAGGAAATAAATTTTATTGCACTATTCGGCTTGCATATATTTAAATCCCTCCGGCGAAGCCGGACACCGACAATTCCGAATTCCGCATTCATAATTCCGAATTTATCTTATCGTGCTTCCGTTCGGGACGTCCTTATCAAGGAACAGCACTCTTACGTCCTTCTCCCCCGCGTCGCAGGCGAGTATCATGCCCTCGCTGAGCTCCCCGCACAGCTTCGCCGGCGCGAGATTCGCAACGAACACTATCTTCTTCCCGACAAGCTCCTCCGGCTTATACCACTCGGCAATGCCGGAAACTATCTGCCTGCCGTTTCTGCCGTCGTCCACGGTGAGCTTCAGCAGCTTTTTGGACTTCTTCACCTTTTCGCAGGCGGTAATTTCGCCGCTGCGGAGTTTCACCTCGGCGAACTGGTCTATCGTGATGATGTTTGCCTTGTCTAAGTCCTCGTCCTCCCGGAAAGTCTTTGCGGGAACGAGCAGAGAATTAAGCTCGTCTATCTCCTTTTCCATGTCGATACGCGGGAACAGCACCTCGCCCTTGTGGACTGTGACATCTGCCGGCAGTACGCCGAACGTCCCCAGCGTGTCATACGCAGTCATGGACTCGTCCGCGCCTATCTGCTCCCACACCTTCGGCATGGTCTTGGGCATGAACGGGAACAGCAGCGAAGAGCATATCCTTATGCTTTCCAGCAGGTTGTAAAGCACCGTCGCAAGCCTCGGCATATTAGCCTCGTCCTTTGCGAGTATCCACGGCGCAGTTTCATCAATATATTTGTTCGCTCTGGAAACCACCTTGAATATCTCCTCCAGCGCCTTGGAAAGCTGCGCTTCCTTGATCAGCCTGGAAACCGGCTCCTTAAGCGCCTTTGCCATACCGATAAGCTCCTCGTCCAGCGGCTCTGCGACGCGCTCGGTCGGGAGGGTTCCACCGAAGTACTTATCCGCCATAGCCACGGTTCTGGAAACAAGGTTTCCGAGGTCGTTGGCGAGGTCGGTGTTTATCCTGCTTATCATTATCTCGTTGGAGAAGTTGCAGTCGCTGCCGTAGGGCATATCCCGCAGTATCTGATAACGAACCGCGTCCGAGCCGTACCGCTCCGCCAGCACGAACGGGTCAATAACGTTGCCGAGGGACTTGGACATCTTCTGCCCGTTGAAGTTTATCCAGCCGTGACCGTACAGGTGCTTCGGCAGCGGCAGGTCGAGCATCATCAGAATGATAGGCCATACGATGGAGTGGAAACGCACGATCTCCTTTGCGGTCATGTGCATATCCGCCGGCCAGTACTTCTCAAAGTCACTGTACTCATCGTTCTCATATCCCAGGGCGCTGATATAGTTAGACAGCGCGTCCACCCAGACATAAACCACGTGACCCGGGTCGAAATCCACCGGTACGCCCCATGTGAAGCTGGTTCTGGAAACGCACAGATCCTCCAGACCGGGCTTGATGAAATTGTTTACCATCTCGTTTACGCGGCTCTTGGGCTGGAGGTAATCGGTCTCCGTCAGGAACTTCTCCACCTTGTCCGCGAAATCCGACAGCCGCAGGAAGTAAGCCTCCTCATGCGCGTCTACGACATCTCTGCCGCAGTCCGGGCACTTGCCGTCCTTGAGCTGGCTCTCCGTCCAGAAGCTCTCGCAGGGGGTGCAGTACTTTCCGGAGTACTCGCCCTTGTAGATATAGCCCTTGTCGTACAGCTTCTTGAATATGCGCTGAACCGACTTCACATGATAGTCGTCGGTGGTGCGGATATATCTGTCGTAGCTTATGCCCATAGTCTCCCACAGGCGCTTGAAGTTGGCAACTATCGGGTCAACGTACTCCTTCGGGGTAACGCCCTGGTCCTTCGCCTTCAGCTCGATCTTCTGACCGTGCTCGTCCGTGCCGGTGAGGAACATCACGTCATAGCCCTGCATTCTCTTGAAGCGTGCAATGGTGTCGCATGCCACTGTGGTGTAGCAGTGACCGATGTGCGGCTGACCCGACGGATAATATATCGGGGTTGTGATGTAATATTTTCCCTTGTCGCAATTACACATTGTTATTTTTACCTCTTTTTCTGCAAATTGTATAGTAATATCCCAGATCCGGGATACTATTCATCTAGTATATTATATTACATTTGCAGTGAATTTTCAAGCGAACCTGAAAAATTAAAGAAACTTTTACATATTAGATAAAAACACTTGATTTTTTCTGATTTTTTTAGTATAATATAGAAGAGTAATATTGCACAAATACAGCCGGTATATTTTGGCACTGTTTTTTCGTGCAGTACTGCCCGTAATTACGGGATTTGTTCATACATAATCTCACCAAAACATTGGGACACGGCAGACCCAGCCGTACATTGCCTGACCCAGAGGGGTTATTGAGCTGTTCAATCAGGGCGGTGCAGAGCCTGGGTCGCCAGAGCTTCACAGGAAAGAGGTAACATAATGTCAAACAGACTTTTTCAGGGCATTGTCCATCAGATGAAGGACGCAATAAACCGCGTTATCGGTGTTATTGACGAAAACGGAACGATAATCGCATGCAGCGACCTTACCAGAGTTGGCGGCGGCAACGATTTCTTCCCCATTGAGCTTGGGGACTCCCACGAAGTATTTATCCGCGATGGCTACACCTACAAGCCGTTCGGTATTCATGTAAAGCCGGACTATGCAGTATTCGTAGAGGGAACCGACGAAGCCTCCGCGAAGTACGCCAGCATAATCTCCATATCCCTCTCCGGCATAAAGCAGTACTATGACGAGAAGTACGACCGCAACAACTTTGTCAAGAATATAATCCTCGACAACGTCCTCCCCGGCGACATCAGCCTGAAGGCGCGCGAGCTTCACTTCAACGCCGACATCAGCCGCGTTGTGTTCCTCATCAGCGTCATCTCCGCGAACGATGTTTCCGCTTACGACGTTATCCAGAACCTGTTCCCGGACAAGAACAAGGACTTCGTTTTCAACATCACCGAAAGCGATATCGTGCTTGTAAAGGAAGTCAAGAACAACATTGACGTTCGCGACCTTGAAAAGCTGGCGCGCTCCATCTCCGACACACTTTCCAGCGAGTTCTTCACCAAGGTGAATATCGGCGTAGGTACTCCGGTAGTAGGAGTAAAGGACCTTGCCCGCTCCTTCAAGGAAGCTCAGACCGCCCTCGAAGTAGGAAAGGTATTCGACACCGACAAGAACATCGTAAGCTACGACAACCTCGGTATCGCCCGCCTTATCTATCACCTGCCCACCACCCTGTGCGAGGACTTCCTGAAGGAAGTGTTCAAAAAGAACTCGATCGAGTCCCTCGACCACGAAACGCTGTTCACTATCCAGAAGTTCTTCGAGAACAGCCTGAACGTTTCCGAAACGTCCAGAAAGCTGTTCGTTCACAGAAACACCCTCGTTTACCGTCTTGACAAGATAAAGAAGCTTACCGGGCTTGACCTGCGCGAATTCGACCACGCGATAATCTTCAAGATCGCGCTGATGGTAAAGAAATACCTCGCCGCAAACCCCACCAAGTTCTGATACGGGCGGCGTGAACAATGAGATCCTGGCTGCCCCGTTAAACCCCGGGACAGCCTTTGGAATGTAATCAAGACAATACAGAAACCGACAGATTCACTTATTTTTGGGGAAAACATACGATACCACGGGAGAAAATATGGTAGAATTAAAGAACGTCAACGTGCACTACTCCAGCGGAGTAGACGCGCTTCAGGATATAAACCTGCGGATAAACGATGGGGAGTTCGTGTTCATAGTCGGCGGCAGCGGCGCTGGTAAATCCACGCTGGTGAAGCTGCTGATGCGCGAGATAACCCCCACCACCGGCAGGGTGTTCGTCAACGGCAAGAACCTCGCCAAGCTGAAGGGCAATCAGGTGGCAAAGTTCCGCCGCTCGATAGGCATGGTCTTCCAGGACTTCCGCCTTATACAGGAGCTTAACGTGTACGAAAACGTAGCGTTCGTGCTGCGTATCGCCGACCAAAGCTCCCGCTTCATAAAACAGCGCGTTCCCTATGTGCTGAACCTCGTTGACCTCGCCCACAAGGCAAGGAGCAAGCCCCGGGAGCTATCCGGCGGCGAGCAGCAGAGGGTGGCAATTGCAAGGGCGCTCGCCAACGACCCCGGGCTTATCATCGCGGACGAGCCTACCGGAAACATCGACCCCCGGCTGTCCTACGAAATAGTAGAGCTGCTCCGTGACATAAACCGCTCCGCCGGCACAACTATAATCATGGTGACCCACGAGCACGACCTTGTAAAGCACTTCGGCGGCAGAATAATCAACATCGACAGCGGCACGATCACATTTGATGATATTATCGGAGGTCAGGATGAGGACGAGTAATGCCACATACCTTGTAAAAAAGGGAATCTCCTCGGTGTGGAAGAATTTCCTGATGTCCTTCGCCAGCTTCAGCATACTCATGGTGAGCCTGCTTCTGGTGAGCTGCGCACTTCTGCTGATGATGAATGTCAACACCATCATGGGCAATATCGAGGACACAAACCAGATAACGATATTCCTTGAGGAAGGCGTCACCGACAAGCAGATAAAGCACGTCCAGTCGGTGCTTGAAAAGAACGAAGACCTCACGGACATTCAGTATCGCCCCAAGGAGCAGGCGCTGGAGGACTTCCGAGACAACATGGCGGAATACAGCGAGCTGCTTGATTACCTTGAGGAAAACCCCATGCCGGAAACTTTCCTTGTCCGGGTGAAAGACCTGACAAAGATACGCGGCGTGGTCAACACTATAAACAACATCGAGTGTGTTGAAAAGACCCAGGCACCCTACGACTTCGCCAGCGTGCTCACCCATATCCGGAACACCTTCTCCATTATCGGCGGAGCAGTGCTGATAGCACTTGTCGTGGTCAGCATTGTGATAGTGTCCAACTCGATACGCACCAGCGTTTTCGCCCGCCGCAACGAGATAAACATCATGCGCTATGTTGGCGCGACCAGCGGCTTCATCAAGACACCGTTCTTTGTTGAGGGAATGTTCATCGGCATTCTCGCCGGTGCCGCCGCATGGGGACTGACATGGCTGGTATACGACTCTGTGTTCTCGCTGTTCACGGCAGACCTCACCCTCTGGCAGATGTTCGGCTTCTACGGGCTGACCCCGTTTGAGAACATCATGTGGCTGGTGCTCGCGGTAAACTGCGCAGCCGGCGCACTGCTCGGCGCAGTGGGAACGGTCATCAGCACCGGAAAGTACATCAAGGTCTGAGAAAGGAAATCCCTTGAACAAGAAAGTATCCCTCGGCATAGCCATAAGCCTTGTGGCGATAGGCTGCGCCATAACCTTCGTCCTCACATGGACGGTGTCGCTCAACATCTACAACTCGAAAATAGGCACCTCCGAGAAATACGAGGGCGTATACGAAAAGCTGCGGCAGATAGATTCCGCAGTCCGCCAGAACTATATCGGCGAGGTAGACGACGACCTGCTCCAGACCGCTACGATAAACGGCTACATCTCCGGAACAGGCGACAAATACGCCTCCTACATCGCCCCCTCCACCTATTACGAGCTTCAGCAGACCCAGGCGGGCGTTATCCTCGGCGCAGGCTTTGACGCAGAGGAAGACGGAAGCAGCTACCTGAAAGTGACCACAGTCTACAAGGGCAGCTCCGCAGAGCTGAACGGCGTGCAGGTCGGAGACATCATCACCGCGATAGACGGAAAGAGCCTGCTATCCATGCAGCCTGGTCAGGCGTTGGAGCGGCTTTCCGGCGAGGTCGGAACGCGCCTTGCGCTCCAGCTCCTGCGTGACGGCGAAAGCATCTCCGTCAACCTGATCCGCCAGCAGCTTGAGATCGAATCGGTCTCCTACCGTCTGCTGGACGACTCAATAGGCTATATCCAGATAACCAGCTTCAACGCCAAGACCGCAAGTCAGTTCGCGAACGCGATCACCACCGTCACGAACGTCGGCGCAAAAGCGCTGGTGATCGACGTCCGCCAGAACTCCGGCGGCGCGGTCAGCGCCCTGAAGCCGATACTGAACCAGTTCATCTCCTCTGCACTCGCCGCTACAGTGGAATATTCCGACGGCAGCCGCAAGACGCTGATAGAAACCGACTCCTCTAACTCGATCGACCTGCCGGTGGCAGTGCTGGTGGACGGAGGCACAGTTTCCGCAGCGGAGCTTTTCGCGTCGGTAATGCGTGACGAATACGGCGCCCAGCTGGTTGGCGCACAGACCTTCGGCAAAGCTGTAATGCAGAACACCTACGAGTTCTCGGACGGCAGCGCTCTCACCCTCTCGGTCGGAAAGATCTACACCAAATCCGGTACATGGAACGAAACCGGTCTGAAACCCGATTACTCCGTAGAGCTTCCCGCCGGAGCTATCCCCGGGAACCTCACCGACGACGCTGACTCCCAGCTTCAGAAAGCGATCGAGATACTCACCCCGCAGATACCTGAAAGTTAAAACCACAGCACATGCTGTAAATATATTTACTTGGAGGACAACTAACATGAACAAGCCTACAACAAAGCTCACGAAATCCGGCGTAAAGAAGCTCGAGGAGGAGCTTGAAAACCTTAAAACCGTCGTCCGCCCTGAGATAGCGGCAAAGATCAAGATGGCGCGCTCCTTCGGCGACCTTTCCGAGAACAGCGAGTACGATGAAGCAAAGAACGAACAGGGTATCATCGAATCCCGTATCGCGGAGATCGAGCAGACCCTCGCTCATGCGATAATCCTCGATGACGACGAGATATCCACCGAGAAGGTGGGTATCGGTACAGTTGTGACCATTCTCGACATCGAGATGGAGGAGGAAATGACCTTCCAGATCGTGGGTACCAGCGAAGCGAACATCGACAAGGGACACATGTCCGACGAATCCCCTATCGGCAAGGCGCTGGTAGGACACGCTGTTGGCGAGACCGTAACCGCGGAAGCTCCCTCCGGCGAGATACAGTTCAAGATACTCAACATCACCAAGAAGGAGGAAGACTGATAAATGTCTGACGAAATAGAGAAGCAGAACCCCGGCGCTGAACCCGAGGAGCTCACCGCTGAACAGCTTGACGAGCAGCACCGGGTAAGACTGGAGAAGCTTGCCGCGCTGAAGGCAGCGGGCAAGGATCCCTACACCATCACAAAGTACGATGTGACCATCTCCAACAAAGAGATACGCGACCGCTTCGAGGAGCTTGAAAACACCGAGGTTGCCATCGCCGGCAGAATGATGACCCGCCGTATCATGGGTAAGGCAAGCTTTATTGACGTGCGCGACGGCTCCGACAGAATGCAGGTATATGTAAGACGCGACGATGTCGGCGACGACACCTATGCCGAGTTCAAAAAGTGGGATCTCGGCGATATTGTTGGCATAAAGGGTAAGGTTTTCCGCACAAAGATGGGCGAAATATCCGTCCATGCCGAGGAAATAGTCCTGCTGTCCAAGTCCCTGCTCCCCCTGCCGGAGAAGTGGCACGGACTCAAGGACAAGGAGGAGCGTTACAGAAAGCGCTACCTCGACCTTATAGCAAACCCCGAGAACAAGGACACCTTCGTGAAGCGCTCAAAAATACTTCGCGAGATACGCGCGTTCCTTGACGCCCGCGGCTATATCGAGGTGGACACCCCCACCCTCCTGACTCTGGAGATAGGCGCTGCGGCACGTCCGTTCAAGACCCACCACAACGCGCTTGATATCGACATGTATCTGCGCATTGAAACCGAGCTGTACTTAAAGCGCCTTATCGTAGGCGGCTTCGACAAGGTTTACGAGGTTGGACGTATCTTCCGCAACGAGGGCATGGACGCCACCCACAACCCCGAGTTCACCTCCATCGAGATGTATCAGGCATACATTGACTATTTCGGCATGATGGACTTGATAGAGGAACTGTACAGAACAGTCACCCTCAACGTCTGCGGCACCGATACCGTCACCTATCAGGGCAAGGAGATCGCGGTAGGCAAGCCGTGGGAGCGCCTCACCATGATAGACGCAGTAAAGAAGTACGCCGGAGTTGACTATTACAGCTGGGCTGACGACGCAGCTGCAAGAGCCTGCGCAAAGGAGCACCACGTTGACGACGAACTGGACGAGAACTCCACAAAGGGTCACGTTCTCATCGCATTCTTCGAGGCTTATGTTGAGGACAAGCTTATTCAGCCTACCATAATCTACGATTACCCCGTTGAGAACTCCCCGCTGGCAAAGAGAAAGCCGGAATTCCCGGCATTCACCGAGCGCTTTGAGTACTTCATCAACGGCACGGAATTCGGCAACGCATTCTCCGAGCTTAACGACCCCATCGACCAGAAGGAACGATTCGTGAAGCAGGTCGCAGCAAAGCGCGCGCAGGGCGGAAACGACGCCCAGGTGGACGAGGACTTCATCACCGCACTGGAATACGGACTCCCCCCCACAGGCGGATTGGGCTTCGGCTTCGACCGTCTTGTAATGCTGCTGACCGATTCTCCCAGCATAAGAGATGTCCTGCTGTTCCCGACAATGCGACCCGAAAAGTAATATATTCCGTAAAGCCGCACCACAAGCGGCTTTATGGTTTAATATGGATAATAATAACCGCTATTTATCGAGGTGAACTGCATGGAAGCGCTGAAAAACTTCATTATCCGGCATAAGTATGACATTATCCGCGCTGCGGCGGCGCTTGCGGCAAACGCAGCGGTAATGCTGCTTCTTCCGGCGATGATAGTGAGCATATCCCCGTCCGGCGCCGGAATGATGGTATGCATTACCCTGTTTTTCGCAGTAAACCCGGGCTTCTGTATAGCCGCCGGTATCTTTGCCGGACGTGACCTCAGAACCCGCTGGTTCACAGCACTTTTTCCGCCGCTGACTTTCCTGCTTTCCGCACGTTTGATATTCGGTGCGGACGCCTCGGATTTCACGGTGTATGCAATAGTTTACGCAGTAATAACAGCCTTAGTCACGCTGTTCACCTTTCTAGTTATCAGATTCAGCCCGAAGGAGGGCTGATATTCCCACAGGAGGGCAATAAATGCCAGACAACAACGCAAACAAGCCGGAAAACTCTGAAAAGCAGCCCCAGCAGTACAGAAGCATTCTTTCCGAGGACGACGGCACCACACCCCGCCCTATCCCCCGCAAAAAGAAAGACCCCATGGCTCAGGTACGCCGCGAGATCGAGGAGCAGCAGCGCCAGCAGCGGGAAAAAGCCGAACTGCTGAAGCTCCGCCAGGGTCTTGTTGACGAAAGCGAGGAGTTAGCGGAGCACGAGCCGCAGTACGAAAAACCCACCGGCTGGAAAGCGGTGGAGAATTTCCTCTATCACTACAAAATACAGCTTATCATTGGCATTTTCGCCGTCGCGATACTGACATTCATGATAGTTCAGACCGCCACCCGCGAGTCGAAAGACCTGTATGTCCTCGCGATATCCACCAGCGGTTCAAGCGGGATCTACGCCAAAACGAACGATATCGAGACCGCACTGGAGCGCTACTGCCCGGACTTTGACGGAAACGGCTACGTCCATGTCGGGGTGAATTTCATCGACCTGTACACCGACGGAGGCTACTCCGAATACACCGACGCGAATAACTACAAGTTCTCCGCCGAGCTGTTCTCCGGCGACAGCCAGCTGTACCTCACCGACACCGGCATAATCGCGCTCATAAACGAGGTCGCCACCACCGGAACCGCCGAAGCGGAAACCGAGGAAGCAGACCCCGACCAGGTCATACTGTTCTTCGCCGAGAAGGCGGACGATCACCCTGACGCGCAGTTCTACAAGGACTGCGGGCTTCAGCTGAACACCACTGGCTTCACCGAACAGGCGCGCTGGAAAAGCTGCCCGGACGAGGTGGGACTGTATCTCCGCGCCGAGTTCCACAACATGACTGGAAACGACGAAGATGCGGTGGAACAGCGCCGCCGCGCCAAAATAGTCTACGAGAACATCATAAACGACAACGTGGTGAACCCGGACTGGAACGGCAGATAAACTAATCGATCTCCAAAGCCCGCCGGTATTCCGGAGAGCTTTTCACCGGGGCAGCATTCTGCGGCTCGTCGCCGCCCCGTATGCGCCCCGCTTCAATATCGCAGCGGGTGTAATCCGGGTAGGTCTGATATGTCTTTCCGCCGCTCACAGGTAGCTTTTCAGGTGGTCGCAGAAGTCCTGTTCCCGCTCCAGAAGCCGCTTGGCGTCATTGCGTATCTTCTCCTCCGCCGCGTGGGAACGGTTCACCGCGTGCTGCATGTCGATTATCCCGAGGGTAGTCCCCCTCACCATAAGCGTGGCGATAGTGCTGGTGCTGCGGTTGCTGGCGGTTTTCATGGCAATGCCCATACGGGACATCATTTTGGTGTACCCCGGGTATTCCTTCGGCACTCCGCCCCGGCGCACTATCTCGGCTCTTGCCCTCGCCGCAACATCACGGTACCGGTCGCGCTGCGCAGATATCTCCCCGGCGAGCCTGCGGTTAGGGCATCGCTTCAGCACCTCCCCCGCCGCGTCGTATGCCATCTCCGCGTTCCTGTACACGCTGCCGAGTATCTCGGCGCTCTGCTTGTTTCTGAAATTGCTCATAAAAGACACCTCTCTGCAAAAATTTCTTCCGCCTGTATTATTCCGCACACGCAGACAAATACACTTGGAATATTCTGAAAGGAATTTACATGACACGACAGCCCTTCTATATACTACTGCTCAAAGGCATAGGCTACATTGCTCTCGGCAACGTGCTCTGCATGTTCATGACAATGGCGCTGACGATATTCTCGGTACAGACCGGCGCAGAGCTGATTTTCAACATTATCGCGATGATATGCGGAACGCTGATATTCTACATGCTGGTATTCACCGTCGCGTGGAAAGACGGCACCCGTGAACGCAACCTTGTAAAGCTTCACCGGGTAGACGGTCCGCTGAAATACCGCTGGGTGGTTCTCGGACTTATCCTGTACGTTATAGCCGCAGCCCCAACGCTGCTCCTTCTGCTGAACAAGCTTTTCTTCCCGGAGAGCGACACGCTGTACTTCTACCGTTTCCTAAGCGGAAGCGCCTACCCGTTCATTCAGACCTTTATCCCCCACCCCGACCTCGACACCGTGGCATGGGCACCAACCAGCTACCGCCAGATAGACGAGATGTCGGTTCTGTTCCCCTCGCTTATGCTGGTGTACTACGCGCTTATCCCGGCAGCAACCCAGCTCGGCTGGTACCTCGGCTATTACGACAAGCTAAGCACCGAAAAGATAGTATATAAATAACTATTTGTATATATTAGCTATATCAATACGTCAAGTCAACAACATATATATCTGAAAAACAGGCGTAGTCAGCCCGGAATAATTTCCAAAGGTGGCTGCGCCTTAATAAAGTGAAGAAAATTTCACTCATGTCAACGATTAGCTATTGACTAATTACGCATTTTATAGTATAATAAAATAGTATGATTATATAATCACGGCAGTAACTGCCGACAGTGAAATGGAGTGAGCTACATTTGAAGAGAAAGATAGGAAGACCCGTATTCTTCGTTGTTGCCGCCCTGATAGTGGCATTTGCCCTGTTATCCACGCTGGGAATAAGCACCCGCTATGGCGACCAGGAAACCACGATCATCGCAGGTATCGACGATATCAGATGGGGAATTGATATCCGCGGCGGCGTTAACGTCACATTCGGCGTGCCGGACGATTACGCGGCAAACAACGCCATCGAGCAGGACGACCTGAACGCGGCGAAGTCGATAATCGAGACCCGTCTTGTGAACCAGAACATCAACGACTACGAGGTTTACGTCGACATCGGCGCAAACAGCATAATCGTGCGCTTCCCATGGCAGGCTGACGACACCAGCTTTGACCCGGAGGAAGCGGTAAAGGAGATCGGCGCGACCGCAGTGCTTACCTTCCGCATGGGATACAGCGGCGACCTTGAAGAAGGCCAGACCTACGAAGACCTGCCCCTGGTACTTGAGGGCAAGGACGTAGCCAACGCCCGCGAAGCTATCGACACCGAAAGTGTGAGCCAGAACTATGTCGTTCACCTTCAGCTGAACGACAGCGGTAAGGACGCATTCAAGGAAGCGACCACCACCGCCAAGGAAACCGGCGAACGCATCTCCATCTGGATGGACGACGAGGAGATAAGCGCCCCCACCGTAAGCTCTGTTATCGCCGACGGACAGGCAACCATCTCCGGCAGCTTCACCGGCGACGACGGCTATGAAGAAGCGAAGAAGCTCGCCGACCTGATAAACGGCGGTTCTCTCCCCTTCAAGCTGGAGATAAAGAACCTCTCCACCATCTCCCCGGTACTCGGTACCGGCGCGCGTGACGCTATGGCAGTTGCCGGCGTTATCGCGTTCATCATCATCGCAATATTCATGGTCGCTTATTACCGTCTTCCCGGCGTTGTAGCAGTTATCGCCCTCGCTGGTCAGGTAGCAGGTATGTTCGCGGCTGTGACCGGCTTCTTCGGCTTCAACGCAAGCAGCACGCTTACTATCCCCGGTATCGCAGGTATTATCCTGTCGGTTGGTATGGGCGTAGACGGCAACGTACTGTCCGCAGAGCGTATCCGTGAAGAGCTGAAGGCGGGCCGCACCATTGACGGCGCAATAAAGAACGGCTTCCAGCGCGGCTTCACCGCTATCCTGGACTCCAACCTCACCGTAATTATCGTAGCGGTAATACTCATGCTGGTATTCGGTACATGGTTCGGTGCTTCCACCGATGGTACTATTTACTCATTCGGCTTTACCCTGCTTGTCGGTGTTATCATGAACTTTATCATGGCATGCTGGGCGACAAGAATGATGGTAACATCGCTTTCCCGCTTCAAGGTGTTCAAGAACCCGTGGTTCTACGGCGGCGTAAGGAAGTCTGCTGCTTCTGCTGAAACCGCACCGGCAGTTCCTGCTGCACCCGTAGTTCCCGAGTACAACGGTACTGATTACGTTGGCAAGAGAAAGATATTCGTTATTATCTCCTCTGCGGTTATCGTTCTGACCGTTGCCTTTACATTCATCTTCGGCGTAAAAGTAGATATCCGCTTCAAAGGCGGTTCTATGCTGACATACAGCTACTCCGGCGAAATAACCGACGCCGACATCGCTACTGAAAAGGCAGCAATAGCAGCCCTCGGGGACGTCCCTGAAGTATCCATCACCACCGGTACAAGCTTCACCGGCGGTCTTAACACCATGGTAGTATCCTTCGCGGCTGACGAAAAGATGGACGACGACAAGCTGAACGCGATCAACGATGCAGTTGTGAACGCGCTCCCCGAAAAGAACATCGAGAACATCGACACCACCAACGTAAGCGCGTCCTCCGGTTCATCATTCTTCATCTCCTGCCTTATTGCGGTAATTGCAGCGTTTATCCTGCTCGCAGTTTACATCGCATTCCGGTTCCAGAAGATAGGCGGTCTGTCCGCTGGTATCATTGCGATAATCTGCCTGCTGCACGACGTTGCGATAACCTACGCGGTTTATGTATTCGGCAGCATGACGCTGGACTCCAACTTCATGGCTGTTATCCTGACGCTGCTTGGTTACTCCATCAACAACACTATCATCATCTACGACC
>JBJFGA010000101.1:0-4188 GCA_051892275.1 Oscillospiraceae bacterium | reverse complement strand
ACCGCACCCATTATTGCGTTTATAAGACCCCATTTCAGCGATACGCATGGCTTTATATCATTTACAAAAGCCAGAATGCAGAATGTATACAGTGCGACAAGTACGGTTCCTCCGCCGAATGCAAGCAACCCTGACAGCTTCAACACCACGATATTGCTGATATCTCCCTGAAAGATCAGCATTCCGATCTCTCCCAGCAATGTGACGATATTATCTGCCAACAGGGCGATAAACAGCTTCATATACAGATGTTTCGGAGTGCGGTCTAAGGTCGTACCCACAAGAAGCACCAATGTTACCAGCGCCATGGATATGTACACTCCGAGATTTAGATTAGGTATTTGGTTTAAGTCCGGCATAGTATCACCTGCTATGTATTAAATATTATTGGAAGCGTTTTTTTCATTGAGTACTCATCAATAAACAACAAGGGCATTGTTTCTGTTCGGGAGCTCAACGCCCTTGCTTTTTTTTGCCGCTATATTATTTTTTTCATAGTAAGAATGTTCTCACCATTTGTGTACTCATAGGTCACATCGTCCATCGTCTGCTTCATCATATATATGCCAAGCCCGCCTATCTTGCGCTCCTCGGCAGACAATGTAACATCAGGGTCGGGCTTCGCAAGTGGGTCGAACGGAATGCCGCTGTCAGCCAGCCGGAAGATTATACAATGGTCGTCATGCTCAATGGAGTAACGCACCGTCCCATTTCCACCGGGATAGGCGTAGTGTGCAATATTCACGAACATTTCCTCTATCGCCACGGTTATCTGCATGACTTTTTTCATCGGACAGCCTGCCGCTTCAAGCTGTTCCTCGGTAAATGCAAGGACATCTTGCAAGGCGCTGTCATGTGCCGGGAAAGTTCTTTCGGGCATGGTCACACCTCCATTTTCTTCTTGTAGTCCAGCATGAGCATGGTGATGTCATCGAACTGCGGAGCCTCGCCCTGGAACGCATAGATGTCCGTTTTCAGGTCGTGCAGTATCTCCTCCGCGTTCTCGCCGGTATGGCTGTTCATGAACGCAGACAGCCGTTCCTCGCCGTAAAGCTGCTTTTGAGAATTCGTAGCCTCGGTAACTCCGTCGGTGTAAAGGAAAAGACGGTCGCCCGGGGCAATCGTTATCTCATTCTGGCGGTATTTTATCGTTTCCATTCCCGCAAGCACAAAGCCCGCACGGGATTTCAGATAGGTGAACTCACCGCCGTTTTGCCTGATAAGCGGCGGATTATGACCGGCGTTGACGTATGTCAGTTTACCGGTGGTAAGCTCCAGAACGCCCAGCCATGCGGTGACGAACAGACCTGCGTCGTTTCCGTCGCACAGCAGGCGGTTCACCGTGGTGAATACGTCCGAAGGCTGTGCGCCGCTCTGGGCGTAGTTCTTGAGGAGCGTTTTGGCAATCACCATGAACAGCGCCGCAGGAACGCCCTTTCCGGAAACGTCCGCCATTACCACAGCCATGTGCGAATCGTCCACCATGAAGAAATCGTAGAAATCGCCGCCGACTTCCTTTGCGGGGGTCATGCTGGCGTAAACATCGAACTCGTCACGGTCGGGGAACGCCGGGAATATGCAGGGAAGCATGTGAGCCTGTATGCTGGAAGCAAGACTAAGCTCCGCGTTGATACGCTCCTTTTCGGCGGTGACTTTTTGCAGGTTCGTGACATAGCCGCCGATGTCCTCCACCATAGATATGTAGGAGCGGGCAAGGTCGCCAACCTCGGTGTTGTCGCCGGAATATTCCTGACAGGCGTCAAGCAGCTTCTGCCTGTCCTCCTCGCCGGAGTGCTCGCCGTAGTAGCTGTGCGCCACCCTCGCGAGGTTCTCAACAGGGCGGCTTATCTTCTTTTCGGTGAACCACATGAAGCCCATTGACAGCGCAAAATAGAAGTTCAGCGCCAGCGTCTGGAACAGGTAAATCTGCCCCCAAAGTCCCACCGAACTGCTTTCGACAGACAGCTTATCCGCAAGGTACACCGCCGCGCCGATAAGCAGGCAGATACCCAGCCCGGTGATGAGGGAATTCAGTATCATGCGCTCGTTAAGGGAGAACACCACGATTTTATCGTGCTTTTCCTCACGCATATTATTCATCTTGCGCTGGAGGAAATGCCCCAGTATCATCAGCGGACAGCCGAATATCAGCCCTGAATCGAAAACGTTCATGAACGTATAAAGGCTGTTTATCGTGATGATGTCGGCAACGTTGTATGCGTGGTTGATTATCGCCGTGCAGGACACCGAAACCACCGCCACCGAAGCCATAACAAGGAAAAGCTTCAGCAGCCGTGAAATGCTGTCAAGGCAGAACTCGCTGCCGTCGTGCTCACGGTTCAGCCTGCGCCACAGAACGTAGGCGAGCATTCCGTAGAGAAGCTGCTGTGCGCCGCTTAACAGCGCGTAGCTCACCCCGTATCCGGAAATGAGGTCGGCGGCGATGTTTCCCACAGCGCAGCCCAGCGAAGCCGGCAGTCCGAACAGCAGCCCCAGCACAGGGGTAAGCGCAGCGGAGGGGCGCATTTCGGTTATCTGCGCAGCCTCAAGCCGAAGCCGGAACGGCATTGTAAAGCCGAGAAACAGCAGCGCGCTCAGCAAAAACAGGAACACCCATGCGGAATATTTATTGTACTTTATCTTCATGGCTTATCAGAAATCCACCGCCCCGATGAGCTTTTCAGCCACAGGGAAGAAGCTCTTGCGTGTATTTTCCAGCAGCCGCTTAATCAGCTCCTCGCTCTGATTTTTGTTTACCGCCGGGGCGATAGCGTACTTGAACATTGCAAAGCTCATTATCGTGTCGTTGATGTGCTTCAGTTCTTCCTCGCTTCTGCCGGGGAAATTTGCTTTCAGCATATTTGGGTAGAGTGCCACAGCTTCATTCGCTTCAATACCGATGACCATTTTGGTGTACTTTCCGTCGCCCCTGCCGGAAACAACGTGGGTCAGCGCAATGCCTGCGTAATCAAATATCGGGTGTCCGTAGGTAAGGTCTGCCATGTCGATAAGCAGCAGTTCGCCGTCCTGCACCATCATGTTCTTGGGGTGAATGTCGCCGTGCACGAAGCTCTCACGGTCGGGAACGCTGTTCACGATGTCATGCAGCAGCTTTATCTCGTCAGGGGTGTAGTACTTAGCCATGTCGTCCACCCACTTGTTGTAAAGCTCCTTGATGTTGGAGAATATATGGGTGTCTGCTTTGGTCGTATGCAGCTTGTTCACCACCGCGGAGTATTTCACCGAGTAGCTGTCAAAGTCCTCCGGCTCGGCGCATAGACGGTTTGCAAAGGTATCCGCATTGATAAGCTCAAACACCACGCCGTAGCATTTTCCGCATTTCACCACGTCAAAGGAGATAGCGGTGGGAATTCCGTATACGAACGCCTTCTTGGAGTAGGAAATTTCGCGCTCTATCTCGTCCAGCGGCTCGCCCTCGTTGTATACCTTGACGATAGTGTCCCCGTCCAGACGATAAACGGTGCCGTGACCGCCCTTGCCGATTATCTCGCAGCCCTCGATGGAAATCTCGCGCAGAGCCTTGCGCACCTCAATTATATCGGTGAATCCGGTCATGCTGAAAATATCGTATACCTCCAGCGAAGCATTCACCACAGAGGTGTCATCAATCGTCTTTTTCAGCTTCAAAACCACACGCAGACCCACGCTGGAGATGTATTCCAGCTTTGCCGCGTCCAGAATGACCTTGCGGGGATTATTTTCCTCGATTAGTGCGAACAGTTCCTTGTCGATATCCGCCGCATTTGAGGTATCGATCCTGCCTTCCAGTTCGACTGTGAGAGTTCCGTAAATAAAATCGCTTTTCATAGTATGCTATCTGCGCACCAGATTTAATCAGTGCTTCCCTAATCAATTCTGAAAGGAAATACATAGTCAGGCGTGATTTATTCAGTGGTTCCTTAGATATTTCCATTTACTTTATGTTGAGGATATCGCTGAATCCTGTCATATCAAACACTTCCATGATCTCATCGCAGACATGGGACACTGTAAGAGTGCCGCCTGCTGCGCCCATCTGCTTCTTTGCTGCGAGAAGCACACGAAGTCCCGCGGAAGAAATGTACTCCAGCTTTTCCATGTCAATTTCAAGCTCGGTCACGCCGTCGGTCTGAGCTTCAATGACCTTTTCCAGCTCCGGGGCTGTGGTGGTGTCCAGTCTGCCGCTTA
>JBJFGA010000100.1:0-17578 GCA_051892275.1 Oscillospiraceae bacterium | reverse complement strand
ATGCAAGCAAGCGTGCGGCAAAGGCGTTAGCCGGTAATTGTGCGGTGTTGCCCTAACTATAATCACCGGCTGCGGGCACGAAACGAACCTCGGGAATCCCGCCGAAACCGCAATAATGATAGGCACAGCGGCAGAACGCTGCATGAGCAAGGAGTAACACCATGGATTTACAGTCAATTATAGATGAAGCGAGCCGCATCGTATTCTTCGGCGGGGCGGGAGTTTCCACCGAGAGCGGCATACCGGACTTCCGCAGCGCTGACGGGCTTTACAGCCAGAAGTACAAATTCCCGCCTGAGGAGATAGTCAGCCACGGCTTTTTCATGCAGAACACCGAGGAATTCTACCGCTTCTACCGCGACCGCATGATATTTCCGAAGGCGAAGCCTAACGCCGCTCACCTGAAGCTTGCAGAGCTGGAGCGCGCCGGGAAGCTGTCCGCAGTCATCACCCAGAACATTGACGGGCTGCACACCGCCGCCGGAAGCAAACGGGTCATCGAGCTGCACGGCTCCGTCCACCGCAACTACTGCATGAACTGCGGGAAGCCATACGGGCTGGATTTCATCATGGGCTGCGAGGGTGTTCCCCGGTGCGAATGCGGCGGTATCGTAAAGCCGGATGTGGTGCTTTACGGCGAAAACCTTGACGACAACGACATCAACTCCGCGATTAACGAGATCTCCCACGCGGACGTGCTTATAATCGGCGGCACTTCGCTTGCGGTCTACCCCGCAGCGGGGCTGATACGTTTCTTCAACGGAGACCGTATAGTGGTGATAAACAAGTCCCCCATCTCTGCGGACAGGAATGCCGACCTGATAATTACAGAGAGCATTGGAGAGGCGCTGGGCAGGGTGGTAATATAATTCGGAATTATCAAAAGAATTCCCGTATAATTAATAATTTCGCTGCCTAATCAGGCAGCTCATTCAAGGGGTGCATAATGGAGATAAAAACCGTGACCTACCAGTGTCCGAACTGCAATGCGGCGCTGGAATACGACAATGCTTCGGGGAAATTCAGGTGCCTGTTCTGCGACAGTGAGTTCACCGAAGAGGAAATGAAGCGGCATTTTGCCGAGAACGAAAACGAACCTCTCTCGCAGGAGAACCTTGAAGCGGAACGCGCCGCCGCTGCGGACGAAACGAATCAGCAGGCGGAGGAGTTCTCCGGGGCGTCGGCGCTGTACACCTGCCCCAATTGCGGCGCAGGCGTGATATGCGACAGCCTTACTTCCTCCACCCGATGCCACTTCTGCCATACCCCTGTTATACTGACCGGGCGGCTTTCCGGCGAGTTCAAGCCCGACCTGATACTCCCGTTCTCCACCACAAGGGAACAGGCGGAGCAGGCGTTCAGGGAGTACCGTAAAGGAAAGATACTGCTGCCTAACGGATTCGCAAGCGAGGCGCAGATACAGAACATCACCCCGCTGTACGTCCCCTACTGGCTGAAAAGCGGCTCGGTGAACGGCTATCTTGAAGCAGAGGGCAAGAAAGTCCGCACATGGCGCACTGGGGACGTTCAGCACACCAACACCAAGATATACAAGGTCATTCGGCAGGCGGATATGGTATTCGTCAGAGTACCCTGCGACGGCTCGAAGCGTATCGACGACAGCCTGATGGAGAGCATTGAGCCGTTCAACTACAAGGACCTCAAGCCCTTTTCTATGAGCTACCTTTCCGGCTGCGGCGCGGAAAAGTACGACGTCACATCGTCAGAAGCCGGGGAGCGTATCGACCAGCGCATCGCGGAAGCAGCGGTTTCCGTGCTGAAATCCGACATGACCGGTTACAGCTCCATTACCGAGCAGAACAAGCAGATGTCCTACACCAACCAGGCAACAGTGTATGCGCTGCTGCCGGTGTGGTTCCTGAATTACAGCTATAAGGGAAAGGATTACCCGTTCGTGATGAACGGTCAGACCGGAACAAGGTTCGGAATCCTGCCGGTGAGCGGGCTGAAAAAATTCCTGCTGGGCGCAGGGATATTCCTCGTGCTGGCGGCGCTGATGCTGCTGATTGGAGGTTTTTTGTTTGGGTAAGAATATGAGAAAGGCCGCTTCTCTCCTGCTTGCAGCGGTGGTTATGGTTATAACCTCCCTGACCTGCTTTGCAGCAAGCGGCGGTACATACCGAGCAGTGCTGGAGGACTTCCAGAGCGCGCTTTCCGGCGAGGAAGAAACAGAGCTTCTGGACATGATGTATGATTCCGCAGACGATATCGGAATGAATATCGGCATCATCATTGCGGATGACCTCGGCAGTATAAACGAGGAGCAGTACTGCGAGACATTCGTTGAAGCGTATTTCGGCAGCCACAGTGATTCGATAGTGCTTCTGCTTGCCGAAGAGGGCAGCGGGGACTACGACTGGATTTATACCACCGGGAAAGCCGCCAGTTTATACGACAAGCGTCGGGACGAGATATTCGACGCGGTATATTACGGTCTGGACAGCGGAGCAAGCTTGAATTTCAATGCTGCATGTAAGCAGTTCAGCCGCGCACTGACAGATATTTCTAATGGTAATCCAGTTGCTAAAAATAACGATGATATTCATTATATGGCGTCGCTCACAGACTATCAGAATGCGCTCAGCGAAAGCGAGGAAACAGAGCTTCTGGCGCTGTTGCAGTCAACTGCGGACAGTATCGGCGTGAATCTCGGCGTGGTGCTTTCGGATAGCCTGAACGGAAAAACTGAGGAGCAGTACACCGACGACTATATGTATGAGCAGTTCGGCAGGGATAGCAGCTCCATCGTTCTGATGCTGGTAAAAGAGGGTACAGGAAATCAGGACATCATCGCTTTCAACAAGCACGCCTACGATGTATATGATTCAAAGTACAACGCCATTCTGGACGCAGTATACAGCGGCTTGGACAGCGGCATAAGTCCCAACTACCCAGCGGCAATAAGCAAGTTCTGCTCCTACCTTGAAAACCATCAGACCAGCTATGGAAAGGGCTTTGAGTTCCACTTCGGTATGGGGCAGTTGATAGCGATAGCCATTTCGGCGGTCATTGCACTGGTGGCAGTGAACGTCCACGCAGGCAGCTACAAAAAGAAAGCGCCTATCTCCGCGCGGCAGTATCTCGTCAATAACAGAACGAACTTCACACTGCGGCAGGACATTTATGTGCGGGAATTCACCACCTCCCACCGAATAAGCTCCAGCAGCGGCGGAAGTCACGGCGGCGGTGGAGGTCACAGTCGCTCGGGCGGTCACAGCTCCCACGGCGGCAGACACAGGTAAAAAACATACCCCCGGAGTACCGGGGGTATACTTTATTTCAGCGTGAACCGCCGTATCTGTCCTTTCAGGATATCCGCTTCGTTCAGCAGCTTTTCACTTATCTCCGAGGACTTTTCCGCAGACGATGATGTGTTCTCAACCTCGGAGGAGATAATATTCATCTTCTCGCATACTATCTCAATGCTTGCCGCCTGCTCCTCGGAAGCAGCGGAAATGTCGGAGATGTTCTGCTCCACCTCGTCGGTTATCCGGGACACTGCCCCGAAGGAAGCCGCCACGGTCTCGGCGAGCTTCATTCCGTTGGAGATAGCGTCCACGGTGCGGTTGATAAGCGCCGTGGTCTTCTGCGCAGACTCGCCGCACTTGCCCGCAAGCTGCCCGACCTCGTCCGCGACCACCCCGAAGCCCCTGCCGGAATCCCCGGCGGCTGCCGCTTCAATTGCCGCGTTGAGGGACAGAATGTGGGTCTGGAACGCAATGTTTCCTATCACATCATTGATGGAGCGTATCTCGTTGGACAGGTCGGACATTTCCCGCATTGCTGTAAGAAGCTGATCCATCTGCTCGCCGCTTGTCTGTACGCCGCTTCTGGTCTGGGCGGCAAGCTCCACCACGCTTGCGGTATTCTCAGCGTTCATTCTTACGCTGTCCTTCATGCAGTCGAATATCTCGCTCATCTCGCCGATAAGCCCGGTCTGGCGCTTTACTCCCTCGGACAATGCGTTGGAGGTGTCCACCACCGCGCCGGAGATATCCGACATATCTCCGGCGGCGCGGTCAATGTCGCTAAGCACCGACCGAAGCGAGGTCAGAATGTTGTCCAGAGAAGCCTTTATCGGCTCAAAGTCGCCCCGGAACTTGCCCTCAACATCATGGGTGAAGTCGCCGGACGCCATCTGTTCAAGGCTCTCGGAGATGTGACGTATCATACTGTTGAGGTGTCGGATATTGCGTCGGGTGGAGTCCACAAGGACCCCCGCCTCGTCGTCAGAGCTGCACGGCTCTATGTCAGACATAAGGTCGCCGTCGGCGAGAAGCTCTATCCTGTGTGTGCAGTCGCTTATTGGCTTTACAATGCGCTTGGAGGTCTTAGCGATAAGAAGAATGCTTACCACTATCACCGCTGCGGAGCATATCGTCAACACCGCCAGCCCGATCACCTCCTGCCGGATAAAGTCAAAGTGATTTACCGTGACCGCAAGCCCCCAGCCGCTTCCCTTCTCCACCGGAACGAAGCAGGCAATGCGCTGTGTGCCGCCGTCGCTGTACTTCACGCAGCCGGTGCGCTCGGAGAGCATCTGCGACACGATATGAGCCTGACCGGAGAACGAGGGATCGTTCTTTGCCTCGGTCACGGGATTGGTAAGGCTGCTGGCAAGGTCGATGTCGCTGTGCGCGATGTATGTACCGGTGCTGTCGATAACGAAATTCCTGCCATCTTCTCCGACAAGTACGCCGCCGATGATGTCGGTCAGCAGCTTCGCGTCACCCGCGCCGTATACGATACCGCAGAACTCTCCGCCTCGTACTATCGGCGCACAGAACAGCACCGACAGCATCCCGCCGCCGTCCTTCGAGGAGTACGGGTCAGATGTCACCGCCGCGAGGGTTTCCCGGCAATCTTTGAAATACTGCCGCTCGGAAAAGTCGCTGCCGTTCTGGTTCACGCCGTTTACATCAGTATAGCCTATCCGCAGAAAACCGCAGCGCTCCTTCACTTCCTCAAGATACGCTATCGCTTCCTCCGCGTCAAAATCTGCGCTCTGGAATATCTGGTTACACGCCGCTTCTGTTACGGCGGTTTCGTATTTCTCCAGCTCGTTTTCTATCGCCAGAGACGATATCTTCGCGGTTTCAGTCATGCTCGCCTCCAGCGTGGTCGTGGTGTTTGAAATGCCGCCGATACACGCATACCCCAGAAGCAGCACCGCAATGAGCAGCATGGGGATTATCGCCAGCAGCATTATCTTCGAACGGATAGAGTGCTTCATTGTCATAGCTGTCACCTTTCTCTCTGAAATCCCGGCAAAAAAGGCGCTCCACAGGTCATCTGACCATACGGAGCGCCATTGCTGCGTTTTTATCATTTTACGATATAATTATATCATTGCAGTGCAATAATGTCAATGTGCATATTTCACCAATTATGCGGAAAATTAATTCAAAATTCCGCCGAAGTCCGGAGTGCGCCCGGAACAGATGTCACAAGGGTCGAGGTGATATACTCCGACAGCTGTCTGCGGTCGGTGATAGAGTTCTTCGCAATGCATTCCACCAGTATCCCCGCTATCGCCTCGGTCAGAAACCGGCTAAGGAACTCCTTGTAGCTGTCCGGGGCGTGTATCCGCAGCTGCTGTGCAAAATTGCTCACATAGCTGTACATCGGTTCAAAAATATCGAGGTAGAAGAACCTGCGTATCTCTGTTTCGCCGATAGAGTGGAGCACGTTCTGGAGCATGGACAGGTTGGACTCGATATAGTCCAGCGCAAACTCTATCACCTGTGAATTATCGCCCAAGAGGTCGTACCGCTCGGAAATGCTGGCGGCTTCCTGCTCCAGCGTCCATTTCAGCAGCGAATAGATGTCCTGAAAGTGGTAGTAAAAGGTCTTACGGTTCACGCCGCATTCCTCCACCAGCTCCTGTACTGTTATGCGGTTGAGGGACTTCTGCTCCATCAGCCGCTTCAGCGCCTGTGATAATGCCTGCTTTGTCTGCTGTGACTGTTCTTCGTGTTTCATAAAATCTCTCCCTTGTGTTCTTCTATTATACCCTTTTTCCGCTGTTTTTGTCAAGATGGCAGTTTTGTGCGGGAAATTGTCAGAATAATAGTAGACATTCTCAGGGATTTATGATAAAATATTATTAATAATAACTCAATAACCCACAGAAAGGACTTCTGTCATGACATATCACAATCCTGTCATAAAAGGCTTCTACCCCGACCCCAGCGTTTGCAGCTGGAACGGAAAATACTACCTTGTGTGCAGTTCCTTCCAGTACTTCCCCGGCGTACCGCTGTTCGAGAGCGACGATCTCGTGAACTGGACGCAGATAGGCTATGTACTCACCCGCAGCAGCCAGGTAATGCTGGACAAGATAAACAGCTCCGGCGGCGTTTTCGCCCCCACTATCCGCTGCAACAACGGCAGATTCTACATGGTCACCACCAACGACACCACCCACCAGAATTTCTACGTCTACACCGACGACATCTATGGCGAGTGGTCTGAACCGATTTACGTTGACCAGGGAGGTATCGACCCGTCGCTGTACTTTGAGGAAGGCCGCACCTACTTCATCAGCAATGGTCAGGACGATAACGGCGTCGGCGGCGTTGTACAGTGCGAAATAGAGATAGAAACCGGGCGAAAGCTCTCCCCCAGCCGCTGTATCTGGCAAGGCTCCGGCGGACGTTACCTTGAAAGCCCGCATGTCTACAAGATCAACGGCACATACTACCTGATGGCGGCGGAGGGCGGTACGGAATATGGTCATATGATAACCTGTGCCCGTGCTGACTCCGTATGGGGCAAGTTTGAGGGAAACCCGCATAACCCGGTGCTGACCAACCGCAACAAAGCGCCGTTCATCATTCAGGGCATAGGTCACGGAGACCTCGTTCAGGACAAGTTCGGCGACTGGCATGTGCTTAGCCTTGGCTTCCGTCAGCAGCATATCTGGAGACCCTACCACCACCTCGGCAGAGAGGTGTTCCTCACGCCGGTGCAGTTCGGCGAGGACGGCTGGTTCACCTGCGGCAAGGACGGCACGACTGACGAGTGCTACGAGATGAAGGGCGACTTCACCCAGAACGAGCCGCGGGAATTCACCTTCGCGAACACCCGCTGGGACGTTGAGTGGTGCTATATGCGCAAGCCGCGGCTTGAAAACTACGAGCTGTCTGACGAAAAAGCGGTGCTCCACGGCACGGATATCACGCTGGATATGGTGGATTCGCCGACTTTCATCGGTATGCGCCAGCGGGACTTCCACATGGAGATGAGTGTCAATGTGAGCGTTTCCGGCGGCGATGAGGCTCCCGCTGTGGGCGGCGTTACCGTGTTCATCACCGAGAACGAGCACTACGACCTCGCGCTTGAACAGACCGACTCCGGCTGCAAGGCGATACTCATGCTGAACATCGGAGGGATAAAGCACCGTCAGTGCGAAGTGCCGGTAAGCGGCAGTTCTGCGAAGCTTATCGTGCGCTCCGACTGCTTCGTCTACAATTTCTTCCTTGTTCAGGACGGAAAGGAAGTCCAGCTCGGATCCGGCAGCACGAAATACCTCTCCAGCGAGGTCGCGGAGGGCTTCACCGGTGTCATGACCGCGCTTTATGCGGTGGGCGGCAGAGCGGAGTTCACCGGATTTTCATGCAGATACAGTGACGGAGAATAATATTAGGTCACCTCTAAAATCCATCGGCTATCACCTTAGCACCTCATCTGCTTGCATATTTTCCGCCATATTGCACAAATTTCGCTTGTCGGGCGTGTCTCCCCCTGTGGGGGAGGTGGCACGAAGTGCCAGAGGGGTAAGTTATGCGCAAAATGTCACATGTTCTATAAGTGAGATGTTCTCTTTTGCGCATAACTTACGACAGAACAGCCCGCCTGCGCTCACGAATTGTCGTCTTGAAGTCGCTTCGCTCCCGCCGACAACCGCAAGTTATACAATCTGACGAAAAATCTGACGGCGCATCTGAGGCGCTCTGGTTTTTAGAGGTGACCATTATTTGGGCGCTGCATATATCGCGGCGCCTTTGCTGTCTTTCAGGCAAGTTGGCTTCCATTTTATTCCACACAGCAATATCTGTTTATTTTTCAAAAAACCACTTGATTTTTTTCATAGAATAGAGTATAATAGTAAAGTAACTGAAATTGTATAAATGCTCTCGCTTATGGGGGCAGGCCCTGTGCAACAGAGTGCTGTGAACCATGTCAGGCGGGGAACCGAGCAGCATTAAGCGGATTTCTCTGTGTGCCGCAGTCAGCCTGTTCCCATAATCGAGGGCATTTATATTTTTGTGTACTTATTATGGGAGGTGCGGCTGTGTATCTGGCATTATATCGAAAATATCGTCCGAGAACCTTTGACGACGTTATATCCCAGCCGCATATCGTGACTACGCTGAAAAACCAGATAGCCACCGGACAGAACGCCCATGCCTATCTCTTTACCGGAAGCCGCGGAACAGGTAAAACCACCTGCGCGAAGATTCTCGCGATGGCGCTGAACTGCCAGCACCCGGTGAACGGCAACCCCTGTCTTGAATGCCAGAGCTGCCGCGAAATAGCCAGCGAAGAAGCCACAGATATCCTCGAGATAGACGCAGCAAGCAACCGCAGCGTAAACGACGTACAGGAGCTGCAGAACCAGCTCGCCTACACCCCGGTAAGCTGCAAATACCGCGTTTACATCATGGACGAGGTCCACATGTTGTCACCGCAGGCGTTTAACGCACTGCTCAAGACCATTGAAGAACCGCCGCCACATGTTATTTTCATATTCGCGACCACCGAGCTTCATAAAGTCCCGGCGACCATTCTGTCCCGCTGCCAGCGGTTCGAGTTCCGCAGGATAGACATTGCGGACAGCTCCGCGCGGCTGATGGGGGTTGCCCAGAACGAGGGTATTACCCTTACGCAGGAGGCTGCGGACATGATCTCCCGGTTGTCGGACGGTGGAATGCGCGACGCGCTTTCGCTGCTCGACCGCTGCATCGCGATGAGCCATGACGTCACCGAAGACACGGTGCGAAGCTGCGCCGGCGTAGCGGACAACCACCATCTGTTCCATTTCGCGGACATGATAGCCGCGCAGGATATCGCCGGCTGCATCACCCTGCTGGAGCAGCTCTACAAGGGCGGCAAGGACGTTGCCCGTATCATGGAGGAATTGGGCGGGGTATTCCGTGACCTCATGCTGTGCAGCAGCGCTCCAGCTGAAAAGGGGCTGCTGTCAGTAATGCCGTCGGACTATGAGGAGATAGCGCGGCTTTCCGGACAGTTCAGCCTTGGCGAGATACTGCGCTGTCTGACGCTCATTCAGGAATGCAGCGACAAGATATCCAATTCACGCAGCCGCCGCACCATGGCGGAAATGTGCTTCGTGAAGCTGTGCATCGGCGCTCCCACCGCGGAGCAGTCAGCCGCAGCGGCACGACCTGTGGCTCAGCCCAGACCCGCCCCGAAGCCTGCGGAATACAAGCCGATGGGCAGCGAATTCGCGCCCCTGCCGGACGACAAGCTGAATCCCCGCGCCGCACACAATTTAAGCGAGATACAGAAGATATTCAGCGAGCCGGAGCCGAAAAAGCAGGAATCGCCAGCACCCGCTCCCGCACCCGCGAAGCCGCAGGACGCCCCTGCTGCCGAAATCACCACTCCGCAGACAGCAGCCAACGCTGCCAACATAAACAAGGTTCAGGCGCTTGCGAGCCAGTTTATCCAACCCGAGCCGAAAATGCCGGAAGCTCCCGCCAAACCGCAGGTATCCCCCGCAGCGACCGCTCAGAACGCGGAGAATGCGGCTAACATAAGAAAGGTGCAGAAGATAGCGGATCAGTTCGCTCAGGCAGCGCCGGAGAAGCTACAGGCAGCCCCCGCACCCGCAATGCAGCTGGACGCACCGCCGCCGGAGCTTAACAGCAGACCCGCCGCGCCGGAGGAAATGGACTTTGCCCCCCCGCCGGAGGAACCGCCGATGGAGTTCATTCCGCAGCGGGAATTTGAGATACCGTCTGCCGCTCCCACAACCCCCGCAAAGCCGGAGAAGCCTTCCGAAAACCCGCAGGAGGCTCCCCACGAGCCGAAGAAGCAGGAGAATCCCGCAGTTTTCAGCAAGCCGAACAAGCCCGCCGAACCCGCCCCGGACAAGCCTGCTGAAACCAGCGGCTATGTGAAGCTTACCGCAGTCACCCCGGAACAATGGAACGAGGTGCTGAACAAGATATCCCCGCTGTACTCCGCAATGCTGGACGGAGCCGACATCAGCGTTAACACGGACGGCGCACTGGAGATACATTCCGGCAACCTCATGCTGCAAGGCATGGCGGCGGCTGGAACTAACGAGCTTGAAAAGGAACTGGAAGCCGGATTTGGCAAAAAGGTACGCGCGATAGTATCGGGCGAGGAACAGGAAAACACAGCCGGGGACGATACCCCCGCTGTTAAAGAGCTGCTTGACAGAGCCAGGCGGCTAGGAATAGAAGTTGTCATCAAATAAACTGAAAGGATAGCATACCATGAAAGCAAGATTACCCAAGGAATACCAGAATTCCACCCCTAACATGAACCAGATGGTCAAGAAAGCACAGAAAATGCAGGAGGATATCGCAAAGATCCAGGACGAGCTTGCGGTAAAGGAATTCACAAAGCAGGTAGGCGGCGGTGCTCTTGAGCTGGTCATGACCGGCGACAAGCAGCTCAAGTCCGTTACACTGAAGCCTGAAGTCGTTGATCCCGAGGATATCGAAATGTTGCAGGATCTCATCATCAGCGGCGTTAACGAGATACTCAAGGAAGTTGACGATTACGGCGCAGCTGAAATGGAAAAGGCTACCGGCGGAGTTTCCTTCCCCGGCTTCATTTAAGCTGACCCAAAACACATAACACATGGGCGGGTCTTTACCCGCCCACATCTATATATGAATGATATAATTACCAAACGACTGAAGCTGCCTGCGGTCAGTTTCGGGCTGATGTTCTTCTGCGGCTGCCTTACCGGGTGTATCTGCGGCGGCGAATTCGCCTGGATACTCGCACTCGCGGCGCTTGCGGTGGCGGCGGTATGCTTCGCGCTGCACCGTGGGCAGGTGTGGGCAGTCGGGCTGGCGCTGGGGCTAGCGGCGATGACCGGGTACTTTCAGCTGTACTCGCAGCCGCTGGAACAACTGGCGGGAAGCTCGGTGCGTACAGAGCTTCGTATCCTGTCCACCCGGGAATATGCGTCCGGCTGGAGCAGCTCCACGGCTGCTTGTGTGCTGAACGGCATTCCCACCACGATATACCTCTCCGGCACTTGTTCTGCGGACGCCGGCGACAGCATAGACGCGCTGGTTTCCCTCGAAAAAGCCCCTCAAAACACATACAGCTTCTCTGACGGAGTAGTGCTTTCCGGTGAAGTCGTGGAGGTCTGTTCCACGCAGAGCAATTTCAGCCTGTTGTACTATGCCGACCAACTGCGGGTCAATGCGGCAAAGAACCTCGAAAAGCTGGGCGGCGACGAAGCGGAACTGTGCAAGGGCATTCTGCTGGGCGATACCTCCGGATTTTCGCTGAAGCTGCGCCGGGATATCACATACAGCGGCGTGAACTACATGACCGCGGTTTCCGGCGCACATCTGACGCTGTGCGTGATGATACTCACCGAATTATTCGGGAAGAAGCGCCCGCGGCTCACGGCGGGTATCTCGGTAGCTGCGGCGGTGCTGCTGGCGCTGTTTTTCGGGTTTACTCCCTCGGTAATGAGGGCGGGGATAATGCTGATAGTCTGCCGCGCCGGGGTGATGTTCAGCCGACGGGCGGATCCCCTCAATTCCCTGTGCATCGCGCTTCTGCTGCTGACGTTCTTCACCCCGAACGCCGCCGCAGACCCGGCGCTGCAAATGTCCGCGCTGGGCGTGTTCGGAACGGCGATACTCGGTAACGCGGTGTGCGGGCTTCGGAAATTCGGGTTTGAACGCTTCCGGCTGCTGGCGCTTATTAAGCAGGCGGCGGTGTTGTCGCTGTGCGCGGTGGTGTGCATTGCGCCGGTGAGCGTTTCGCTGTTCGGGGGCATCTCCCTCGCGGAGATACCGGCTTCGGTGGCGCTGTCGCCGTTCTTCACTGCGGCGCTGGTGCTGGGACTTCCGGCAATGTGCGGCTTCCCGGTGTACCCGGCACTTAACGCGGTGATGGGCTGCTTTCGCGGCATTATCGCGTTCTTCGGCGAAATGGACTGGGCGTGGCAGGCGATGGACTACACGTTTGCTGTGCCGCTGACGTTATTTACTGCGGTTGCGCTTATTGCTGCGGCTTTCTCGCAGGAGCATTCAAAACAGGGGCTGCAAATATTCGGGCTGAGCCTTGTGCTGGTGTTCTTCGTGAATAACGGCTGTTCAGCATGCCGCAGCCGGGTAGACTTCGTATCGGACGGCAAGACCGGCGCGGCGGTCATTTCAAGCGGCAGCCAGTCGGCGGTCATCATCTCCGGCGACGCGGCAAGTCTCGGTTTCACGCTCTACGACCAACTTCTGCGCAGCGGCTGCTCCAGGCTCACGCTGATAAACGCGCCGCAGCTGGATTATCGCGGACTTTCTGTACTGTCAGAGGTGACGGAGCTGTTCCCCACGGAAACACTTCTCTGCCCGCAGGAGCTTCTGCCGCTTGCCGAGAGCATGTTCACCTCCACGGAGCTTCGCCCCGCCGCCGTTGCGCTAAGCGTGAACGGCAGCACGATAGCCTGCGCGAAATCCGGCGAGGAGGTCAGCGCAGATATCGTGATATATTACGGCTACACCAAAACCAAGCCGGAAAGCACCGCCGGGCTTGCCGCATACGCTTCAAAAAACCAGAAGCTGCTTCCGGAAAACGGAGTAAACATCTATGAAAACCGCTATCGCATTGAGCTGGACGGCTGACCTGTGCAGCTTGACCAATGATATACAAAGGAGAACAACATGGCTGAATTTATTTCCGCTCCGCTGGCGCTGGCTGCGGAGCAGTTCGCAAAGCTGCCAGGTATCGGCATTAAGACGGCACAGCGTCTCGCCTACTATATGCTTAACCTTCCGGCACACGAGGTAGAGGAGTTTGCAGACGCACTGGTGAAGGCACGCAACGGCGTGCAGCTCTGCCGCTGCTGCCAGAACTTCACCGACCGCGAGGTGTGCGAGATATGCGACGACGAGAACCGCGACAAGGGCGTTATCTGCGTGGTAGAGTCCCCGAAAGACGTTTCCGCGTTCGAGCGCTCCGGCGGCTTCGAGGGCGTATATCACGTTCTGCACGGACTTCTTTCCCCAATGGACGGTATCACCGCCGAGCAGCTCAAAATAAAGGAGCTGATGTCCCGTCTGTCCGACGCAAGAGAGGTCATCATGGCGACCAATCCCACCGTTGAGGGCGAGGCTACCGCCGTGTACATCAGCCGGCTTATAAAGCCTATGGGCATAAAGGTATCCCGGCTCGCCTACGGACTTCCCGCCGGCTCTGCGCTTGAGTTCGCGGACGACGTCACCCTGCTGAAGGCGCTGGAAAACCGCAACGAGCTGTAATACTAAGGCAACACCGCACAATTAACGGCTAACGCCTTTGCCGCACGCTTGCTTGCATCTTTTCCTTCGTTCAAACGATTATTAGTATAAGGATACACTGAATAAATCACGACTGACGGCTTGGTTCGCAACCTGCGCACCAGATTTGCTCGGTGTTTCCTCAATTTAACTACCTTTTGACGGGAGAAGTATTGAACGGCTTATCCCAGCTGCTTCCTGGCTCCATCGTTTCACGGTGGTTCTAATACTAATAACCATTTAAACTCAGGAAATCTTTACAGAAATCCAGCACCGCTATCGTCGTCAAAGAAACTTGACGTACATAAAGTACGCCTGCGTTTCTTTTCCTAGATATCGGCACTGTCTTTCTGCAAATCTTTTCCTTCGTTCAAACGTTTATTAGTATAAACGATGAATTACCTATCCATTATTTAATGGGATAATAGAATAATTCCCCCAGACGCAAAAAAATCCCGCAGCTGTACGGGCTGCGGGCAATGTATCGATCTGTGCGAAAAAAGGAAGGAAAACGCACAGATTTTTGATGAATGCTCATCATAAAAAGGGGAGGTAGGTTAATGAACTACTGCATTATCTGCAGTAATGCGGAATGCTGGTCGTCAGATCAGCTTGTTCCTTTCCGGCAGTAACCTTGTGGGTTTCTGCTGTGATTATATGATACACTTCCTGTATGAATTTGGAGTAAAGGCTTTGTGAAATAGCGGTGAAATATTTCAGTGAAAAATGTGCCTGTTTCGCATTTGACTGCATTGCGTGTATCTTTTCGTGAAAGAAAGAGTGATATTATGAACGATAAAGAAATAAAAAACACTGCGGCAAACCCCCGCTCTGAAATGCTGGGAAACGCACCTGTGACCTCGCTGATGATAAAGTTCGCCGTTCCCAGCATTATCGCAATGCTGGTAGGCGCACTGTACAACATAGTTGACCAGCTGTTCATCGGAAACGCGGTTGGGCAGCTTGGAAATGCCGCCACAAACATCGCGTTCCCGCTGACGACATCATGCCTGTCGCTGGCGCTGCTGGCGGGAATAGGCGGCGCAAGCTGCTTCAACCTGAGCATGGGCCGCGGAGAGCGGGAGAAAGCCCCCTATTTCGTGGGCAACGCAGTGTTCATGATGTTGGTGTGCGGCATTGTGCTGATGACCGTGACGCAGATGTTCCTCACCCCGCTGCTGAAGCTCTTTGGCTCGCCGGACGAGGTGCTTCCGCTGGCGCAGGAGTATGTCGGGATAACCGCGTGGGGTTTCCCGTTTATGATACTCACCACCGGCGGCGGACACCTCATCCGCGCGGACGGAAGTCCCCGCATGACGATGTTCTGTAATCTGCTTGGCGCGGTAATAAACACCGCCCTTGACGCGGTCTTCGTTCTGTGGCTGGACTGGGGCATGAGCGGCGCCGCCTACGCAACGATAATCGGACAGGTGATCTCCGGTATGGTCACGCTGGTATACCTCACCAGGTACAAGACGGTGCATGTCGGGCTGAAGCACCTTATCCCCCGATTTAGATACTTCGGCAGGATAGCCTCTGTCGGCATGGCAAGCTTCTTCAACCAGATAGCTATGATGATAGTGCAGATAGTCATGAACAACCTTATGCGGCACTACGGTGCGCTTTCCGCGTTCGGCGAGTCCATTCCTATCGCGGTATCCGGCATTATCATGAAGATAAATCAGATAACATTCTCCATCGTTATCGGGCTGGGACAGGGTGCTCAGCCGATAATCAGCTTCAACTACGGTGCCGGAAAGTTCGATCGGGTACGCAAGGCGTTCAAGTCGGCGGTGTCGGTGGGCGCTGTGGTGGCAGTGGCTGCGTTCCTGTTGTTCCAGCTGTTTCCGATGGCAATTATCTCCATCTTCGGAAGCGGAACTGATGAATACTTCGAGTTCGGCGTGAAGTTCTTCCGCATCTTCCTGTTCTTCACCTGGCTGAACTGCATGCAGCCGATATGCTCGATGTTCTTCACCTCGATAGGCAAGGCTGCAAAGGGCGTGTTCCTGTCGCTCACCCGGCAGATACTGTTCCTGCTGCCGCCTATGATAGTCCTGCCAATATTCATGGGGATCGATGGTATCCTGTGGTCTGGTCCTATAGCCGACCTGCTGTCAGGAGCTGCGGCAATTATCCTGTCCGCGTGGGAATTCCGGCTGATGAAAAGGCAGGAACAGTCCAAAAAGGCATGAATAACTCACCCCGGGAAGCAATTCACGCGCTTCCCGGGGTGTTTGATTATTGCAGTTCACTGCTGGCAGCAGATGTGCCCTGCACGTTTTCTTCGCCCTCACCGCTGCCGCCGGCGAGGAGCACCAGCGCTCCCGCCAAAGCGCCCAGCATCACCAGCGCCAGAAGCCCCGCGAGCAGCAGCCGGACATCAATCCGGCGCTTTTTCGGCTTCTCCTCCGATGGCTGGTCGGTGAAGATACCGCAGACCGCAGTGTAATTGTCGCCGCCGTCGCCGCAACTAAGCAGTCGGCGCTTAACCATGCGGCGCAGCCACTCCGCGCTGGTCGTGGATTTCAGCCGGTCGCACTCCATGTCCTGCTCGTGGACGTATTCCCAGAAGCCGTCTGAACATATCAGGAATGAATCACCGGGCTGTATCGCTATCGGGTCGTACCCCTGCCGCAGGTTCAGCCGCTCCTCGCTGCCAAGCGCCTTCAGCAGCCGCGACCTGTCCTCGCTGAAACGTATTTGCTCCGGGTCGAGCTGTCCCAGCTCCACCGCTGCCTGGCACACCGAATGATCCTTTGTCTGCGCTATGATCCTTCCGCCGCGCAGGAAGTACACCCTGCTGTCGCCAACATTCCCGAAACGGAACTCGCCGTTATTCACGAACCCCGCCGCTATCGTGGACATTCCCTCGCCGGCTTCACGCACGGCGGTGTTTGCTCCCTCATACAGCGCGTTTACGTCCATTGTGCTGAAGTTCCGGGCGTGGGTAGAGATGTACCCCACCGCCGCCGCAGACGCCTTCTCAACGCCGCTGTGACCGCCCAGACCGTCCGCCACTGCGAACACCCCGCCGCCGGTGAAGAAGCTGTCCTCGTTGCGCGGGCAGCCGCCGGCGCTGGTGCAGGTAGAAAGGTCGCAGCTGTCGTACCTCACCTTCGGCTGTTCCTGCGGGCTGTCAGCGGTTTCCCCGGGTAGAAATTCAAGAGTCACTGCGGTAAAATTGTCCTGGTTTGTATACCCCTTAGCCAGCACACGCCCGGCAATGTCCTCCGCTGCGCCTCCGGCGCTTAGGGTCAGCGACTGCATTATCTCGTTCGGACAAAGCGCATTGTACACGCCGTCGCTGCATATCAGCAGCCTGTCTCCGGGCTGTGGCTTCAGAGGGATAATGTTCCTGTCCGGTATGAGTAACGTGCCGCTGCCGATGAACTGCGCCAGCGACTCTTTGTCCGGGTCGCTCTCCGCCTGTTGAAAGGTCTGCCTGCCATCAATAACGCGGTCGAGCAGCACGCTGAAATAGTCCTGATCCTCGGTGAGCCGGGTGAGCACTCCACCGCGCAGCAGATATATGCGGCTGTCCCCGCAGGAGCAGAAGTACACCCCGCTGTGCTGGCACACCACCGCCGCAAGGGTAGTTCCGCCGCGGCTTCCCCCGGCGGCTATCTCGCCGCTGATACGGCGGAACTCTCCCAACAGCTGCTCCGGCAGCGGAGCTTCGCCGCTTCCGATAACATTGCTGGTAAGCAGGCTGTTCACCGCGTAATTGCTGACGAACGCACCAGCGTTCAGCCCGCCCATTCCGTCCGCGACAACGGCGCAGAAACCCTCCGCAGGCTCACCGCCTATCGCCGTGAACCCGCAGCTATCCTCCTGATACTCCCGCGCCCCCTGGCACTGCACCGAAGCCGCGGATATCCCGTTCACCCCGCAGCTCGGAAAGTCCAGCCGGACCTTCAGCGTTTTCTTATCCATTGCTGTCATCACTGTATCATACTAATAACCTTTTAAATTCAGGAATTCTTTGCAGAAATCCAGCACCGCTATCGTCGTCAAAGAAACTTGACGTACATACA
>JBJFGA010000099.1:0-4223 GCA_051892275.1 Oscillospiraceae bacterium | reverse complement strand
TTTGCGCCAAACCTGCATCTTGCACAAATTTCGTTTGACGGGCGTGGTCTCCCCCTGTGGGGGAGGTGTCACGTCAGTGACAGAGGGGTAAGTTATGCGCAAAATGTCACATGTCCTATAAGTGAGATGTTCTCTTTTGCGCATAACTTACGACAGACCAGCCCGCCTGCACTCACGAGTTGTACAACCTGACGAAAAATCAAGTTTTGTCAATCAGCAAAGCGTGATATTGACAAAACTAGCTGCTGCAATCGCACGACAATAATTATGCGGTGTTGCCTTAATTCTGGTCAGGCTCATCGTTAGCTGGGCAAACAAAAAGTGGAAGTAGGGGGTAATCAGATTTGCAAATCAAAAGAATAATATCATGTATAGTCACTTCAGTATTACTTCTGGGGCTATGCTCTTGTTCCGGAAATACAAATTCCTCCGAAGAAACACAGGACACCTCTCAGTCAATAGCTGAGAATAACGGAAAGGAACAGGTAGAGCTGACTGTATGGGCGGAGGAGTCTGCCTTTGATACTATCAGTAAAATGATCGAAAGCTTCAAGCTGGAGTACGCTGATGAGGCGGTTTTCAACATCACGATCGAACAAAATCTGGACAGCAAAACCAAAGACGTAATGCTTGCCGATGTACACCACGCTGCGGACGTTTTCCCTCTGCCCGACGATCAGCTTTCTGCTATGGTTGCCGGAGGTGTAATTGATGCGGTGCCTGTTGCCGAAGAGATCAGCGCGGCAAATACGCCAGAATCTGTCTTGGCAGCCAGCATAGGAGACACTTTGTATGCTTACCCGATGACGGCAGACAACGGCTTCTTCCTTTATTATGACAAGGATTATCTATCCGAAAGCGATGTAACTTCACTGGATAAAATACTGAGCGTCTGCGAGAAAAACGGCAAAGAATTCAGCATGGAGTTTAGTTCAGGATGGTATATGTACGCGTTCTTCGGCAACACCGGCATGGAGCTTGGTCTGAACGATGATGGTGTTACCAATTACTGTACATGGAATTCCACCGAAAATGAAATAAAGGGTACAGATGTAGTCAAGGCTATGCTGAAATACGCCTCAAGTCCGTCATTCGTAAACCGCGCTGACGGCGACCTTCCTGCGGCTCTTAATGAGGGAAAGGTCATCGCGGCTATAAGCGGTGTGTGGAACAGTATGGCGGTCGAAAAGGCATGGGGCAGCGATTACGGCGCGTGCAAACTGCCGACATATTCCGCTGCCGGAAAAGAGATACAGATGTCCTCTTTTACAGGCTTCAAGATGATGAGCGTGAATTATTACAGCGAGCATAAAGACTGGGCGCACAAGCTTGCCGCCTGGATAACAAACGAGCAGAACCAGACATTGTCATTCAAAGAGCGGAATATAGGTCCCTCAAACATCAAGGCAGCCGCTTCTGATGAGGTGCTGAAGGTCGCGGCAATTCAAGCGGTCATAGAGCAGTCCGAATACGGCAAGCTTCAGCGTGTGGGCAATAAGTTCTGGTCGTCCTTTGAGGATTTCTCGGAAATAATCCTGACCGGTAATCCCGACAACATTGACCACCAGGAACTTGTCGATTCACTGGTGGCGAGTATTACAGCGTCTGTCGTGGACTAAGGAGGTACGAAAATGAAAAAAAGAGGAACTATCGTACTGGCGATCCTTATCCCGGTTTTCATTCTCGGACTGGTTTCGATAATGTCTAACCTTATACTGACTCAGAATATCCGCAGCGTGAACAACAGCGCTTCAGAGATCGCAGACAACTACATGGTCAGCATTGAGAAGCTCGGTGAGATACGACAGGACGCACAGTCCATTCATACACTTGCTCTGTCGCATATCGTTGCAACTGATTTCAATTCAATGCTTGACGTTGTGAAGTCGCTGAGGGAATCACAAATTCAGCTTCAGGCAGAGCTTGAAGACTACAAAAGCCACCTTACAGATTCCGACGCAGAGAATTATAAAGCGCTGACTGAAAGCGTTGACAGCTTTAATTATCACCTTGCAGATTTAATGGCGTTCAGTGCCGCAGGCAACAATCAGGATGCCTATGCGCTTGCAAACGGCAAGCTTTCGGAAAGTGCGGCGTGCATTGAGGCGGCTGCCGCTGCGCTTATAGACTCTGCTTCGGAAGGAGCTATCGAAGCAAGAGCTTCCTTGTCACAGGTGTATGAGGACTCCGTGAGTCTTGGTAATATTCTTGTTATTGTGAGCTGCATTGCGTTCGTTGTGGCTGCGCTGGTGGTGATCGTGTTCGTTATTCGACCGCTTATCGCAGTTAAGAAAGAGATACATCAGATCATTGCAGGTATTGACCGGGGCGAGGGAGATCTCACCCGCCGCATAAAGATACACTGCGGAGGAGAAATAGCCGCACTGCGCGACGGCTTCAATGTGTTCATGGATAAGCTCCAGAGTATATTCCGCGTGATCTCTGACAATACAATACGAATGGAGCATGTCGTTTCTGAAGTACTTGGCAGCGTCCGCACATCGACAGACAGTGCCTCCTCCATGTCCGCACTTACCGAAGAGCTTTCTGCCACGATGTCTGAAATGTCCGCCAGCGCGGCGCTGATAAACCAGAACACCGCCGATGTGGAAACTGAGGTAAACAATATCGCTGCACGGACAGAGGAGATCAACCGGTATAGCGTTGAGATGAAGGAGCACGCCGACGGCATGGAAAACGCCGCACGACGCAATATGGAATCCACCCGGGACAAAGTGACCGGAATACTTGACGTGCTGAAGCAGGATATTGAAGCCAGCGAAAGTGTTAATCAGGTTGACAGCCTGACAAAGCAGATACAGCAGATTTCACGGAACACCAACCTGCTTGCGATCAATGCTTCTATCGAGGCGGCAAGAGCGGGCGAGGCAGGTAAGGGCTTTGCGGTGGTTGCTGATGAGATACGCCAGCTTGCCGAATCAAGCAAGGAGTCAGCCGACAATATCCAGCAGATAAACGGCACTGTGAAAGCGGCGGTGAACAGCCTTTCTTCTCATGCCACAGAGTTGCTTGATTATATGCAGGATCGGATACTGCCGGAGTTCGAGAACTTCGTGAAGTCCGGTGTTCAGTACAAGGAACATGCAGACCATATCCAAGAAACCATGGACGAGTTCTCTTCAAAGACCGACAGTCTGCGCCAGAATATGACCAGTATTGCACAGTCCATCGACAGTATCGCCACGGCAATAAAGGAAGGCGTTGCCGGGGTGTCTGGAACAGCCGACAGCACCCAGGTGCTTGTCGCAGACATGAACCGAATATCCGAACGTATGGACGACAACAAGAATATTGCCGACCAATTGAAAAAAGAAACTGAACTTTTCAGTAAGGTATGATACAAAAAACTACTTCCTTGCATTGGGAGTGGTTTTTCGTCATACATTTTGGGTACGATGAATAAAGCGCAGAGAACAAAACAGAACGCATGAATTTTATTAGTGCAACACCGCATATTGCTTCGTGCGATCATTGTCCCCTTAACAGCAACCGAAATTAACGAAACGGAGGATTATTTTTGAGCGAATACAAAATGACAGGTGAGGAGCTTGCCTCCCAGTTAAAGGGGCAGCTTAACAACAATATGCTGTTCAACGGAATTTCCGGTGTAGACGACGAAGGTCTGCATTTATCCGAGGCAGACATAAAATGGTGGCGGGAGTCCAAACTGGGATTGTTTATACATTGGGGAGTATACTCCGTGATAGGAAAAGGGGAATGGGCGTATTTCAACGAGGGCTTTACCGCCGAGGAATACAGACGTATTGCCGAGACGAAATTCAAACCTGAACTGTCCGCGGAGGAAATAGCGTCGGAGTGGCTTGACTGTGCCGA
Source organism: Oscillospiraceae bacterium (assembly GCA_051892275.1). Classification (GTDB taxonomy): domain Bacteria; phylum Bacillota; class Clostridia; order Oscillospirales; family Ruminococcaceae; genus CAG-115. The sequence continues at coordinate 368 of JBJFGA010000099.1, read as the reverse complement.
AAAAGCGGGTATGAAATACGCTGTTATGACTACCAGACATCACGACGGCTTTTCTTTGTGGGACAGCAAATGCTCCGAGGGGAACTTTACTTCCGCCGCTGTCGGCTGTGAGGATTATGTAAAGGCGTTTACCGAGGAATGTCATAAACGGGGAATACATACGGGCTTATATTATTCGCCAATGGACTGGCGCTTTGAGGGTTATTTTGACCCCGTTGGCAAGCCTGAAAGCGTTCAGAGAATGAAGCGGCAGGCGTACGGACAAATCAGAGAGCTTTGCACCAAATATGGAAGAATAGAAATCCTTTGGTACGACGGCGGCTGGCTTGCGCATAACGGTACGGACGCAGACGCAGCATGGCTGTGGG
>JBJFGA010000098.1:0-17724 GCA_051892275.1 Oscillospiraceae bacterium | reverse complement strand
TACCTGAAAACTATGGAGTCGGCTGATACTCTTATACTTTCTGATACATTGGTAAAAACAAACCCCGGAGAAACAGATATCTACATACCAGTTAGATTTGATCTGAAACCTATGAAGCATTATTTTTTAGATATAAAGTTGTCTGATAATAGTCTTTTGACTGTAAACGATGATTTATATTGCACCTTGGATTACGATAAAAGGTTCACAATGGATTTGGAGGATTTTCAGATAACTGATAATCAGAACCGTTTTTTGGTAAATATCTGGGATACCACTACCGCTACTGGTCCGGTCTATGTCAGAATATACGGGGAAACCGATGAACCTGTTGTGATTGAATATGTAGCGTTGAGTATAGCAGAATAAAAACAACCCCTCCGTCTTGAAACGGAGGGGTTGTTTATAGGTAATTGCGTCTTTATCGCCTTTTTGAGGTCCCACACCCTATGGTAGGTGTACGTCTCCCTGTAAGTTCCGATATCAACAATATCGTAGCCGCCGTTCTCGTAGAACACGTCGCTGATAACGTATTCCTTGTCCTCCACCTTCCATTCGAAGAAATAAATCTCGCTCTCATAATCGCCCACGTAGGCGAAATCGAGTATCCTGTAAACCTCTTGCGGGAAGAACGAGTAGTCCACCAAAACTATCCATGTGTTGTCCGCCAGATAATGCTTAGCCTCTGGGATAAGCCGCAGCAGCTCGGAGAAATCCTTCTGGGTTAGGAGCTACAATGCTGAATAGGAATTGATTTGTATAGCATATCAATTGTGCAGGCGGAAAATGACGGAATTTATATAATTTTCTATATTGACAAACAACCGGAAAAAGTATACGATATATGTAAGAATGTGGTTTGGGGGGATAAAAATGCAGCGACTAATGCCTGCCTTTAAACCGGTGAATATCTGCTACGCGACCAACGCAGCCTACGCACCGTATCTCGCGGTGTCGATGTACTCGCTGCTGTGCAACGCCGATAAGCACCGCCTTTATGACATCGTGATACTGCACAGCGCGCTGCCGACCGACAGCATTGCGCTTCTCGAAAGGGTCGGGGCGCGGTTCGGAAACTGCTCGGTGCGGTTCGTGGACATGACGGAGTTTCATGAGAGCGTAAAAAATGCAACCATTGCGTACATAACCGCCGAAACCAACTACCGCTTAGCGATATTCGGCGAGCTTTTCGCGGAGTACGACCGCGTGCTGTACCTCGACTGCGACACGATTGTCGAGGGGGACATTTCCGAGCTTTTCGACACCGACCTTTGCGGGAACGCCGTCGGCGGCGCGGAGGCGGTTGAAATCAGAATGTTCAAGTTCACCAAGAAGGGCTTTTTCGTGGACGGAATCCCGTACAACTTCGAGGATTACGCGAAGAAGTTTATGGACATAATCAACCTCGGCCGCTATTTCAATGCGGGAGTCGTACTATTTAACTTGAAGAAATGTCGTGAGATAACCTCGACCAAGAAAGCAGTGGAACTGCTTAACCGACGCAAATGGATGTACAACGACCAGGATGTGCTGAATATGCTGTTTAAGGACAGCATTTACCCGCTTGACCTAAAATGGAACTACACCATGAACATTGAGCAGGCAAACGCCGCGGGCGAGCCCGACGTCAGAAAGCCGTATGCCGATGCGCGGCGGACGGATTACGGCGTAATCCATTTTTCCAGCGGCAAAAAGCCGTGGAACAGCGAAGTCCCCTTAGGGGAGCATTATCACAGGTACGAAAAAGCATTAAAGGAGGAACAGTTATGGCAGTAGACAAGAAGAACAGAATCAAAAGGGTGGTGCTAAGCTGGCTGTGCGTTGCGGCGCTGGTTTCGGGAGCAGGTGCGCCCACGGGATTCCCGAGCGTTATCCCCGCTCTTGTGGCTTCGGCAGAAGCGCCGGAGTCGGTGACAGCGACAATAAACCTGAACAGCCTGCTGAATTACGCAACCAACGGCACCGGCACGGAGACATTCGAGATTTCTTCCGATGCGTCGTCCTATAAAATTACTATAAAACAATCCGGAACATATATCCTGAAGGGAAGCAATCTCGTCAACGAATCCTATGTCGATGTACAAATCTGCGCGTCTGAATGCAATGTCGATATGTACTGCGATAATGCATATATCAAAAACAGTTATAGTTATACCTATACAAACTCGTCAGAACAAGAAATTACGGATTGTATTTATCCGTTTGATGTATTAAATGGTTCTTTGAAGCTCAGCGGGTCGCTGGCTGTTGAAACTTATATAAACACCAACAAAGATTATTTCGCGCCGCTCTGGAAAGATGCGGTCAGAAGCAAAATCACCGCCGACTTTTTCACCGTTGACTACAAGAGCAACGGAAAGCTTATCGACAGGTCATACTTCCTTAACGGCAGCACCTACTCCGACAAGAACGACGTTTTAGACAGCAATAAGTGCCGCGAGGTAAACGGCACATACTTTGACGCCGCTTCTGTAAGCGGCGCGGCGGAGGTTACCCTGCACGCCGACCACAGCCCTGACGAAACCGGCAGATGCCAAAACTGCGGCGAGGTCTGGATTATCGACCTTGCAAAGCTGGTTGACTACAAGAACGGAACAGCGGAATGCCCCTACGGCTTAAGCTTTAATACCCCCGAGGATTTCAGCGATATCCTCTAGGTAACGTTCACCAAGAGCGGCACATACAAGTTCACTGGCAGCAATTTCATTAACGGCGCTTATCTCGACGTCAAGTTCATTGTCGCTGACGGCGTGAACGTTACCCTCGACTGCGACGACGCGTTCCTCAAAAACGACAAGGGCGTGCGCGTAGAAAATGATAATTGGAATGTTGAAAACTATCCCACGAATGAACCGGTGTATTCCCACGAACTGGTCGCCAGCGGATATTTTACCTTGTATAACTATGTACATCCGTTTTCGGTGGGAAATAATGCCACGGTGAATTTCACCGGAAAGCTGTTTGTTGACACCTTCAGCGATAAAAACTATGTTTCTATGTTCGATGACTACCGCGACACACCGAATAATATTTACGGTATTTATTATAATCTTAACGGCAGTTCACTCGGTAAAAAATTTTTTGTTTCGGGCACGGAGTATGATTTGTCTGACTATGCGGTGGATTTTCACTGCATAAAAAATATAGAAAACAATAGTTCCGGCATTTACACGTTCAGAGATAATTGGCTGGACGCATACATCTATACGCATCATAATATTCCCGAGGGCAGCGACACCTGCACACAATGCGGCTTGCAGTTTGACGGGATTTACACCGTGACGGTTGACGACGCGATAAACACCCCCACAGCCTACCGCGTTGCAAAGGGCGACACGTTCGACCGACCTGCCGACCCCGCCGCGTCCGCTGTGCCTGTCGGGCGGAAGTTCTCGGGCTGGTATGTTGATGAAACCACGGAATACGATTTCAACACCCCCGTCACCTCCGACATCACCCTCACCGCGCATTATGAGGACAGACTTATTTCCGGCGTTGCGCTCTCGAAATCCCCCACTACTACCGAATATATTGAGGGGAACACCTTCGACCCGGCAGGGCTTGAGATAACCTAACCTTCGAGGACGGCAGAACCGACGATATTGCATATAACGAAAACGACACGAAGTTCTCGTTCAGTCCCCTGCTCACCGACGAGCTCGCCACCTCCGACGAATATGTGAGGGTATCCTACGGCACAGCTATGGAAGGCGGCAGCAACTACGTTGACATTCCGATAACCGTTGCACAGAAGCAGATTACAGGAATCACGGTAGCTGACCCGCCAAAAATCCAGTACATCGAGGGTAACGATTTCGATCCCACAGGTCTTGTTATCACCGCAAGCTACGACAACGGCAAATCCGAGGATATCGCGTACAGCGCGGAGTCCGGAATTACATTCGCGCCGACAGCCGCGCTTTCGACCTCCGATACTAAGGTGACGATAACCTACGGTGGCAAGACCGCGGAGCAGGCGATTATTGTTACCAAGAAGTCCTCCGGAGGTGGTTCTATCGGTGGCTCCAGACCGTCAAGACCAACTGCTCCGACAACAACCGACCCCTCTATCGGCGGTTCTTCAAAGAGCTGGAGCAACATTGCAGCAGACCTTACGAAACTCACAACCGGCTCTGAGGCAACGATCGAACTGAACGGCAACACCACAGTTCCTGCTGATGTAATAAAGACAATTGTGGAAACCAAAGCTGTTATAACATTCAAGCTCAACAATGTTTTCAGTTGGACAGTTGATGGTTCAACGCTGGGGGCAAGTGATATCAAGAACTATGATTTCCAAATCAATGTAATAACGGCAAGCGGCACGGAAACGCTCCGCGGAACTGTCGGAACAGGCTTCATGATCGAATCGGTAACCAACAAGGCAACTCTCAACATCAATTTCAAGACAACTCACGTGCATGAATTCGCAAATCTTTACAAAAAGGTTGACGGCAAACTTGTTTTTGTAGACAATGTAAAGATTGACGAGAACGGTGCGGCAGTCGGGCTTGAAGTAAGCGAAAAGGGCGAGTATGTGGTAATGCTCGGTGAATTAAGCGACAGACCCGGTGATATGGACAACGACGGCATTCTGAATGCTATGGACTCAAGCGCAGTACTCAAGGACATTGTAGGTCCGGAGCCGGGCAAGAACCCGCTTATGGCGGACTTTAACGGCGATGGACGCATGAACGCTATGGACGCATCGGCAATACTAAAAAGAATTGTTGGTTTAGAGTAATTTCAACTAAATAGCGTTATGGGCGTACAGAAATGTGCGCCCTCTTTCTTGTATAACTAATCACCCTGCCACTCCGGCAGTGTGAAGAAAAATGGTATGTTTGAGCGCCGGTTGTAGGAAAAAAAGCAATAAGTGCACTTTTGTAATAATTTCCCTGTGTGCCGCAAATGATTCTATAATGCGGATTGGGCTGCTTTATCTGCTTGTTCTTTAGTGTAAGATATCTCATCTGTTTTTGCAGAAAATGGGCAAAAAATGTGCAGTATAAAACTGATTTGCCGACTTGATAATGCCAACGCTTGACGGCAACGAACCATTCTGGGAAAGAGTGTCAGCCGCCAGTTGTTCAGTATGTCCTCTCTTTTTGCCTGTTCTATCCTATCCATTCTAACCAACTCCAATCTAGTCATTATACTAATTACAAGTCAGGATATAGACAAGATTTGCAAGGAGATCAGGTGGATTTCGAGGAATGAAACCTTCCTCTGGCAGAGGCAGACGAGGTGATGGTTAATGTCTCACCCGCAGTTACATAAACGCATCTGTATGCGTTGTTGCCGTCAACACTCTGTCCGTTCAAATCGAACACAGTGTTACCCCTGGGCGCGCTAAAGTTTATCGTCTTACCATAGTTAGCGCCTGTTACATCGGATAACATCTTGATGAAAACAGTATTTCCGTCATGCGCCGCCTTGGCAGCAGCTAATGCTTCGGTAAGCGTGCCGGTTGACCATGCTGCTACTTCATCCACTTCGGAAAGAGTAGTAATTTCCTCTCCGTCGACGGTGGTGTACTCGCAGCTTTTGGTGTCCGTAACCGCTGCCGCCGCAGTTATCCCTATAAGCGGCATGCACATTATCAGCATAGCCATTGACAGGAAAACCGCCAGCGTCCTCCTTAGCTTTGAGCTTTTCAAAGAAAAAACTCCTTTGTCTTCTCGGGGAACCCCGTTTTTAAGGCAAGCGTTACCGCCGCCTCCTAAGCGCCGAAACAAGCGACATTCCTCACCTGCATAATAGTGCTTAATTTTAATAATATCATAGCAATGGGGAAGAATGGGGAATAATACATGTTTTAGCGGATTTTGTAACTTATATTACTTTTGCCATTCCCGCAAAGGTGAATTCACCAAAGCTGAACTGCATCATGTGTTCATTTGGCGGCGCTGTGATTTTCCGTCTATATAATCAAAAAATCGCATTCCCCCTTTTCTCTGCGTATACCAAGCCCGCCTCTGGTTTTGCATAATCAGGCGCTTACCATGCTGAAACAAGACCGATCATCTGCTGAATAATATGAGCGACACCCCGCTTGTGGAGTATCGCTCGTTGCATTTATTGGACTATTACCGATTGCCGCCGACTATTTTCTGCTGCCGAAGAATATGTACCGGATATGCCGCAGTCCGTCCCGAATCGTCCGCAGATGTGACCTGCCGCTGCGCCCGTCCGGGCTTAGCGTAACGGGAATCTCCGCGATTGCAGCGCCCGAGAGCGCGAACTTTCCGATTATTTCGGTGGCGAACTCCATTCCGCCGCAGGAAAGCCCCAGCGCGAGCGCCTTTTCCCTGTCGAAGCCGCGAATGCCGCAGTGAAAATCCCGAACCTTTGTGTGAAACCGCAGCCTGCCCAGAAACGACAGCACAGGCACGCCGATATATCTGTGCGAGAACGGCATTGCTCCCGGCGCGATATTGTCCATGCGGCAGCCCATGACAAGAGGATATCCCTCACGCAGCTTCTCAACAAAACCGCCGAGGTGCAGAAAATCATAGCTCATATCGCAGTCGCCCATGATGATATATTTCCCGTGGGCGGCTTTTATTCCGCCTATCAGCGCGTTGCCGTAGCCCTGCTCCTCTATGTTCACCACGCGCGCACCGGCTTCCTGCGCAAGCAGGGCGGAATTGTCGGTGCTGCCATTGTCGGCAACCAGAACCTCGCCGAAAATGCCGCTCTCCGAGAGAAACTGCCGCGCCAGACCAACGCACTGCGCAACGGTGCGCTGTTCGTTAAGGCAGGGCATGAGGATAGTCAGTTCAACTTCTTCCATGCTTTTTTCCTCCTTTTGCAGTGGAGTTTTTATTCTTCGGGCGGAATTCCAGCGAGTACCACAGCATGGCAAACAGCGCCAGAATTGTCGAGGCAAGCGCACGGTAGGTGAAGAATTCGTGCAGATATGAGTGGTTGTTCAGCAGGAAAAATCTCGCAAAGGGCAGAGCGCCGAGTATCAGCATGATGAGCGTAAAGCCGCGGTCGAATTTCTCCCGGCAGCGGAACAGGTAGAATACCGCACCGAACACCACCGCCGAAATAATCAGCCCTGCGGCAATATTGCCCCACGATACTCTGTCATATCCGCCGAAAAGGGTCGAGAGGTTTGCTGCGGGGGCAAGGAAAAACTGCGCAACGGGGTCAAGCTCCTCGGCTTCACCCACCATGCGCAGCTCGGCGGAGGAAAGCGCCTTGATGATTTTGTTCTCGCCGGTGACGATACTTGCGGCGCTCCATTTTACGAGGAATGTCCCCGCGTAGGCAAGTCCCCAAGCCGCGCCGCATTTCAGCGCCAGCAGGAGATTGCTCCGCAGGTCGGGCAGCCTGTTGTCCTGCTTCCTCATGATAAACACGATAATAAGCGGAATTAGTATCGTCAGCGTTTCGCAGGTGAGGAAGTCGAAGAAGGCTATCATCACGCCGGAAATAACCGCGAGTATCGAAAGCGCGCTGTCATGCCGCTCAAACAGGATATACAGCGGCAGCAGCGCAAGCGTTATCAGAAAGGCGGGCTGATATTCCAGCGACAGAACGATATTCCACACATGAACGCACAAAAACGCCGCCGCAAGCGCCCCCGCTGCGAAATACTGCCGCTTTTTCAGCAGCAGCGCCGCGTTCACCGCAAGCAATACGAACGCCGTTATCGTGCCGATAAGCTTTATGCCGTCAATGTCGGTGAACAGCATGAACGGGCGTATCAGAGCCGCCATGCCGTGCCAGTATCGGGAGTAGTCGGTGTTCGGCTCGGCAGTGCCCTCAACGACGCAGTAAAACCCCCAGTTCTCGCCGTAGTCGTTCGTGCCGTCGTTGCCATCGTAGTAGGCGGTGTTCAGCGTGGAAACGAGCGGGTCGCTGCCCATGTTCCATGTCACATTCAGCAGTATCACATCGGCGTAGTTGTCCTGAATGAGCCGCAGCTGCGATTCGTTGACGTAAGGTGGCTTGTCCTTGAAAAACATCGCACTCTCGCACATATTGTCATAAATGCGCTCGTTAGGGATAGCCGCCGCAGCGACCAGCGCCGCCCACAGCGCCAGCATCACCGCAGCAAATACGGCAATGCGTCGAAGTATCGCATTAATTATCTTCATATCATACCTCACAAAATAATTCCAGTTCTATTTTACCATGATTTGGCGCTTTTTGTCAATATATTAACCCGATTTTATCTTGTATTAACCTTTTTTAGTGATTTGAGAAAATTTTTTTGAATTTTTCTTGACACAGAGGATTTTTTGTTGTAAAATGGAGATGTCAATGGAAATATTATGCTTTTTGAAAGGGTGATGTATTTTGATCAAGAAACGATTGAAAGGGCTTCTTGCCATGACGCTTGCCGGCTCGATAGCTGCTACGGCGCTGCAAATGTCGGCGTCGGCAACACTTGAAAACGCTGTCACTATTGCCGGCGGTGATTTAAAAGACAGTAGAGTGAATGCTGAAGATATCGGAGGAAACCAATTCACAGGCGGCTGCCTCCAGATCACCGAGGAAAACACCGCAGAAAAGCTGAACCTCACCAAAAATAACCTGTGGTTCATCTCCGGCTCACGATAAGGAAATTATTCTTTCCAAACGGCTGTGACCGGAAATCAACTTGCGAATGCTCTGAGTGGATATAATGGGGATGCTTATACTTATTCCGGTATTAGAATAAGCCCGGTTCACAATTATATTGTTACCGACAAAGACCCGGAGTCGAAAGGTTGGGATGACTATTGCAGAGGCATCATACAGTGTGATACCGAGGTGGTTCAAACAGTAACCACGTTTACCGACAACGAAAAGGGCGATCCTGTGCTGACCATAGACGTGCCGGAGGAATATACAGACGATATTAACAACCCGCTGAAAAAGGTTTCGTGGCAGTTATTCAGCGCTTGCAAAGATGGCGAATCGGACTATATAGTTATTGATCCAAAGAGCGGCTCTGTGACGATTCCAACCGGCGCTGCAAGCTTTGAGGTCCCGATGTCGGGGTTTCAGTCTTTATACACGTGTGAATACAGCTATGACCATGAAGGACCGTCCTTCATGCCGAGTTCTGCCGTCATTCACCTTGAAGTCGAGGACAAAACCTTTGATATCCCCGTGTATAACGGCTGGGGCGAAGATACCAACCAAAAAATAAGCGTAACCAACACCAGCACGGGTGATTTTTCATCTATCGGCTTAAATGGTAAATATATTCTCGTTTATGACGGCGAAAAATATTACTATTCCTACAGTAATTATACAACCATGGAAGCGTTGTGGGGCGTTATTCAAATTATTGCCGACGAAAAGGGTGAATTCGATGTCAGCAAGGCGAAGCTTGTAAGAGATGTTAAATATAATGTTTATGTTAATGATTATGATTGGGAATCTTTCACCTCTATTGATTTGATGAATGAGGTCAAAGATAACATAGGCTTAAACTATCTAAACGAAAGAAAGACTTCCGGCAGTATCTGGCGAATAAACTGCTTTGAAATAGACCCCGAGACCTATGATTACATATATACAAAGAAACTGGCAACCGGTGATTCTTTCGATGCAGGAATCAAGGCATTTCTGAATGAAAACGACTGTGACTCTGTCGACTTGCGGGATAAGGAAAAGTTGTATATAACCGCAACAGACCCCTCAACTGTGCCGCATGAAGACAGCGAAATCACGCTTTATGAAGATTCAGGGCAATACATAACCATTGATACCGACAAACAATATCCTGTAAAGGTTTCAGACCTTGCCGATAAGCTGACAACGGAAAATGCTCCGACGGCAGGTATGACTTATAACAAGGACGAGTGGGAATTATGGCCATGCTCTGCTTCTACCGGCAATATAACTGTGGAGAGTAAAGCAACTGTTGATGACCCCACAGCGGATATAGGCATTACACATTACGAATTAGCACTGGAGCAGGACCGCAATTATATTCTCGTTTATATCAAGCAGGTCGAAATCGCTCCGTCTCTGGAGGTTACCGCGCCGGTTGCAGGCGAAACTCCCTCTTTTGAATACAAAATCGTAGATAAGGTGGGCGGATATTCCGTTGTCAGCGTAGAGTGGTCTTGCGATAATACTCTGCTGGGCGAGAACGACAAATTCGAGGCAGGCAAGGAGTACACCGTTGAAATAGTGCTTGATGCTGACCAGGATCTTTCATTCGTCGATTCCACTCCCGTAACCATCAACGGCGAAAAAGCAATAACATGTTACGATGAGAATATGCCGTTTTCCGCTTACCGGTCCTTTACGATCGCTCCCGAAAAGCCTGCGAACGTTAAGGCAACAGCAGGCGACGGCAAGGTGGATCTTAGCTGGGAAGAGGGCAAGGGCGCTTTCGGTTACAACGTGTACCTCTATAACGAGGACGGCACTTTAAGACAAATCGCAACAGTTGAGGATCTCAGCCACGATCTCAGCTGCACCGTAGAAAATCTCGCAAACGGCACAGAATACGGCTTTTTGATAAGAGCGGTATCTGAAGCCGGCGTAGAGAGCAGCTACACGGCAGAAGATGTTGTTTATGCAACTCCCGATGCCCCGCCCTCAAAGCCCGTGAACGTTAAGGCAGCTGCGGGCGACGGTAAGGTAACGGTTTCGTGGGATTTGGTTGAAGGCGCGACCAAGTACGCTGTTTACACCTACCTTGACGGCAAGTACTATGCAAAGGGAACTACCACCACAACCACTTACACAGTGACCGGGCTTACCAACGGCACAGAGATCGGATTCCTTGTAAGAGCAGGCGCAGACGGCAATTGGAGCAGCTTCACCACAGACGATGTGGTATACGCAACTCCTTTTTCGATCAAGCCGAAGGTAACAGCAACTCCCGGCGACAGCGAGGTAACACTTAGCTGGGAAGCGCCCGACGGAGCGACCAAGTACGGCGTTTATACCTACATTGACGGCAAATACTACGCAAAGGGTACTACCACCGCAACCACCTACACAGTGACCGGACTTACCAACGGTACAAAGACTGGCTTCCTTGTAAGGGCTTATGTTGACGGCGCATGGAGCAGCTTTACTTCTGCTGATGTAGTATACGCAACTCCTGTTGCAAGCAAGCCGAAGGTTACAGCAACTCCCGGCGACAGCGCGGTAAAGCTTAGCTGGACAGTACCCACAGGCGCAACCAAGTACGGCGTTTATACCTACATTGACGGAAAGTACTACGCAAAGGGAACAACTACCGCAACTACTTACACAGTGACCGGACTTACCAACGGCACAAAGATTGGCTTCCTTGTTAGAGCATACATTGACGGAGCATGGAGCAGCTTCACTTCTGCTGATGTAGTATACGCAACTCCTGTCGCCGGGAGTTGCGGTCACTTTAGGCTTGCTTGCAACAGGAGTTGCGTATACAACATCTTCTGCGGTGAAGCTGCTCCAAACGCCGTCAATGTATGCTCTTACAAGGAATCCGATCTTTGTGCCGTTGGTAAGTCCGTCAACGGTGTAAGTCGTTGCGGTAGTAGTACCCTGTGCGTAGTATTTGCCGTCAAGGTAAGTGTAAACACCGTATTTGGTCGCTCCGGTGGGTGCTTTCCAGCTAAGTGTTACCTTGCCGTCGCCTGCGGTAGCCTTTACATTCTGCGGCTTGGTGCTTGAAAGGTCATAAACAGCATAAGCGTAAAGCTCACTCGGGCTGTAGCAATATCTTTCAATCATCTTAAGAGCAGGTTTGCCGTTGATCGAAACGGTAACATCCGGTGAAAACTCATACTGTGGCAGGGCATCAATGAACATACCGAAACACACAGCATAAACATAGCCCTCGGCAAATGTCTCGGTTGGGGATTTTATAGGATCCCAATCGGTTTCTGTGAGAGTTGTATAATCCTCTTTCAGCGCCTTTGCCCAACCCGCATAGTGTTCAAAGGTCTTTGCGGGAGTAGTAACAACGGTGGGGGCTATATCGGGAACAGCGCCGACCACAGGCTCGGTCACTGTAACAGCAACATTGGTTATGTACGCTTCGAGCGGATAGAATATCACACTAACGTCGAGAATATTGCCGTCGCCCTTGATTTCATATTCTGCATCATAATAATCAGCAATACCGTTTACCGTCATTTTTAGATTATCTGCAAAGGTATAGCATTCATCAAGTGTGAATCTTGCCACAAGACGATAAACATAGTCAACGCTAAAAGTCTCTCCATTTGTAACAGAAGTATACTTCGGAGTTTCTTCGGTTTCGTAACTTTCCTTGCTTGTTTTTGTCCACTGGAACATATAGGCACGAGCGGAAATATCATACGAATCTATATTTATCTTTATCGCTTCTGCATTGGTTGTCGGAACAGTTTCCCCGACCATGGGTATGTCAACAGTGACGTCAGCTGTTTCAATCGGCGGGAAAGGCTCTTCCCAGATGTTGAAGCAGTCAAGCAAAAGTCTTCCCTGACCAGTACAATTATGATGAACGACTGCTACTCTTACGCTTTTGCCTGCATAGGGGGTGAGGTCAACCTCAATCTCCTGCCAAGCATAGCTTGTGGTGTAGTCCTTGCCTATCTGCTCAAATTTGCCGCCATCAACGGAGATAAACACGCCGAATACTTCATTGTAATCAGTGCTGTGTGAGCCGACAGCCTCAAAGGTGAGGGTCGTTTTCACGGTTGTGCTTACGGTATATTCCGGCATAACAAGCCAGTTATCGGGGGTAAGCGCTTTGCCATAGCCGTACGAACTCGAGTAAACATAGCCTTCTCCGTGATGCTTCTTTGTGCTTCCACCATATCCCGCTTTCCAGCTGTTGCCGTCGCCGTCCTCGTCAAAGGTTTCCCAGCCCGTGGGAAGTTCTTCGTCCTCGTTTTCAAAGCCCTCAAAGAAAACGTTTGTTCTTTCGCCATCGGGGGTGTGCGCCGGACGCTGCCATAAAGCAATATCATCAACGCGCATTTCGCCCTCGCCGCCTTGCTGAACGATAGCTGCATACACATACTGACCCGTATAGTCGCTGAGGTCAACCTTTACCTCGTGCCAACCGCTGACTTTTCCAACGACAGCAATTTCTTCGGTGAGAACCTTACTGTAATATTCCTGAATGCCGTCACCGTCTAAGTCTTCCGGAGTAACGTTGCCATCGTAACATTTACTGCCGTACAGATATACATCAACGTATTGATAAGCAAAGCTGTCGTCAACATAGAATGTCAGTAGATAATCCTTGTCGTTGGATAACGGGAGCTGCGGCAGGCGAAGCCAGTTATTCATCACAACATCGGGACCGTTTTGGCGTGACCTTAAGGAACAATCTCCCGAGTGAGCATACCAATCAGCTTTTATAACCTCCCATGTATCGCCGTCTTTGTCCTTGTCTGCCGCAATAAAGCTCGTGGGAACGTCGGCAACACCCCAGTCTTCGTCTTCAAACACAGTGTCCTCAAACCCCCAGGAATTAACCTTGGTATATCCCTTGGGCTTGCCGCTGATATCCACACAGTCAAGGAACAATTCCAGGGCGCTTGAACTGTTGTGATGAACGAACGCCAGATGTATGTATTTCCCTGCGTATTCGGAAAGGTCGATTGTATACTGCTTCCAACCTGTGCCGCTGATGGTGTAGTCGCTGCCGATCTGAACATAGTCGGTACTGTATCTGCCGACAGCAATATACACGCCGAACGTATTATTCATACCGGACGCATTAAACGTCAGCTGATACTCCTTGTCCTCGGAGAGTTCGATCAACGGCGAATACAGCCAGTTGTCGGGGTCAAGCGGTACATCTTCATAATCCTGATTCTGATACTCGGATTCCGAAAACATAAACTTGCTGCCGCAGTGCGAAAATGTCGAAGATATCGACACTTCCCAGCTATGAGTGTCTCCGTCTTTGTCTTCCGATTTCCACTTTGTGCCGTCAAAGCCGTTCTCAAAGCTATAGCTCCATTCGTTGACATAGCCTGTAACAGTGTGATTGCCGGCTTCTGCAGCAGCGGTCACCGATACCGCAGGTATCATTCCGGCTAACATTGCGCCGCTCAACAAAACCGCTAAGCGCCTTGCTGAGTAGTTTTCTTTTTCTCATAAGCAATTCCTCCTTAAAATGATTATTATTTGAATGAAAATAGTGCTCTATAATTAATATAATATTATATTATAAAATATTTGTCAATCGCCACATGGGTAATATTTTGCACTTTTTTGCTAATTTTTTTGGTGGGGATTGACGTATTCCCGGCGAGATGACATTTCACGCAGGGAGTATCCAGCTTCGTGGCAATGCCTTGCCGAATGGTCGATAGCGGTGTATACCGGGATATCGTTCATCCTATCGGAGCAGAAGTACGTCAGACGTTTGAGCAGGCAATACTCAAGGCGTATGCAAGCTGTGTTTCTGAAAAAGAAATACCCGCATGAGTACTCACTAAATCTAATATGAGATTGGAAATTGTATGTGCATTTGTAACAAAAAAGCATCGGAAATTTTTATATGTGCATTTTTCATTTCCAGATGTTCTTAAACGCGCTCAGACGGTCATTTAGAACATCCTGTAACCAGGTGACCAGAACAAAGACGTGGAAACCTGAGCCGTGAATGACAAAACGTCAGATCGAGAATGAACTGAACCGTCAGTTGGTAATGTTTGAGCAGGAAGTCTGCAACGGAATGGTGGGTTCTGCCAATATTAAGTTTGAGGAGTTTGCGGAGGATTGGCTCAGAAATCAAGCAAGAAGAACAGCGCGAAAAGCTCGGCAGCAAGTGGGTCGAAAGCAGGCGCTTATTTATAAGGTGGAACGGCGAGCCTATGGATATAAATTCAGCATAAGAATGGTTGAACGAGTTCTGCAAAAAGAATGACATCACATTCTGTGGAATTTTACGGACTTCGGCACTTCTACGCTTCCACGCTTGGCTTTTCTAAATATAGGCTGCCTGCGCCAGAACCCACGAACATAAAGGACAGCAAAGGACAAGTGCAAAAAATCCACCCCACCGCTGTAGAAGCGCGTGGAGATTTTTCGGTTTTTGCGGTCAGCTTTCTGCAACAAAATAATCTGCTCAACACAGCAAAAACGCCAGTCCCACTCCGGGACTGGCGAGAAAAATCGGATGTTTTGCCGCGCTTGTTCGCGCGGCAAAACTTTGGCACCCCTTGTAGGAATCGAACCTACAACTGCCCCTTAGGAGGGGGCTGTTATATCCATTTAACTAAAGAGGCGTTTTGCACTTAAATAGTATAGCACAATCTGATTGAGAATTCAAGCGGTGTTGTGATTTTTGGTTAATTTGCATAAAAATCACGGTTTATTTTGTAACTGCAAGGGAATAGCATAAGGAGTGGAGCATATACTATGCCCGGAAGATTGCAAAAAAACCTTGAGCAGAGAGCGCTTAAGTAAAATACCTAACAGGCTTAAAAGGCGTTGTTATGCTATTTTCAAAGGTCGGAATTTAAGCGTCTACTTACTATTAACAATTGTGAAGAAAAATACGCCAAAGATTTATTCAAATTGCACATTGACTTATGACCCCGAAAAATGGTATATTGTATTACAAGGATATCTGTGTCCCGATGCACATTTATGCCTTAAGGTAACTTTCCCTCCAATGATGGATCGTGTTCCTGGAGGGTAAAATGAATTTAGGAGGATTTTTATCATGAAAATCGCAAAGATTCTGTCTGTTGCAGCAGCTGCAGCTGTTGCAGTATCCGCAGTTGCAGTAACCGCAAGTGCAGATTTCCGTCCGATCACCGGCGGTGCAGAGTACCTGCTGGCTGATGGCAGCGGCAACTATGGTATCTGCCTGTTCTCCGATGGCACAAACAAGGACGGCGTTCCCGCAATGTCCGTTGATATCGACCTCTCTCAGGTTACTCACGTTGCTTTCACCTTCCAGGTAATCGACGACGCTGACAACCGCGACTGGTGGGACGGCATGGGCGGCGGCGCTATCGTTGTTTCCGCACACAGCGACAAGACCTCTGAGGATCCTGAACTTTACAACAAGTACAACTGGGCTACCGCTGGTCAGTTCTGGGGCGTAGATGAAGAGGACACTCTTGGCTTCAACACCACCGACACCGCACAGAGCATTCAGACCGTTAAGGTTGGCGACTATCAGTATAAGATTGAAGCTGACGTAATCAACCCTGTTGCTAACGGCGACATCGGCAATCTGTCCCTGTACAGAGTATTCATGCAGGCTTGGAGCTTCACAATGTCCGACATCGAAGTAATCGAGACCGAGCTGTCTGATTCAAACGGCAACGTTCTCGCTACCTTCGACGCAATGGGCAATGTTACTTACGGTGCAGCTTCCGCTCCCGTAGTTGACGAGACTCCTGCTGAGACCCCTGCTGCTGACGACACCGCTTCTGACGCTTCCAACGTAGTAGTTACCACTCCGGATAAGGGCTCTCCTGACACCGGCGTTGAGGGTATCGCTGCTGTTGCAGGCCTCGCAGTAGTAGCTGCTGGCGCTGTTGTTCTCTCCAAGAAGAGAAAGTAATTCACCGCTAACAACATTTTTCAGAAAAATTTCGTTTTTTTCTGAAAAATTCTGAAACTTTTTTTAAAGACCGTGTGACTACCGTAGTGCAGCCGACAAAAAATATTTCAAAATCATTTGAAACTTTTTTAGAAATTCCGCTGACTACGGTGGCGAACGGCTCATCATTTCCGTTTATTACATCCGAGTGCCCGATAACTCAGAGATGTTTTAAAAAACAACATTTAGGAGGACAATTATGTTAAGAAGAAGAATTCTTGCTTCTGCTATGGCTTCTGTAATGGCTATTGGCGCTGTTGCAGTTGTAGCTAATGCAGAAGAAACAGCAACCACTCAGGTTAAGTCCAAGGCTGACCTCGAAGCTTATGTAAAGAGCTTTGATTCCTTCCGTGAGAACGAGATCAACGACTACGGCTCCATCTCCGGTGAGAAGTTCATTGACGCTATCGAGTATGCTGAGAACGTAATCGACGATGTTGAGTCCACTGTTGACAACTACACCGTTGCTTATGCAATGCTGGAAGCTACCTACAAGAAGCTGGTTATCCACACTGTTGAAGAGCTGAAGGCTCTTATCGACGCTAACACCAAGAACTACGAGAGCGGCAACGTTTACAATGAAGAGCTCGGCGACCCGATCTTCAACGAGACCCAGTTCGAGAAGTTCGAGGAGAAGTACGAGGAGGCTGAGGCAGTTCTCGGTTCTTCCGACAGCCGTATCATCACTGATGCTTACGAGGAACTCGAAGCAGCAGCTAACATGACCAGATACGATGTAGTTACCAAGTCCCAGTTCAGATCCGCTCTGAAGGCATACGAGGCAATGCTCCAGAAGGAGTACGCTTACGAGTCCTGGAGAATCGGTACTATCAACGGCTGGTATGATATGCTCTCCAACGCTGGCTTCTGGGCATACGCTGGCAAGAGCATCGCTTATGGCGAGCTGTATGAGCACCTTGCTTCCGCTAGACTTGACATCAACGCTGCTTACGAGCAGATGGACGAGATCAAGTCCCTCAAGCAGACCACTCTCCCTGACATCGTTAAGGGCTACAAGGCTGCTGTTGACTGCGTAACCGTTATGAACGCTTGGGAAGCTGACGATACCAACAGAGCTTCCAAGGCTAACGTAAGCAAGCTGCTCAAGGAATACCACAGCAGACTGGTTTACGATTACAACACTTCCGCTGCTAACGAGCTGTTCAATGCAGTTAAGGATTACACCAAAGGCGATATGAAGG
>JBJFGA010000097.1:3677-17867 GCA_051892275.1 Oscillospiraceae bacterium | reverse complement strand
GCTGCCCCACACCCCGCTTCCTTTTGTGTCAAAAGGAAGCGAAAACCATTCGCTTTGCGAAAGATTTTTCGACAAGATTAGCCAAGAAAACGGTTGCTCTCGGGGCTATGTTTATTTCCGTGACATGGCTTTATATGCCATCTGGGCGGCTTCTTCTGAAATGGTGCAGCCCATGTGCCAGATTGGCACGCGGGTGGTCACCGCGTCCAGCAGGTCGAGCAGCTTCGTCATTCGGTCGCTGTCGGCGGGGCGGAGAGTCTGGTTCAGCAGAGCGAACACCGACTGCTCCGGCGGGAGCGGCTCTATGAAGTTTTCGGGGCTGCGCTCAAGAATACATATCCCGCGGAGGGGTACGCAAAGGTTGAGGTTGAGGTCGCTTTTTCCGCTCCAGGGAGTGCCGCAGGCGGTTATTGTGCCGCTGCCCTGCTCTACCATTATCGCGGGTTTATCATCGTTGAGTATCTGCGCGCGGGAGCCGAACTGCTGAAGCCAGAGTGCGGTGTGGGTGGATTTCCCGGTGCCGCTGGGGGCGGAGAACAGGTAGGCTTCGCCGTCCATAACAACGGCGCTGGAGTGCAGCATGAAGCCGTCGAAATGCAGCAGAGAGAAATAGAACGCCTCGGCGGTGTAGATTATCTCGCAGTCATCATCGGTGAGGTCGGGCTGGCGGGATCTCAGCTGGTTTATGAGCGGCTGGGAGAACGCCAGAGATACTGCGGGGGGCGTTTGACTGTCGCAGAGGTATTTTTCCGCACGGGCGGTCATTGTCGGGAAGCGGAAGTCGCATTCCACCGGAAGAGAGCAGATTTTGTACAGTCTTTTCATGGGTTCCTCATGAAAACGCCGGGCGCTGTTACGCGTCCGGCGTTTTGTTATGCCGTTATTTTACTTGGTCCACTTGTTCTCGTCGCTGATATCGATCTTCTGTGCCGCTCCGATAACGTCATCAACGGTGTTCATGCCGGTAGCGCTTGCGGTGATGATATCTTCAGTGGAGAAAGAGGTGATCTCGATCTCGGGTCTTTCGTATGTTTTTTTCATTGTTTATGTTCCTCCAAATCAATCAGCCTTTTGCAACGCCGGGGGCGATCTTGATGGTAAGTGTGCCATAGTCGCTGCCGATACCGGTGATGTCGAGTGCAACAGTGTATGCGCCGCTGCTGGTCACTCTTACATCTGTGCCGTTATAGTTGAACGTTACATACTTGTAGCACTCATCAACATAGGTGGTGAATACAGCGCTGTCCTTTTCTCTGGTGATGGTAACCTGGAAGAAGTCGCAGTTCTTTGCGTCCTCGGCGGAAATAGCGAATACCGCGATCTCCTCGGTGATCTTGCCGTTGGCATCCTGCTTTACAATTACGCTGTCAACCTTGGTAGAGCCTGTGCTTGATGCAACAGTAGGTTTGATGGAAGTGTCGTCCTTCAGGAGAACAGCCTCTACGCCAGAGATGGTGGTGTCATAACCGGAGATGATCAGACCGCCCTCACGGATAGCCTTTGCGTCAGCTTCGTTCAGCGTGAATGTTACATAACCATCTGCGCTTACATCGATGCAGCCCCACTCGTTAACGCCTTCCGGTGAAGTAAGCTCCTTCCAGTTGCTGTCCATGATCTTTACCTGGTGGTAATCAGCGGAACCGGTGCCTACCTTGATCCTGATCGTATCTCCGACCTTTACGTCAGCCTTCGGAACGGTAACGGACTTGCTCCAATCGGTGCCGAGAGCGGTCGTACCGGTGTACAGCGGCTTAACTTCATTTTCAGAAGGAGTTTCGGGAGTATCGGGTGTGTCAGGTGTGTCAGGTGTGTCAGGTGTGTCGGGTGTATCGGGTGTATCCGGTGTATCGGGTGTTTCCGGAGTTTCCGGAGTTTCAGGTGTTTCAGGCAGCTTGTCGATCGAGAAAGTCTTGGTGATGGTCTTGGTTTCTGCGTTCAGGGTAAGAGTTACGGTAACGGTGGTCACACCCTCGGTCGTGGTGGTGGGCTCGGTCGTAACCTTGGACTCTACCTTGACGGTAATGTCAGAGTTGTTTACAGCTTTTGTTATTGCTGCAACAGTTATCTCATCTGCACTTAATGCAACATCGGTAACGGTCTTTGCTGCGGTTTCAGCTTCTGCGAGCTTTTCGGCGTCGGTCTTTTCGGTCATCGCAATGGTGTAGCTGATAGTTATGGTGTCCGAAACACTGCCGCTGGTGAGGGTGAGCGTACCGGTAACAGAACCTGTTGTAGTGGAGGTTGCCTTTGTTACCTTGAAGTTGGATATAGCAGCGGTAGCTCCGGTGCTGGAGATGCTCTTGTTTACTGCTGCGAGAATGCTCTCAGAGGTGATATCGTTAGTAGCGGTGATGCTGTTCAGAGCCTTCTGTGCATTTGTCTTTGCAACTGCCACCTTATCCTCGTCGGTAACCGGGATCTTAGCGATCTCAATGTTTACAGCAACACCTGTGGTCACTCCGCCGTATGCGAGATCAACAGAACCGGTTATAGAGCCGGTTGCCGTTGTGGTGGATTCCTGCTTGGTGAACTTGTTGGTGGTGTTCCAGCTGGAGGTGATCGCGGTGTTGTTTATAAAGCCGTTGATCGCACTGAGCACATCATCAGCAGTTGTATCGTTGTCTGCAACGATGTTGTCCATGTTATCGTAAACCTTTGTAGCAGCTTCTGAAAGTACGGTAACAGCGGTCTTCTTGAAGGTAGCCTTTACGATAGCTTCTTCTCCGGGCATCGTGAAAGTGGTGCCGGTGATAGCTGTGCCGTTTACTGTGATGGTGTCCAGCTCATAGCCGTCGTTGGGCTTCGGAGTAATAGTAACGGTTTCGCCTTCTGCGGCTGCGGTCTTGTCAATGGTAATTGTACCGTTAGCGTCGGTGGTAACGTCTGATACGCTGAATGTGGACTTTACGAATTCAGCGGTGATAGTTACGTTGGCAGCGGGCATTGTGAATGTAGTGCCGGTGATCGCTGTGCCGTTTACCTTGATGGTGCCGAGCTTGTAGTTTGCATCCGGTGTAGCGGTGATGGTGACTTCATCGCCCTCTGCTGCCTTGTTCACGCTGGGGGTAATAGTACCGTTTGTAGCAGCGGAAGCAGTTACGGTATAGGTCTTTGCATTTACGGTAACATCAACGGTTGCTGTTACATCAGCGTCACTGTGAGCAGTTGCGGTGATGGTAGCGGTACCTGCGCCTACTGCGGTGACCTTACCGTTCTCATCAACGGTTGCGACTGTTTCATCGCTGGAAGTCCAGTCGATGGTGTCGGTAGCGATAGCGGGTCTGACAGTAGCGGTCAGATCAACGGTTCCTGCAACTGTTGCGGAATCGCCTGCTGTAAGCTCTGCTTCTGTCTTGTTAAGGGTGATCTTGGTAATGCCGACAGACTTGATGTCCTTTACGGTCAGTTTCTTGAATACTGCGCCGTTGGTATATGTCTGGATCTGGAGATTGTTCAGCTCTGTTGCATTGGCAGCTGCGAGAAGCTCTGCCTTTGTGAACGAGAATGTACCGCTGGTGATATTCTGTCCGGGAGAAGCAACTGCAAGAGTTCTGCTGACTTCCTCACCATCTACTTCTTCATTCCAGATGTTGTTGGCAACTGCGTTGCCAACGCCCCAGCCGGTCTGTACACCGGTTGCGTCGTTGGTATCCATAGTGATCGTGAATACAGCGCTGTCGCTCAGGGCTGTCAGATCAAAGGCGGCGTCTGCAGACACAGCGGTATAAAGTACTGTGGTACCTTCCCAAAGGGTGGTTTCTTCGGTCCATTCTACGCAGGAATTGCCGATGATGGAGCTTACTGTGAAGCCATAATCCGCAACATCTCCGGCTGTGGAGTCTGTTTCAACTCTGAAGAGCACCTGTTTGCAGGTCGCAAGCGCTTCATCTGAAAGCGCGGACAGATCGATAGTTGCGGTGGTATTACCGGTAGCTGCCAGATCCACATTGTTTGAAGTGCCGTCAACCCAGCCCCAGCTGTCATCGATAACTGTATACTTGATAGATGTAACATGAGAATTGATACCGCTGCTGCCGATGTTCAGGTTGATATCAACAGTCTTTAATGTCGAAAAATCAACCGGGTAAACTGACTGATGAACATAAAGCTTTTCGCCGTTATCGTTCTTGCACCACTCATCGGCATACTGATTAGCTGCGGGATCAAATGCGCCGGACAACTGGATCTTTTCAGCACTTGCTGTGATCTGGCATACTATTGCCGAGCTTACTGCCATAACGCCTGCCATTGAGGCAGCCATTAATCGTCTTAATCTCATAAGATAATTAACCTCCTGAAAAACTTTGTTAGAATAAGGATTAATTTAAAGCTATCCCTACATTTTCGATTATACTTTTATTAAGGTCAAATGTCAAGGGGTAATTTTCCTTGCGTCTTAAATTCGGCTAAAACAATGAATTGACAGGTGATTATTTGTGCAGATTTACCCGCGCTTTGTGTAAACGGCGGTTATTGACATTACATTACCGATTGTATATAATATAAGTACAGCTTTTATGAAAAGGGGTTTGCTTATGAAAATAAAAGATGGTTTCCTGCTGAAAAAGGTAGGCGGGCAGAATGTAGTGGTGGCTCTTGGAGAGGCGAGCCGCAGCTTTAACGGCATTATCCGGCTCAACGACACCGGGGTGTTCCTGTGGGAGCAGCTTCAGCAGGACAAGTCCGAGGAGCAGCTTCTGGCGGCGCTTACTGCGGAATATGACATCGAACCGGAGCGAGCCGGGGCGGATATCGCGGATTTTGTCGCGGCGTTGAGAAAGGCGGCTTTGCTTGCCTGAAAACGAGAAATTCCGGCTGGCGGATTATGAGGACACTATCCGCGAGGTGCTGGATAGCGGCGGGGAGTTCACCATGTTCCCCAGCGGCACCAGTATGCTCCCGCTTATCGTACAGGGGCGGGACAGCGTTACCCTGACAAGGGCGGACAGGCTCCGGCGGGGGGATATCGCGTTCTACAAGCGCTCTGGCGGGGAGTTCGTGCTGCACAGGATAATCGGTGAGAGGGACGACGCTTTCACCATGTGCGGGGATAATCAGCTTGCGCCGGAGTACGGCATAAAGCCGGAGCAGGTCATCGGGCGGGTGGTATATCTCACCCGGAAAGGTAAACGGATAGCTGCGGAGGGTTTTCTGTATAGAGTATACGTTTTGTTATGGAGAAGTTTTTTTATCCGCAGGGTATATTTCAGACTTCGGAGGATAGCTAATGGCGGGAAGAAAGCCGGATAAGGCGGCGGTTTCGTGGCTGTTCGCCCGGACAAAGGGGCGGCGGGGTGCGCTGGCGGC
Organism: Oscillospiraceae bacterium; assembly: GCA_051892275.1. Taxonomy (GTDB): domain Bacteria; phylum Bacillota; class Clostridia; order Oscillospirales; family Ruminococcaceae; genus CAG-115. Next base: position 12,560 of record JBJFGA010000097.1, on the reverse strand, counting down.
TATCGTTGCCGGGAACGCGGTGTTCGCGGCGGCGGGGGCGGCGTTCTCGCTGCTGTGCCGGGGGATAATCGACTGCGCGGTTGCCGGGGACACCGGGGGTATCTGGGGTTACGCGGCGGGGCTTGCCGGGTTCGTGGTGCTTCAGCTGGTGTTACGGCTGGTGTGCAACAGCCTGTCGGAATATGTACGGGCTAAAATCGAGATGGATATGCGGGGGGAACTGTTCGGGAAGCTGCTTTCCTCGGAGCTTGGAGCAGTTACAAAGTACCATAGCGGGGAGCTGCTCAACCGCATGTTCTCGGACGTCAGGATATGCGCGGAGGGTATCACGAACATTGTTCCCAGCGCAGTGAACATGGCGACAAGGCTGGTTTGCGCCGGGGCTATCATGATAGCGCTGGAGCCGTGGTTCGCGCTGCTTTTCGTGGCGGCGGGGGTCGTGGTGTTCGCGGTGACGAGGTTCTTCCGGGGGCGGCTAAAAGGGCTGCACAAGCAGGTCCAGGAAAAGGAAGGCAGGGTCAGGTCGTTTTTGCAGGAGTCTGTTGAGAGCGCGGCGGTCATTAAGGTGTTCGGCGCGGAGCAGAAGATGATACGGCAGAACGACGAAAATCAGCAGGAGCATTTCAGGTCACGCATGAAGCGGCGAACGATCGGGATAATTTCCGGGGCGGGCTTCGGCTTGATTTTTCAGGCGGGGTATGTGCTGGCGCTGGTGTGGGGTGCTTTCGGCATTCTGGGCGGGGGCATGACCTACGGCACGCTTATGGCGGTGCTTCAGCTTGTGAACCAGATACAGGCTCCGTTCGCAGAGATGTCCTCGCTGTTTCCGCAGTATTACGCGGCGGAGGCTTCGGCGGAACGCATTATGGAGCTGGAAGCCCTTCCGGAGGAAAGAGAAGCCGAAAAAAAGCTTGGTTACGCTGATTTCAGCGAGGTCACAGTCAGCGGGCTGCGGTTCTCCTACGGGGAGAACGAGGTCATTTCCAGCGCCGATCTCACTTTGAAAAAGGGCGAGATAACTGCGCTGACAGGCATTTCCGGCGGGGGGAAGTCCACGCTGTTCATGCTGCTGCTCGGGGCTTATCAGCCGCAGGCGGGGGAGATTCGGTTCTGCGGCGGGGGCGGCAGCTTTCGCGCCGGGCGGGAAACCAGGGGTATTTTTGCGTATGTGCCGCAGGGGAACTGTCTGTTTTCCGGCACTATCCGGGAGAATATCGCGTTTCTTCGCGGCGGGCGGGAGATCTCGGACGAGGAGGTCATTGCTGCGGCGCGGGCGGCATGTGCGGAGGAGTTCATCGAGCAGCTGCCGCAGGGTCTTGATACCAGGATAGGCGAGAACGGCTTCGGGCTGTCCGAGGGGCAGGCGCAGCGTATCGCGGTGGCGCGGGCGCTGTTCAGCGGGGCGGGTTTCCTGCTGCTGGACGAGGCCACCTCGGCGCTGGACGAGCAGACGGAAAAACGGCTGCTGGAGAATATCGCGGCAATGGACGGAAAGACGGTGCTGATAGTCACCCACCGTCCGGCGGCGCTGGATATCTGCGGCAGGCGGCTCACTTTAAAGGACGGAGTTATAGAGGAAATATGACGGAGCAGGAATATCTTATCGGGCTGCTGCGGGGGCTGCTTTACGGGCAGCAGGCTAAGGAGCTGCCGGAGGGGTGCGGGTTCGAACGGGTGTTCGGGCTGGCGCAGAAGCACAGTGTGGCGGGAATGGCGTACTACGCCGTCGAAACGCTGAAAGCGCCGCCGGCGGGGGAGCTTGCGAAGCAGTGGCGGCAGGTCAGGGATATGGCGCTGGTGAAGGATATCACACAGCTGGCGGAGCTGGAGAGCATCAGCGCGGCTTTTTCGGCGGGTGGAGTGAGATTTCTGCCGCTGAAGGGGTGCATTATAAAGCACCTTTATCCGCAGAGCGACATGCGCACTATGTCGGATATCGACATGCTTATCGACCCGGAGAATGCGGAAAAGGCACGGGATATCATGGCGGGGCTGGGGTATTCCTGCGAGCATTTCGGGTATGATGTCCACGACGTTTACCACAAGCCGCCGGTGATGAGCGTCGAGGTGCATCGGGAGCTTTTCGGCGAGGAAGGGCAGGAGTTTCAATGCGTGTTTCCCGACCCGTGGAGCCTGTGCGGGATAAAGGACGGGCTGCGGTACGACTTCGGCGCGGACGCGTTCTTTGCGTATGTCCTGGCGCACGCGGTGAAGCATCTCGAGGAGGGCGGTACCGGTATACGAACGGTGATGGACCTGTGGGTGTGCGTTCACTCGGGCGTGGGCATTGACTGCGGCAGGGCGCTTGATATTCTGGAGCCTTCTGGCAAGAGCGGCGCGGCGCGGCGGCTGGTGGAGCTTTCGGAGGTGTGGTTCGGGGATGGACGGCACACGGAGCAGACCCGGGAATTGGAGAGGTATATCTTCGGCAGCGGGACTTACGGAACAGTGGAGAACTCCGCGGCGAACAGGATACGGAAGTCCGGCAGGGGCGGGTATCTCGTGAGACTGGTGTTCCCGACGTTTGCGCACATGAAGCAGCATTACCCGGTGCTGAAACGGGCGCCGGTGCTGCTGCCGGTCTGCTGGCTTGCCAGGTTGGTGACAAAGCCGTTTGTCAACCGGCGGCAGAATGCGGAGAAGATGAAGATGATAATGAGGAAGTGAAGTGGAACCTGGAGGAGTGCTTGTCCTTGTGATCCGATTAGCGCTTTTTTCACGTTTAACGGCGCTTCCGAGCCGAGTGCGGGGCTTTGCCCCACACCCCACTTCCTTTTGGTAAGCCAAAAGGAAGCGAAAAACCTGCTGCGCTTCGCGCGGAGCTTCAAGAGAAAACGTACCTGTTGAATTATATTTTGAAAGGCGCTGCTTTAATGCAGCGCCTTTTGGTTATTTGAGGAGGTTTATTATTGTACGGGGGATAAGCTGGAGGGTGAAGGTGTCGGCGGCGAGGAGGAGGGCGATTATAGTTGTAACGCGGGAGAGGAATATGCCCCAGCGCTTCGGGGCGGAAAGTTCTGTCCAGACCGTGGGAACTTTGTAGCGCTTCAGCTTGCGGAGCTTCGCAATAGCCATGAAAATGCCCACTATCATCAGCATTATCACCACGAAGAGGAAGATGAGATATACCACCACGACAGGGGTCTGCTCGCCTTTCATGCCTGCCGCCCTTGCCATCAAATAATCGCCAACCTCGTCCACCGACATGAACAGCAGCAAAAGTCCGGAAATGCTGTTGAAGCAGGCGTGCATGATGGTGGTGGTGACGATCGATTTCGTTGATACCGCGATATAGCCGAAGAATACTCCGAGCAGGAACGCATAGAAGAACTGGCTGAAATTCGCGTGGGTAAGTCCGAAAAGCAGCCCGGATACCAGTATCGCAAAGCCGTTGCCGTAGGGACGCAGGGCTTCCAGCACTATCCCTCTGAACCAGAATTCCTCGAATATCGGGGCGATCACCACCAGCTGGAACAGAAGGACCAGCGCGTTCACCATACTGTCCGGTTTCAGCTCGTTTACCGTGTTGAAGGACCGATACAGGTCGGTTTGCTGGAACAGCTGCGACACAAGCATGGTGAGCAGGTTCGTCATCAGCGCAAGACCGTACATTGCCGGGAACATTCCCATGGCGTTGCTGAAGAACTCGGGTCTGCGGTAGATGTTGCGGCACATTTTCTCTGGCTTCAGCAGGAGCACGGCGCATATCAGCGGGATAATGTACAGGAATATGAAGCTAAGCACCGTCTGGATAATATAGGACTCGGTTGCGTCCAGCCCGCTGAACAAGTCCTGCATCAGCGACAGGATAACGTTTTCCGTGCCTCTTGAAATAAAGATGATCATCATCATTATTCCCAGACGGAAGCACACCTTTTTGAAGCCGGGTATCTTTGACGGGGCGGTTTCTGTAATGATCTCTTCCATTTATTCTCCTTTCGTGGTCAGCTTAGCAGTTTGTGTTCCTCGCATATCTCTGCGACTGTTTCTTCAAGGGATCTGTCTGCGCATTCCACCGTGATGTCGGCGTATTCCTCGTAAAGCTGGCGCCGTCTGCGGAATACGTCTGCGATGGAGTCGCCCTTTCTCATGGCTATACCGCGGGTGGTTATGTTGTTGATCCGCTTTTCTACCTGCTCTACCGGAAGCGACAGGTAATAGACGTAGCCGTGCTGTTTTAAGTACAGCATGGCGCTGCGGGAATACACCGCGCTGCCGCCGGTGGCGATAACGCAGTTCGTCTGCTCCTGCACCGACATTATCGCGCGTTCTTCTTCAATGCAGAATGCGTCAAGTCCGTCCTTGTCGATTATATCCTGGAGAAGCCGCCCGGTGCGGTCCTGTATCACTATATCCGTATCAATAAAATGGAAGCCCATTGCTTTCGCGAGAAGCACGCCAACGGTGGACTTCCCGCAGCCGGGCATTCCTATAAGAACTATGTTTTTCATTGACTGTTACCTGCCTGGATCACCATGTTACATTGTCCAGCCGCATTGTCGCGACTGCGTTGAGGTCTGCGCCGGCGGTGTGACCTGCCTGATACTCGTAAAACGCCTGACAGCCTATCATGGCGGCATTGTCGCCGCAGAGGGATATCGGCGGGACGTACACTGTCATTCCGTTGTACTGCGCCCGCTGTTCCAGCATACCCCGAAGCCCGGAATTCGCCGCAACTCCCCCGGCGAGGGCAAGGGTCTTGCAGCCGTTTTCCTTTGCTGCTTGCAGGAATTTGGTGGTGAGGATATCGCTCACGGTGTACTGGAAGCATGCCGCAAGGCTGTTTACGTCCAGCTCCTCGCCCTTCTGCTTTGAGTTGTGAATGAGGTTTATCACTGCGGTTTTTAGTCCGGAGAAGCTGAAATCGTAGGGGTTCGCGGTGTGGGGGTGGGGAAGCTGGTACTTCTTCCGGTCGCCGGACTGCGCGGCTTTGTCTATGTGTACTCCGCCGGGATAGGGGTAGCCCATGGCGCGTGCCGCCTTGTCGAAGGCTTCTCCGGCTGCGTCATCAACGGTCTGCCCTACTATTTCAAAATCGGTGTAGCTGTTCACTTTGACGATATGGCTGTGGCTGCCGGATACTATCAGGCATATATAGGGCGGTTCAAGCTCCGGGTGGGCGAGGTAATTCGCCGCGATATGTCCGCGGATATGGTGAACCGGGATAAGGGGCTTGTTCAGCGACAATGCAAGTCCTTTGGCGAAGTTCACGCCCACCAGCAGTGCGCCGATAAGTCCGGGTGCGAAGCTTACGGCTATCGCGTCAACTTCGGCGGCGGTCTTGCCGGCTTTTTCGAGTGCCTCGTTCACTACCCCGACTATGCTTTCGCAGTGGCGGCGGCTGGCTATCTCGGGGACGACTCCGCCGTACAGCTTGTGTTCTTCTATCTGCGTCGCGACTACCGAGGAGATTATTTCCCTGCCGTCGCGGATAACGGCGGCTGCGGTTTCGTCGCAGGAGCTTTCTATTGCTAAAATATCCATTTATCTGACCTTCTTTTGTTCTGAAAAATTACTTTACGTCCGGCTTGCGCGATGTCAGGAACTCAATGGAGCGCTCTATCGAGTTGCGGACATGCTCCATTTCTGCGCTGTGCAGCTTTCCGGCGTTGCGGTAGTCGAAGCTGTTGCAGAAGTCGTTCACGTCGCTGTTAAGCTCCTTGATGTAGTTCTCCACCAGCTTATCAGTGGCTTCAATGAACGGCTTCTGGTCGGGTTTGGGGAGCTTTGACGGAACGTGGGACATCATGAGGTTGTAGTGCGGGATACATATATATTTCTGAGAGGAATAGAGATTGCGGAACTTTGCGTCCTCGCGGAACATGGTGAACACTGTTTCCAGCATGTGCTCAACGCCCCAGTCCACCTTGCTGCACACGAAGCAGGTGTTCTCTATCTCGCTGCATTTCTTAGCCTTGGCGCCCTTGGTGAAGAATATGTTCTTGTTCTCGAATATCTCCCCGCGGAGCGTACCGAGATAGGTGTTCAGCATAAGACCCAGCGACAGGCGGTTGTTCTGTTTCAGCAGGCTGTTGAAGTGGGTGTGGCAGAAACCGAGGCGGTTGGTTTCCATGCGCACGTCGGGTTCCATCATCGCCGCGCCCATTATGTACTCGCTGATGTGCTGCTCTACGGTGTTGCGCATGGCGCAGATAGGGCAGCCTTCACGGGGTTCGAATACTTCATTTATCGGTATGGTGAGTATGCTTTCTCTCATAATTATTTCCTTCCTGTATATCGTTTTTGCGTTAAACTGATGAAAATGCGCTGAAAAAATCGGTCAGGCTCTTGAATTTATACTCTTATTGTATTATAATTAAGACAAATAATCAAGGGGTTTTGAAAAAAATTATGGATCACAGGATAGAAAACAGCAATTTTGATATCCGCAGGACGTTCCTTTGCGGGCAGTGCTTCCGCTGGAGCGAGGACGTGAACGGCGACTTTACCGGTATCGCCGGTGGGCGGGAGCTTACGCTCACACAGGACGGGAACGCGGTAGTGCTTCACGGAGTTGACGAGGGGGATATACCGTTCTGGGAGGATTATTTCGACCTGAAAACGAATTATTCCGCTTACATTGACCTGCTTTCCGGGGACGAAATGCTGAAAAAGGCGTGTGAGTTTTCGCCGGGGATAAGGATACTGCGGCAGGAGCCGTTTGAAACGCTTATCAGCTTCATCATCAGCCAGAACAACAATATCCCACGGATCGCGGGGATAATCGGGCGGCTGTGTGAGAGCTTCGGCGAGAGGCTGCCCGGGGGCGGGTATGCGTTCCCCACGGCGAAGAGACTGGATGGTATCACCCCGGACGACCTCCAGCCGCTGCGGGCGGGATTCCGGGCGAAATATATCTGCGACGCGGTGAACCGGGTGAACTCCGGGGAGATAGATTTCGGCGAGATAGACCGGCTGCCGCTGGAACTGGCAAGGGAGAAGCTGAAGGTCATTGTCGGTGTCGGGGATAAGGTGGCGGACTGCGTGCTGCTGTTCGCATTCCACAAGACCGACGCGTTCCCGAGGGACGTGTGGGTGAAGCGCATTATGGCGGAATTCTACCCGCAGGGACTGCCGGAATGCACCCGGGGAATAGAGGGCATTGCACAGCAGTATCTGTTCGATTACGTCAGAAACGGCGGTGGTATGTCTGAAAAGAACGAACGAAAGGGAGAATTACAGAATGTATTGCAATAATTGCGGCAAAGAGGTCGTAGAAGGAAGTGCTTTCTGCACATGGTGCGGAGCGAAGCAGGACGTGGTGGCTCAGCCGATAAACGAGAGCGCCGGGGCGGTTCAGGCTGGACCGGAGCAGAGCGTGTTTGCAGGGAGTGTGCCGCCGGTGAGCGGTCAGGCGACCGCCGACCCGGATATGCAGCAGCCGGGTGCGGCGCAGGAACAGAGCGGCACGGACGGAAATGTGCCGCCGGTTCAGCAGACTTCCCACGGGGTGGAGATGGAAGTCCCGCTCGGTCTGGAGGAAAATGTGGAGAAGCCAAAGAAGTACTACACTGCTGCGCATCTCGCGATATGTCTTGTAGTCACCGGCGTTATGGCGGCGGTAGCCGGAGTGTTCGCGGGGTTGTATTTCTCGGTGATATGAACCGGGCGTTTTTTTGATGTCAGGAGCGTCTGCGGGGCGAAATGCCCGGCGGGCGCTTTTCATTTTGGTATGATTATGCACAAAAAGTACCTGCTGGTATTATTTCTTTTTAACAATTCAGCGCCAAATAAGTTGACTTTTTTTAGCTAGTATAGTATACTTATTTTAGGTATTTATGTTTCCGGATTTTTTCGGGAGATCGCGATACATCATATCCAATTGGGAGGATTACATAATGTTTTGTGAAAACTGCGGCAAAAGGCTGATCCGTGGCTATCAGTTCTGCATTGAGTGCGGTACACCTGTTCCGCCGGAACAGGACGAGGAGGAAGCACAGGCAGCTGCTGAGCAGCCGGCGGAGGCTCCTCAAAGCGAGGAAATGCCGGGCGTTAAGCCGGTGAGCAACGAGGAGGGAACCCTCGTGTTCTGCCCTACCTGCGGCATGAGAATGCAGATGCGCACCGATGTGTGCGAGAAGTGCGGCATGAGACTTAACGGCGGAGGCTCCGGGTCAGGAAGCAGCGTTCCGCTGGTCAACTCCGACCCCCTCGGCGGGGATTTCGGCGGGATATCCGACAGCGATATCGACCAGATAAACCAGTTCGTGAACAACAGCGGATTTGACGGCAGCGGCGTGTCCTACGGCGGTATCGGAGAGAGCGCGGCGGATATCGGCGGCGGCAATCTCAACAGCGAGATAGAAGCCCTTAACCGTCAGTTCGCAAATCTCAATTCCACCGCGAGCGAAATGCCCGCGATAAGCGCCCCGGTGCGTGAGCCGGAGCCGGTAAAGCCGGAGCCTGTTCAGGAGGACACTTCGCTGGGATCCCTTTCCCGTAAGGTGGATGATTTCTCCATGGAGGCTGGAATGCCGGAAACTCAATTCATGACCGAGAGCGGACTTCCGGTCATCAACGGCGGCGAAATGGCGGAACCTGATGTTCCGGTGCAGCTGGAGCAGAATTATGATGATATCAATATCGAGGTAAAAAGCCCGGCGCCGGTTTATAGCGAGCCTGTTGTTGAGGAGCCTGTTTACAGCGAGCCTGCTGTTGAGGAGCCTGTTTACAGCGAGCCTGCTGTTGAGGAGCCGGTTTACAGTGAGCCGGCAGTTGAGGAGCCGGTTTACAGTGAGCCTGCTGTTGAGGAGCCGGTTTACAGCGAACCTGCTGTTGAGGAGCCTGTTTACAGCGAGCCTGCTGTTGAGGAGCCGGTTTACAGCGAACCTGCTGTTGAGGAGCCGGTTTACAGTGAGCCGGCAGTTGAGGAGCCGGTTTACA
>JBJFGA010000097.1:3469-3577 GCA_051892275.1 Oscillospiraceae bacterium | reverse complement strand
CTGCTGTTGAGGAGCCGGTTTACAGTGAGCCGGCAGTTGAGGAGCCGGTTTACAGCGAGCCTGCAGTTGAGGAACCTGTTTACAGCGAGCCTGCAGTTGAGGAACCTG
>JBJFGA010000097.1:0-3369 GCA_051892275.1 Oscillospiraceae bacterium | reverse complement strand
TTTACAGCGAGCCTGCTGTTGAGGAGCCTGTTTACAGCGAACCTGCTGTTGAGGAACCTGTTTACAGCGAGCCTGCTGTTGAGGAGCCTGTTTACAGCGAACCTGCTGTTGAGGAGCCGGTTTACAGTGAGCCTGCTGTTGAGGAGCCGGTTTACAGTGAGCCGACAGTTGAGGAGCCTGTTTATAGTGAGCCGGCTGCTGAAGCGCCTGTTTACAGTGAGCCGAGTTACAGTGAGCCTGCTGCCAGTGAACCGGTGACGGCTTATACTGAACCTGAACCTATACAGCTGAACCGTCCCGAGCCTCCCAGAAAGAAGGAAGAGGAGGAGCCTGTCGGTCCCGATCTCGGCAAGCTGGTTTACTGCCGCAACTGCGGTCAGGATATGTACGAGAAGGAGGAGGTCTGCAAGAACTGCGGATCGCCTAACAAGTGGAACGTCAAGCCGCTCAAGCACAGCGTATCTGGCGGCAAGTCGCAGCAGCAGCAAAAGGAGCCGTTCAAGCTGTTCGGCGTTATCCCGCTGCCTACGCTTATCGGCGCAGCGGTGGTCGTTGTCGGCATAATCGCGCTGGTTGTATTCACTAACACCGCACAGAAGTCTGATGATATTGTTGACAATATACATACTACTGTAAGCACACCCAGCACCACGACCGCGAACAACAGTGACGCTTCGGTACCGGACGACCAGCCGGTGAACCCGGTAGTTACTTCGGAGCAGTCCGAGCCGGAGGATACTGCGCCTGTGGCTGACACAAGCGAGCCTGTTGAGTCAGCGGCGCAGACCGTGGAGAGCCAGCCGGTTTCCTCTGACACGATTTCCGGGGAGCCTGCACCCGGCGAGACCGAAACACCTGCCTCCGAGGAGGATAAGCCGGACAGCACTACTGTGACTACTTCTGCAAAGCCTGTTACAGACAACAAGCCGGCTACCACCACCAAGGCGACAACTAATGCTACGACCAAGGCAACAACGAAGGCCACCACCAAGGCAACCACCGCCGTTCCGGTGAACGTCAAGCCTTCTGCTACCGTTTCCTCCGAGGATAAGCAGCGCGACAAGATGCTGGACGCTTTCGAGGCGATATCCGCCGAGGTCGGCAAGCTGCATGTTTACGCGCAGGCGACTATTTACGCGCTTGACGAGGGCAAGACCCGTTCGTTCTATACCGGCGATATGCTCAAGACCCTCTCCAGCGGAAAGAGCAGTGCGGCGAGCCTGTTCAAGAACGCAAAGCCCACTTCTTCCCAGCTGAACAGCGGTTATCAGGGGCTTCAAAAGCTGTACGACCTTTACACTGATTACTACACCTATGTCACCACCTCCAACGACGCTTCGGAGAAGTTCTCCTCTACCGAGGAAAGCAAGTGGGACAGCTTCAACTCGGCGGTAAAGAACAGCTTCAGCTACAAGTCCTTACAGACCTCTAACCAGACAGACGCAGACAAATCACGCACCTACTCCGAAATAATGACCGCTGCGTCCAGTGCGGCAAGCAACTCTGTATCACAGTTCACTACCGTTCAGAACGCTGTTACCGCGCTTTCCAGCAAAAACTATTCTGACGATGTAATGAGCACTATCTACAACAGCAAGACTTCCAATATCCTGAAGGCTGCGGGCTATTACCAGACAACTCTGAACTACTACGGGCTGCTTAGCTCCGGCGTTCCTTCGGAGTACTCCGGCGCTAAGTCTAAGCTTTCCGGTCTGACCTCTGACCTTGACGACCTTCTTGGTATCTTCACAATGGCGGGCTACAACAGCCTGTCCGGTTTCAAGTCCGAGTGCAGCTCGGCTATCAAGTCGGTCAACAGCTCTATCAGCGCAGTGAATAACGCGCTCTGATCACAATAGCACTTATCCCGGGGCTTTTGCTCCGGGATTTTTGTTTATGGGTACATTGAATACGGGAATGGTGGGATAATAAATATAAAAAAGCCGCTTTATCAAGGCGGCAAAATAGGCTCGGGGGAACTTTATGGGTAGGAATGTGCGGCTGAATACCGATAAGCTGGCGGTCAGTGCAGTCATGATAACGCTGGCTGCAGTTCTCAGTATGATAAAGGTGTTTGAAATGCCGCTGGGCGGGGCGGTAACGCTGCTCAGTATGCTGCCGGTGTGCATGATCTCGGTGAAGTACGGCTGTTGGCATGGGCTGCTGTGTGGGTTTGTTTTCGCGCTGGCTCAGGTGCTGCTCAACCTTGGGGTTATTGCCGGGATTGGGCTTTCGCCGGCAGCGCTGGCGGGGTGCGTGGGATTGGATTACCTTGCGGCATTTTCGGTGCTGGGGCTTGCGGGGGCGTTCCGGCGGCGGGGCGTTGCCGGGTGCATCGGCGGTATAGCCCTGGCGGCGGTTGTGAGGGTGGTCTGCCATGTGGCGAGCGGAGTGATCTTCTTTTCGCAATGGGCGCCGGAGGGGTGGAACGCGCTGGTGTATTCGCTGTGCTATAACGTTGGGTTCATGCTGCCGGAGACCGTGTTCACTGTGGCGGGGGCGGCATTCCTGCTGAAAGAGCCGCATGCCGCTAAATTGTTTGCTCCGGAATACGGGAAAGGCGGCTGAGAGCGCGGCTTATACTATTATCCTATTAAGCGATGGTTAAAATCCATCGTTTAAACCACAGTGAAACGGCGGCGCTGGGAAGCTGAGGGGATAAGCCGTTCAATACGTCTCCCGTCAATAGGCGGTTAAACTATGGACGTATGTCTATAATTTATATGGAGATCAGGGAAGCAATGATAAATCTGGTGCGCAGGTTGTGTGCCAAGTCGTCAGGCGTGATTTATTCAGTGTTGCCCTAGCTTTATATCCACCATTCGGGGGTGAGGTCGCCGAGGGTGACTACACGTCCGGCGGTGTAGTCGAGCATAATCTCTACCGACTTGTAGTTATCCGGCATGAGCTGTACCATTAGCTCGCGGCAGGCGCCGCAGGGTGCTCCGGTGCTGCCGTCCGGCATTATCGCGAGAACTTTTGATATGCGGCTTTCGCCGTTGGTTATCATGTTGAAGATGGCGTTGCGCTCGGCGCAGATGCCGAGAGTGGAACAGGTGTCTATGCACACGCCGGTGTATATCCTGCCGGAGACAGAGAGTATCGCGGCGGCTACTTCTCCAGCCTGAACATAGCCGGATATCTGCCTGCCGTTCTGCACTGATTTTGCGGCTTTGTAGAGTTCGTTCCATATTGCTTCCATGCTGTACCTCCGTTGTCGTTATTTGGTATGAGGGAGTTAATTATAGCACGCGGGGGTGGATTTGTCAAGTATTTGCCGGAAATTCATACAAAAAGGCGGTTATTGTCTGGAAATGCCCACGGCAACAGCATTTACTATTGAGGTGAAACGGAAGAGGGGTCAAGTAG
>JBJFGA010000096.1:0-4283 GCA_051892275.1 Oscillospiraceae bacterium | reverse complement strand
GGGAACCTCTAAAAACCGGTTTGAAAAGGGAAAATGGGTAGAGTGCACCGAATGCGAGGAAAGCCGACGAAGTAAGGCTGTATGCCTTACGAGGAGGTTTGACGAAGCAGGCGGTGTACTATACGCATTTTCACTCAAACAAGGTTTTTAGAGGTGACCTACAGATCAACGGTGCGAGTGACCAACTCGCACCGTTTTCGTCTATAAAAAACATCGGCGCATTATGAAATGCACCGAAAATCTGTTATTCACTTTCCTGTTCAGGCTGTCTGCGGTTGTTGTACCTGAACATCGCGAACGCCGCCCCAATGATTATTGCGTAGCCAACAAAGCTAAGCACGTCCGGCACCTGATCCAGCACGAAGAATCCTATCGCCGCCGCGAAGATTATCTGGGAATAGTCGTAGATCGACACTTCCTTTGCGGGGGCGTAGGAGTACGCCGCGGTTATGCAGAACTGTGCTATTGCCGCGCTGACGCCTGCGCCGACCAGCATGAGCAGCTGATAGGTCGTCATAGGCTGGAAGTTTATCAGCGTTATCGGCAATGCTGCCAGCGTTGAGAACGCCGAGAAGAAGAACACCACATAGTAGCTTTTGACGCCCTTTCCGGTGGCACGGCGCACAAAGGTGTATGCGGCGCCGGCACCCATTCCGCCGAGAAATCCCGCGAGGGAAGCGCCTAACTCCGCGTTCTGGAAGCTGGGCTTTATCACGAACAGCGCCCCGATGAACGCGGTGATGATTATTGCCCACTGAACCTTGTTCGCGCGTTCCTTTAGCAGAAGTGCAGAGAAGATTATCGCGAAAAACGGCGACATCTTGTTCAGCAGGGAAGCGTCGGAGATACTGAGCCGCCCCACTGCGTAAAAGTTCAGAATGACCCCGGTGTAGCCGAACACCGACCGCAGCACAAGATCGAGCCGTGCGCCCTTTGGCGGTATCAGGGAGCAGCGGTTCTTTATCATTGCGCCGCTTGCAATGAACAGCGCGAAGAAGTTGCGGAAAAAGGTTTTCTGTATCGTGGGGATATCCCCGGAAAGCCGCACGAACATGTTCATGAACGCAAAGAACAGCGCCGAGCAGATTATGCACAGAATGGCTTTGTGAAGCCGTTTCAGTTTAGGCATCAGACCGCCCCGCTTCCGCTGCGTTCAACATTTCAATGTACTGCCCCAACACCTGCTGGAAGTGTATGCCGTAGAAGCGGCGGTCAGGGGCGCTTGCGGTGCAGTCCACGGCGGCGAAGGTGAACCTCGTCGCTATTTCCAGCGCCTGCGGGTAGTCAGCGCCGCGCAGCACTGCGCCCATAAGCGCCGAAGCGAACACGTCCCCTGTGCCGGAGCACGCAACGTCCCGCTTCGGGGTAAGGAATTCCGTGAACCTTCCGTCATAGCAGCCGACAGCGCCCAGCTGTCCACGCTCCGAGAAGCCGGTTATCACCGCGAAGTGTACCCCCATGCCGCAAAGCTCGGTCAGCATTTCCTTGGTTTCGTGCAGGGTGGGGCAGGGGTCGAAGCTGCGCCCGGTGAGCAGACACGCCTCGGTGATGTTCGGGGTGATAATGTCTGCGCCGGCGATAAGGCTGCGCATTCTTTCCGGGTAGTCGTTGGTGAGGGCAGCGTACATTTTGCCGTTGTCGCCCATTACCGGGTCTATCAGCAGCAGGTCGCCGGGCTTGCGGAACTGACGGATAAACTCCTGTATCAGCTCTATCTGCTCGACTGACGCGATGTAGCCGGTGTAGATGCCGTCAAAACCGATATGCTCGCGTTCAAGCTGTGAGCTTATCGGCTTCAGCTCATCGGTGAGGTCTATGCTGTAAAATGTCGGGAAGCCGGTGTGGTTTGAAAGCAGCGCCGTGGGAATGCCGCAGCACTCCACCCCTGCCGCCGAAAGTACCGGTATCGCCGCCGTCAGCGAGCAGCTTCCCACGCATGAAAAGTCCTGTATCGTTACTATACGTTTCATTGTATCATCTCTTAATTTTTGTTCTTTTTGTACTCCGGCAGCCATTTGCACAGCTCTGTGGTGAGCGACTTGATGTCAAGCGGCTTGGTGACGTGACCGTTCATGCCGTGCGCCTTGGATTTCTTTACGTCCTCAATGAACGCGTTTGCAGTCATGGCGATTATGGGGACGGTTTTCGCGTCCGGGCGGTCGAGGGAGCGTATCTTCTCTGCCGCCTGATTGCCGTCCAGCACCGGCATCTGGATATCCATGAAGATAAGGCTGTAATAGCCTTCCTTCGAGCTGTTGAACATCTCTGCCGCTTCTGCGCCGTCGTGGGCGATATCGGTGATTATGTTGGCTTCCGCGAGGAATTCCGAGGCTATTTCCGCGTTGAACTCGAGATCCTCCGCCAGAAGCACCCGCGCTCCGCCGAAGTCGAAATCCGACATGCGCACCTTGCGTGGCTCTTCCAATGAAATGCCGCTGATGTAGCCGCTGGTCTTATCGCCCTGTTTGAGGCATATCGTTATTTCAAACACCGAACCCTTGCCCGGCTCGCTCTTAATGCCGATATCTCCGTTCATCATGCGGGCGAGGTTTATCGATATAGTCATACCAAGACCTGTGCCCTGGATACCGCTGATACGGCGGTCGTCCGCCCGGACGAACGGGTCGAAGATGTGCTCCAGGAACTCCGGCTTCATGCCGATACCGTTGTCCTTTACGGTGAAAACATACCTGCATATCCCATGATGATCAGGTTCGATCTCCTTTGCGGTGAAGCTTATCTCGCCGCAGTCCGGGGTGTATTTCACCGCGTTGCCGAGAATGTTCGTCAGCAGCTGGCGCAGCTTTGTCTGGTCGCCGATGACGCTGGTGTTCATGTCCGGGTCGATCGTGGTGATGAGGGTATGCCGCTTCTTGTCCGCAAGCGGGCGTATAATCTTCAGGGTTTCTTCTAGGAAGCCACGCAGCTCGAACGGTTCGCTGGCAAGCACTGTTTTTCCGCTCTCTATCGCTGAGAGGTCGAGCACGTTGTTTACGATCTCCAGAAGGTGCCGCCCGGAGGACTCGATCTTGTTCAGGCAGTCCATGACGCGGCTGGGTTCGTTGATGTGTTCCTGCGCAATGGCGGACATGCCGAGGATCGAGTTGAGCGGGGTGCGGATATCGTGGCTCATCTGGCTCATGAACAGCGTTTTCGCGGAGTTTGCATGCTGCGCCTGGGTGAATGCGTCGCGCAGCGCCTGTTCCACCTGGTTTGCACGATTGTGCTCCTCGGTGATGTTGCGGACATAGGTAAGTCCCCAGATATCGCCGGTTTCGAGGTCCTGTGTGAGGATAACCGCCTCGCGGAAATAGCCCTTTCTGCCGTTCATCTCGAACTCATATTCCGTGTCGAAGCTGCGGCGGTGGCTGTTGAACATGTCCGCAAGCGTTTCGGTGCAGTAGGTCCTGCAAAAGGCATCGGCTTCGGTCTTGTCAGGAAAATACTGCGCTTTTCTGCGGATATATTCATTGTAGGAGCAGGGAACAGTAAGCCCCATTTTGGGCAGCAGCGGTTCTACGCCCTCCTCCTCGATTATCTCGTCATAGATAGTGTCCTTGGTGATGTTGTAGGTGTACACCGCGATAGCGTTGGAGAGGATAGCCTGACGGTACTGGCTCTCGGAGCGCAGTGCGCGTTCCAGCCGCTGCTGATATCGAAGCGCCTTCATCTTTTCCTCAGTGATGGGCTGCACTGTGAGTATCGCCGTTATGGGGTCGCCGTTCTCGTCCACCGATGTCATGAACGCCTGTATACGCAGCCATTCCGACTTCTCGCCACTGTGCTGGCATATCTCGCACTCGATGACCTTTTCTCCCGTCTTGAAACGCTTCGCCATGTTCTCGACGCTGAAGTTGTACAGCACCGCGTTCCTGTCCTCTTCGCTGTACTGGTTCTGCTCGAGGAAACTCTGGACAGCGTCACTGAAACTGCCCTTTCCATCATAAGACTCGCTGGAATGTTCCCGGTTGTCAAATGATGAATAGTAGCTGTTGTTTTTGAGGTTGATAAGGTCGAGAATGAGATAGGGCACTGCTAGTCCGTTTATCAGCTGCTTGCGCAGCTCTTCGGTGTAGATCGTGAGGTGGTCTGCGTGTATCTTTCGCAGCACGATGAACTCGCTGTAATTGCCGCCGATACCCGGCTTCATTTTTACGCAGCGGAAACTAAGCCACGGCGTCTTGCCCTCGTGTATGAAGCGGAATTCGCCCCTTACCTCGTCGATACCGGTAAATCTGGAAAGCATGCTGTCGCGGGATATCATCTCGCCCAGGCGGGCGCGG
>JBJFGA010000095.1:0-17924 GCA_051892275.1 Oscillospiraceae bacterium | reverse complement strand
AACGGAACGTTTGTCGTTGAAACAAGAGTTTTCCCCCAACATTTTTGATGGCTTCAAGCCATCAAAAATGAAACTACAACTTTTTCAACAGCCTTAGCGGCACATCTATACTGCGCTGCCCTGCATTATTCAAATATCCCGCCGAAAAATCAGAACTCCGGCTTATCCACCTGATTACTTATCTTAGTACCCTTTTGCACCGTCAGCGTCAGAACAAACATCATTACTCCGATAACGACCGACAGCACGATACCCACCGCAATGCTCGCAGCGTTGTCCGCCAGAACGAACCCCTCGCTGAACATCTCGCCGGTTACCAGCGAGCGCAGCGTGAGCGGGTGAAATTTCGTCAGGTCAAGCGAAGTGAGTATTATCTGAACCAGCGAAAATCCGATGTACATAATTACCGTGACAACGCCCGGACGGCTCGTGCAAAGCCCTATCGACATATACACAACGATATAGAACGTCATATATACGCCGCACATCAATGCCGCCAAAAGCATCATACCCGGTTCTACCCTGTCCGCAGAGAAGAGCAGGTTACACAGTCCCCCCGAGATACAGCCTGCAAGGAAGGAAGCAGCAAACACCGTTCCGGGATAGATAACGTATTTCGGGATAAGGTAGCTTGAGGTCTCCAGTCCTGCGGTCGCCGGGATTATCGTCGCGCGCTTCTTCTGTTCGCCGCCGCAGGGCGACATCAGCACCAGCATGACTATCAGCAGCGAGGTGGAACAAAACTCCGCCATAGTCCCGCTGAACACCAACGAAGCGCTGTTGAAGATACCCGTTATCTCGCCCATAATATCGGCGTTAGAAGTCATCGGATCTGAAACCTGAAACGAATACATCAGATAATTCAGCCCGGCATACATCAGCGGATCAGCTATCGCAAAGGACAGTATGCCAAGCAGAATTCCGCCCAGCCTGAACGTCCGTGTGAACTGAAGCCACTCTTTTTTTAAGCCAGCTTTAACCTGCATTACTGTCCACCACCTTTCTGAACACCTCTTCCAGCGTTGCCGTGCCTATCTTCAGGTTCTCCGCGGACATATCGTTCTCCGCCAGCAGCTTTATCAGCCTGCGGGAACAGTTATCCGCGTCGTCCGTTCCGAAACGGAAAGTGTTGTTCATGTCATTGAATTCCGCCCGGGCAAAGTCCACCGTCAGCAGCTTTATCTTCATCTCGTCAGTAAGACCTCTTACCTTTAAATGAACCACTTCCCCGGCATATTTCCGCAGAATATCGTCCAGCCTGCCCTCCTCCGCGAGAACGCCGTTGCTCATGATACCGATACGGTTCGCGACACGCTCAACGTCAGACAGGATATGTGTGGAAAGCACGATGGTACTGCCCATGCTTTTCAGCCGCTCGATTATCTCTATTACCTCCGCACGACCCTGCGGGTCAAGCGCCGAGGTCGGCTCGTCAAAAATGAGCAGCTCCGGGTTGCCGATTATCGCCGCACCCATGCCAAGCCGCTGGGTCATTCCTCTGGAATAGCCCTTTGCCCGCCGGTCGGCAGCCTTAGTCAGCCCCACGATATCCAGAACCTCGTTCACCCTCGCGTTGATATCCCCGTCATACTTGCAGCACGCCGCGATATAGGCAAGGTACTCCCGCGAGGTCATGTAGCCGTATATCATCGGGCTTTCCGGCAGGTAGCCAATCTTTATCGGCTTACCGTCGCCGAGGGTTATCTCGCCCTCGTCCTTTGGTATGATGTCCGTGATTATGTTCATTGTCGTGGTCTTTCCGCAGCCGTTGCGCCCCAGAAAGCCGTATACGTCGCCCTTTTCGATGTCCATGCTTAGTCCCCGCAGAACAGGGAACGCGCCGTATTTCTTGCAGAGATTGCGTATTCTTACCAATAGATTCACCCTTTCGTCTGGAACACCGGGAGTCCCGGCTGTTTATATGATGTATATACAGTATAGTCTGTTTGGCATGATTTGTCAAGGGGGTAATGCGTATTTTGAAAAAAATATCCTCAAAACAGAAAATTCCCCGCCGAAACCGACAGGGAAGATTTTCTGTAACCAACAACTTATGTCTAATCAGTTAAATTGCTCTCTGTACAAGACCGGAGCGCAGGCAGCGTGTGCAGGCATTAACTCTGCAGGGTGTGCCGTTCACGATTGCTTTAACCTTCTTGACATTCGGCTTATAGGTTCTGTTGCTGCGTCTGTGAGAGTGAGAAACCTTGATACCGAAGGATACGCTCTTGCCGCAGATTTCACATTTAGCCATTTGAAGCACCTACCTCTCTGATGAATTTTTTCAGTAACGTATAATATTTTAGCAGAAACGCCTTGAAAATGCAAGTGTTTATTGATAATTCACTGAATTTTTGTAGATAATCACAAACAAACGATAATTATTCACATAAAATTCAGCATTGTGACTAAACAAGTTGTATAAATATCCTAGAATTATATACTAGTTGTATTTTTCGGAGATTTTCATTCCTGATATTGGGTCATCATGAGCTATATCATGCTGTTTCCACAGGATCTCTATTGATAAAAATCCCCACGTTGCTCAGCCCGGACAGCGCTTCGCACAACCGGACTTCCTCACCGGGGTAAAGACTGCTGAATTCAAGACGTTCCAAGCGGGTGAAATCCGAGAAATATTCTCCGCTGAATCCCTCCCCAAGCTGAATGCTATACCCCCGGTAACCGCCGATGTGTATCTCTGAGAATTCCTTGCAGCCGCTCAATGCTTCTGTGACAGGGATATCATCATTCAGACCGATCGCTATCCTGCTCTGCTGAGGGAAAATGCGTACTATCCATGAAGCCCAGTTCTCAATGCACAGCACTATCTCCGTATCTTCGCCGCCCAGAGCAGGCGCATCGGCTATGTACTGCGTTATTTCGTCCATTATGGCGGGAATATCGGCGCTCACCGCTGAGAAATCATCGCCGGTCTTGACATACAGCGAATAGGTCTGTTTTCCGTCCTCAATGTCTACGCTCCCCGAGCCGGTGTATTTCCACACGAAATCGCCTAGGTTTCTCTCCTTATAGTGTACATGGGATTGCAGAATGTCACTCATGCGGTACAGCGCCTTTGTCTGCTCACTCCCGAATACCCTCGGGAACAGAAACACCCCCGCCGCCGCAGGAAGTATCACGCCTATAACAACAGCCGCCGTAAGTATGCGTTTTTTCACGCTGCTCATATGATCACCCCGAATTATTGTAGTGATTATATTGTAGCATAGCTTTCAGCGCGTTTCAATAATTGTTTCAAAACTGTAAATAAACTGTAACCATTTGTAATAAAAAAGCGGCGGGAAAGCCCCGCCGCCGAATTCTGTTCAATTAAAGGGTAACGAACCCGACCTTCTTCTGCACCTTCTGGAGCGTCTTTCTGGTAGTCCTGAACGCCTTCTCTGCACCCTGCTTCATGCAGCCCTCAAGATAAGCCTTGTCCGCAAAAATACGCTTGAACTCAGCCTGCATGGGAGCCAGCATATCCGCGGTAGCCTCGCCGACTGCCACCTTGAAATCGCCGTAGCCCCTGCCCGCGAACTCCTTCTCGATATCCTCGAAGCTCTTGCCGGTGACTGCGGAATAAATCGACATCAGGTTGATTATGCCGTCCTTGCCCTCCCGAGCGCAGACCTCTGTTTCGCTGTCGGTAACGGCACGCTTGAACTTGCGGATAATGGTATCCCTGTCGTCCAGTATCCATACGCTTGCGTTGGGATTCTCGTCCGACTTGGACATCTTCTTTGTCGGTTCCTGTAAGGACATCACCTTTGCGGTGGTCTTGGTGATGTAGCCGTCCGGCATGGTGAACACGTCGCCGTAAATGCCGTTGAAGCGCTGCGCGATGTTCCGGGCAAGCTCTAAGTGCTGCTTCTGGTCGATACCAACAGGCACAAGGTCAGCCTGATACAGCAGAATATCTGCCGCCATCAGCACGGGATAGGTGAACAGCCCCGCGTTCACGTTGTCCGGGTGCTTCGCGGACTTGTCCTTGAACTGCGTCATTCTGGACAGCTCGCCGAACTGGGTATAGCAGGACAGTATCCAGCTTAATTCCGCGTGGTTCGGGTTGTGTCCCTGAACGAACAGGGTGGACTTCTCCGGGTCAAGACCCATAGCGATAAGCAGAGCGTAGCTCTCCTTTATCTGGTTGCGGAGCTTCACCGGGTCTTGTCTGACGGTAATCGAATGCAGGTCAACTATGCTGTATGTGCAGTCGTACTCGTCCTGGAGCTTCACCCAGTTCACCATTGCACCGAGGTAGTTGCCAAGGTGCGGTGTGTTGGTGGGCTGAATTCCGCTGAATATCTTCTTTTTCTGTTCTTCCATAATATATTTCCTTTCTAATTATCCGGCGAAGCCGGACACAATTAATTCCGCATTCCGCATTCCGAATTAGACTAACAGCGTTCTTGCCGCTTCGCCGAGTATCTTAACGCCCTTTTCTATCTGCTCGTCTGTCGGAGTGGAATAATTCAGCCGGAAGGAATGGCAGACCGCATTCTCGTCAGCGGCAAACGCATTTCCGGGAACAACAGCTACTTTCTTCAGCACAGCGCCCTTGCAGAACTCATTCATGTTGAACCGCTCAGGCAGTGTAGCCCAGATAAACAGACCGCCCTGCGGGTGTGTGAGTTCTATGAAATCCGGCAGCTCCGCCTTCAGTCCGTCCAGCATGAGGCTGCACTTATGGCGGTAAATGCCGCGCAGCCGTGCAAGATGCTCGTCAAAATCAACGGTGGTGAGGAAGCGATAAGCCAGCATCTGCGCCCAGATATTCGTATGCACCGTGCTGGTCTGAAGTCCAACGACCGCCTTTGATACTATCTCTGAATCACCCAGCAGATATCCCACACGAAGCCCCGGAGCCAGCGTCTTTGAGAACGTGCCGCAGTACAGCACGATATTCTTTGTGTCAAGCTCCTTGATCGAGGGAACGTCCTCCCCCTCGAACCGCAGCGCCCCATAGGGGTTGTCCTCCAGAATGTACACGCCGTATTTCTCCGCCAGCGCCAGAATTTCCTTTCTGCGCTGTAAGGTCGTAGTCTTGCCGGTGGGGTTCTGGAAGTTCGGTATGGTGTAGATGAATTTCGTGGTGGGGTTTGCTTTCAGCGTTTCCTCCAGCTTGTCAGTCATCATTCCGTCGTCGTCCATAGGTACGCCCGCCAGCTTGACGCCATAGCTTCTGAACGCATTCAGCGAGCCAACGAATGCCGGGTCTTCGCAGATGATAACGTCCCCCTCGTTGCAGAGTATCTTCGCGGTGGTTTCGATAGCCTGCTGTGCGCCGCTGGTGATGACTACCTGGTCG
This sequence comes from Oscillospiraceae bacterium, assembly GCA_051892275.1. GTDB lineage: Bacteria > Bacillota > Clostridia > Oscillospirales > Ruminococcaceae > CAG-115. The sequence continues at coordinate 12,610 of JBJFGA010000095.1, read as the reverse complement.
CCATCGTGAAACAGCCTTTTTTTCGTCAGGTCGTCCTTCAGCCAGTCGCGAAGCTTGGGGTAACCCTCGGTTATCGAGTATTGCAGAGCGTTTATCGGCTCCTCGCGGAATATGTCCGCAGACAGCTTTGCGATAACGTCTGTGGGGAATGCCTCCGGCGCGGGATTGCCTGCGGCAAAGCTGATCACCTCCGGGTCGGCGGTGAACTTGAGTATCTCTCGTATCGCGGAGGGCTGAACGCCAGACACGCGGTCAGAAAACGGCTTTAACATTTTTATTACTCCAATCTTCGGCGGTTGCCGTGAAAATATTACAAAGTCATTATATCACATTCTTCCCCGATTGTAAAGCGCTATTTTAAACACTTGAAACATTTTTGATGATTGACATATCACCATAACGGTGCTATAATTTAATAAGAATTCAGCAGACATTTTCTTACAAAGGAGTCCGGATAATGAGCAAAACCACCGAAAAAGCCAACGAAATAGACGAGGGCATTGAAAAGGAAATAAAGGAAAAACGCAACGGTCTGCGCAGCTTCTTCAAGGACATGCTGAACATGTACGATGGCATGATGAGCTATCAGGAAATAGACGACATGATGCAGGAGAACACCGTTATCCACGGTCCGAACATGTGGATACTGATGCTCGCGGCGCTTATCGCCTCCATCGGACTGAACATGAACTCCACCGCCGTTATCATAGGCGCAATGCTGATCTCCCCGCTGATGAGCGGTATCATGACCATGGGCTATTCGCTGGCGGTAAGAGATCTGCGGCTGCTGCGCCGGGCGTTTATCCGCTTTGGCGTGCAGGTGATAATAAGCCTGTTCAGCTCAACGATATACTTCCTCATCACCCCTATCGATACCCCCACCGCCGAGATGATCGCCCGAACCAGCCCCACGATATGGGACGTGCTTATCGCCCTGTTCGGCGGTATCGCCGGAGCTATCGGCAACACCCGCGAGAAAAAGAGCAACGTTATCCCCGGCGTGGCTATCGCTACCGCCCTCATGCCGCCGCTCTGCACCGCCGGCTACGGCATTGCGACATTGCAGGCAAACTTCTTCTTCGGCGCACTGTACCTGTTCCTGATAAACACGCTGTTCATCTCCCTTTCGACGATGATAGTAATGATGCTGCTGCGCGTACCCTATCACCGCAATGTCAGCGACAAGCAGCAGAAAAAGATAAACCGCGCAGTCGCGGCGATTACGATAGTGGTGGCAGTCCCCAGCATATTCTTCGGTGCTTCTACGGTCATAAGCTCAGTCATGGACAAAAACATCTCCGATTTTCTGTCGCAGGAATTCGTCTTTTCCGGCACATCAGTGGTTCAGAGCAGCGCCGACAAGTCCGCAAAAACCGTGTCCGTTTCGCTGGTAGGAACAACGATATCCGACGATGTTATCGCCATGCTGGAGCAGGAAATGCCGAAGTACGGGCTTGACGGATACACGCTGAAGGTCACCCAGAACCAGACCATCATCACCCCCACCGAGGACAACTCCGACAAGATAACCATAGCGCTCCAGGAAAGCCGCATAGGCGAGTTGGAGCAGCTCCTCTCCCGCTGCGAGGAGGAGATCTCCGGGCTGCAGGCAGAAAACGAAGTCCTCCGCGACACCGTTGACTACAACCTCATCTCCGAAAAGGCGGCAAAGATATTCCCCGAGCTTGAAAACGTCCGCTGCGGGCTTATCTCCGACAGAGCCGGCAATTACACCCTTCTTATCGGCGAAACCACACAGCGGCTGTCCGAGTCCGACCACGCGCACATGAAGACCTGGCTTGAAACCGAAACCGGCAGCGACCACTGTGAGCTGCTGATAAGGTACACCGGCGCCGAAACAGAGGAAGCCGTCACCGCCGAAACCGCAGAAGTCACCGTTGACGCCGAATAACTCCCCCGGCACTGTATGAATGCAGTGCCGGTTTTCTCTGCCGGGAAAATTCACACCATTCATTGACATTGCCAGATATTTGTGCTACAATATAAGTATATTATATTCGGGGGTGAGCATTATGGTCTGCGGCAAATGCGGCAGAGTTTTCGATGAAAGCAAACAGGACTATTGCAGCTATTGCAGGACAGTCCACACCCCGCAGGGCGAGCCGGTGCGCGACATCAAAGGTGTGCTCTGCTATATCGCACAGCGCTTCGGAGAGAACACGCTGCTCGACCGCCGCCGCACTGACGCACTCATTGCAGACATGTTCCCGAAGGAAACCGCAGTACGCAGGCTCGCGTATATCGCGCTGTACGACGGCTGCGCCGCGAAGCTGTGGACAGTCCGGGGCAAGCCGTTCGAGGTGCGCTCCGCCGCCGCGGCAAGATGTGTGAAATCCCTGCGCGACGAGATAGGACTCAAGGGAAGAGCCGCCGCAACCGCTGTTGAAGCAGTAGCCGCCGCCCTGAAATGTGACATCTCCTTCCGCATGGAATCCCCCGCACCCGCAGTTGAAACCGAAAGCCGCAAGAACATCACCGACGCCGCCGAGCAGTACAGCCTGGGTCGTCACTTCGACCGCATCAAGGACTACGAAAAGGCGCTTTACTGGTTCGGACAGTCGGCGGCACAGGACTGCGCCGAGGCAGAGTATTACGTTGGCTTCTACCTCATGGAGGGGCGCGGAGGAAATCAGGACGTCAAAGCGGCGCGGGAGTGGTTCCTGCGGGCAGCTGAGAACGGAATTCCTGCGGCACAGTATATGACCGGCTACTTCTTCGCCGAGGGTATCGCCTGCGAACTGAACGAAGCCTACGCGTTCGAGTGGTTCCTCAAATCCGCGAAGCAGGGCTACGAGGAAGCCATAAAGGTGATAGCCCTCTGCTACGAGACCGGCACGTTCATGGAAAAAGACCCCGAAACAGCGAAACGCTGGCGCAGGCTTCTTCCGCAGCAGCAGACCGCGCCGGACGAGAAATACGTCCCCGAGGAAGAAGCAGAGCCGCCGGAGCCGATGCCGGACGACGGGGAGGAGGACTACCAGTCCGCCCGGCGCTGTCTTGCGGAAAAGGACTTCCAGGGCGCCGCGATGTTCTACCGCCACGCCGCAGAGCTTGGTCACGCAAAGGCGCAGTGCAGCTACGGCAAGTGCCTGTATCTGGGTCAGGGAACGGAAAAGAACATCTACGCGGCATACAGCTGGTTTTTGAAAGCAGCGGAACAGGGGCTGGATATCGCGCAGTATAATCTGGGTGTAATGTACCTTAAAGGCACCGGCGTTGAAAAAGACCGCGAGACCGCGAAGAAATACTTCCGCATGGCTGCGGAGAACGGTCACGCGGAAGCCGCAAGGGTGCTTGAAAAATTAAGCAACAACTGAAATCGGAGGGAAACACAGTGAAAGCAGCAGTAATTCTTACAAAGTGCAAAAACGACCATGCCCTGTTCGGCATTCGTACAGAACAGCGCGAGGACGGCGGCTGGTACGCGACATGGGCGTTCAGGGTAAGCGAAAAGACCGCCGAGCGCGAGAAGTTCGGCGACACCGAGGTCAGCGGAAACATCTACATCACCACCGAGTACCCCTCCTGCCCCTACTGCGGCGCAAAGGGCTTCTTCCAGTGCGCAGAGTGCGGCAAGACCACCTGCTGGAACGGCGAGACCGAAACCGTCTGCGAATGGTGCGGCAACGAAGCCGAAACCGCAGCCGAGGAGAACTTCGACTCCATCACCGGCGGCGGGTTCTGATCTGCACGATACATAAAGCCCCCCGGAGCAGTTCGCTTCAGGGGGCTTTTTTCGGAATTATACAAAATTATGCTCGAAAATCCGCACACATATCCTATGTGGAAAGGTTCTAAATGGTTATCAGGGAAGCACTGAATAAATCTGACTGCGCGGTCGCATGACAATAATTATGCGGTGTTGCCCTGATCTCCTGTTTGGTCGTTTTTTTGAATTACTTCTTGATCACAAGCTCGCCGCTTTCCACCGTGCTCTTAGATTCAATGAAGCTGTCCAGAGAGAGGTCTACCCCCTCAACATACCAGTCAAGTGCAAGGATATCGCTGGTGGACATTGCAACGCCCTCGCGCTGGCGTATCGTGCCATTCACGTCCTTCAGCTGGTTGTCGAAGATGTATGCTGTGCCGCTTGCTATCTTTGGTATCAGCTTGTTCATGATGTCCTGAGTGCCGTCCCTGGCGGCGGAGAGCGCGTCGGAAATGTTCACAACGCCGTTGCCGACTGTTCCCATGTATGATTCCGGCTGCCAGTCATCAAGCTCCATCGCCTTGTACTGGGACAGGTAGAAGCTGTCACGGGAGGAATAGAAGTACATCAGCAGGTTCTCATAATTCGCGGCGTCCTCGCTGTAATCCAGGTTGCCTATAACCTTTATACCCTTGCTGTTGCAGTATTCCACTGTTTCGCCGGACGCGGTGTAGCTTATTATCACGTCACAGCCCTTTGCCGCAAGCGCGTCCACTGCGCTGCGTATCTCGTCATCAGCCCTTGCGAAGGCGGTGACAAGAGTCGAGGTAGAGTACACAAGCTGGGTGCCGAGGGCTGCCGCGTCAACGCACTGAACATAGTACAGCATTACCGGGTCTGCCACAAACCCTATCTTCTCGGACTCGGAGTTGAACGCCGCCGCTACGCCCGCAATATATGCCGCCTGATAAATACTCTCGGTGTAGGCAAAGATGTTCACCGAACGGGTGCTGGAGCCGTAGTCGATGAAATTGATGTTCATGTACTGCTGGGATACGGGGTTTATGACGTGGCTGTATACCGGGCTGCCGGACACTATGTGCGTGCAGCCGTCTTCGACCAGCATTTTTACCGCCTTTTCGTAGTTGCCGACATTAACGTTCTCTATGTACTCGGACTCAATGTTGGAGTACTGCTGCGCCGCGATGCGCTGGTCATTACAGTCTGATGTGAAGCTCTTGCCGTCAACGCTGCCGTTGTAGATAAAGCCCAGCTTTGCCACAGGCTCTGCTTCTGCGGTAGCCTCGGCGGTGGTTTCGGCGGTGCCTTCCGCTGTTCCGCCGGACGCGTCAGAACCGCTGCACGCAGTTACCGACGTGAACATCACGCACAGCGCCAGCGCAGCGGCTGTTTTTTTCAGCCAGTTTGTTGCCATTGTATTACCTCCGGTATAATGCAGAATGTATAACACTTTCAGTTCTGAAATTAATACGCAAAATGCTTGTACAAAACCATTATACCATAATTTCAGGAAAAAATCATCACTTTTCAGAAATATTTCACGATAGTTTTTGATTTTTTGTATTTATTTTTTTTCTTACTTATGCTATAATACAGAATGTGAGTAATTAACTCTAAAATGGGTTTATATTGTCAAAAGAAGAAAGGAAACATAAATGCGTATCAGAAATATAACCGCTGGGATAATGGCGGCGGCAATTGCACTTTCCTGCGGCTGTACGGTGCGGTCCTCGTCGGACGCGGCGTGGGTGACCGGTTCGGGGATAGATAACAAGAGCGAGCTTTCGGTTTCGTTCGAAAGTTTTGACCGGGAGTACAAGTACTGGCTGCTGATGAAACAGATACCGGACGACACCGCCGAGGAAGTGAGCGAGGAATGCAAGGAACAGCGGGAGTCTGTCATAAACTATCTTATTAACGAGAAAATAGTGCTCGACCAGGCGAAAAAGCTCGGTGTGGATCAGTTCACACAGGAGGAGCTTGACGAGGTGGAGGCAAATTACAACGAGTTCATCGAGTCCAGCATTGAAAGCTTCAGGAGCTACGTCAACGCCGGGGAGAGCGGCACGTCCGAGGTGAACGGTGACGCCGCGATACTCGCCGAAGCCGAAAAGATATTTGACGAAAAGGTGACCGAGTGCGGCATGACCAGGGACGATATGCTGATGTGGTTCAGGAACGCGAAAATAGCGGACAAGCTGAAGGCAAAGCTTGCCGAGGAATACACCGTTGAATACAGCGACGCCGAGACCGAGTACGCCAACATCGTTGACGGCATACAGCAGGTGTACGAAAACGACCCGGTGGAATATGAGCAGAATCTGTACTACAAGTACTACTGGCTGCCGGATAATTCCCGCATGATAAAGCATATACTCATAAAGTTCGATTCGGACGACTCCAGCGAGATAAGCGCCTGCCGCGAAAATAATGACGAAACCGGCGCAGCTAAGGCGCGGGAGCGTGCACTTGAGAAGCTGAAGCCGGAAATCGAGGAGATAAAGGCGCAGCTAGACAATGGCGCGGATTTTGACGAGCTTGCGCAGACATATTCCGAGGACACGGGACTTTCCAGCAACCCCAACGGCTACCTTGTAGTGCCGGACGGCGGGTCGTATTACGCAGAGTTCCAGTCCGGCGCTTACGAGCTGGAGAATGTGGGAGATTACATGCTGGTGGGTACTGACCTTGGCTGGCATATAATAATGTACGCTTCTGACGCGGTGATAACCGAGGAGAACGAGAAATCGCTGGTAGACGCGATATATGAGAATTTGCAGGAGAACGCTTCCGCGGGCGCATACAATGACGCGATGAAGAAGTGGCGGGAGGAGTATGCCTACGACATTGCCTATGACAGTCTGAACATCGACAGACCGTCTGAAAGCACAGCGGAATCCAGTGCGTCATAAACAAGAGAAAGGGAAACACAGAAAATGAAGATAAGCAGAATAATTGCAGCAGCAACGGCAGCGGCGTCGATATTATCACTCAGCGCGTGCAGCGTCAGCGGCTCCGGCAGCTCTGCCGGCACCTCTGAAGCGCAGACCTCCACAACGGAAGCGGGAACAGCGCAGTCCGGCACGGCACAGGCTGAAACCGCACAGGCGGAGCCGGTGAAGTCGGTGCTGGAGTCTGACGTGCCGGGTGACGCCGTGGTCGCAAAGCCCACAAACGGCGCAGAGGGAATGGACATTACCTTCGCGGATTTCATGATGGAGTACCGCTACTACCTCGAAAGAAGCGGCTATGAGAACGACACCGACCCGGAGAACGCGGCTCTTATCGCCACCGCGCGGGAGGAGATAGTCGACGCCATCATTGAGGACAGGATAGTGCGGGCGAAGTTCGCAGAGTACGGCATGAGCTTCACCGAGGAAGAACAGCAGGCCATAAAGGCGACGGTGGACGCCGGCGTTAAGCAGATAAAGGCTTCGCTTATGCAGTCGTTTGCGGCGGCGGACGATACCCTCACCGAGGAGCAGCTGACAGAACAGGCAGAGCAGCGCTTTGAACAGATACTCGCCGACTGCGGTATCACTATTGACACGCTTACTGGCTGGCAGGAGGTCACCGAGATGAAGAGTAAGCTCACCGCCGAGGTGGGCAAGGACGCAGTCTACTCCTACGAGGACGCGCGGGAACAGATGCAGACCATGATAGATTCTCTGAAAGCGCAGTATGAGAGCGACCCGGCTTCCTATTACGGGCAGAGCTACGCGAGCGTGTGGATCCCCGAGGGTTCAAGAGCGGTTCAGGGCATACTTGTGGGCTTTGATTCCACTGTATACCAGCTCATGCAGCAGCTTCGCAGCGAGGACAGGAACGACGACGCAGACGAGTACCGCAATGACAAGCTGGCGGATATCCAGGACAGATACGACGAGATAATGGCGAAGATAGAAGCAGGCGAGGATTTTGAGCTGCTTATGGAGGAATATGACGAGGACGGCGGTAACGGCACTTTCCTTGTTACCCCGGGCACACAGGTGTACGGCGCGGAGTTTGCTGAATGTGCAATGGGGATAGAAAATCCCGGAGAAGTGGCTGCCTGCGTTACCGATTTCGGATATTATATCGTGAGGTTTGTGGACGAAGTCACCGTCAGCGCGGATACGCTGAAGGCAAGCACCGAAAACTTACAGCAGTATCTTCTCGAAAATGAAAAGAGCAAGCTGTACAACGAGGAATTCAACAAGTGGAAGCAAGAATATGCTTTTGAAATAGAGTCAGAGGTGCTCGGTCTGTAAAAACGATGGCTTGGAGAATTATATGAATACACCTATCGCAGATTTTCTGGAGAACTATTCCAAACGCGGCACACTGCGGCTGCACATGCCGGGGCATAACGGCGAAAACCCGCACGACATCACCGAGATAGAGGGCGCGGACAGCCTGTACGAAAGCGAGCGTTCCAGCGGCATTATCGCGTGGAGCGAGCAGATAGCCGCGAAAATATTCGGGGCGCAGCGCACCTGTTATTCCGCCGGGGGGAGTACCCTCGCGATACAAACGGCGCTGGCACTGCTGAAAGCGCAGGGGTGCAGGACGATAGCTGCCGGGCGCTGCTCACACAGAAGTCTTGTATCAGCTGCGGCGCTGCTTGACCTGGACATTAAATGGCTGTACCCGCAGGAGTACCCATCGGCTGCTGTGGACGTCACCGGGAACGCGCTTTCTGGGGCGGACGCGCTGTTTATCACGAATGTTGACTACTACGGCGGCACCTGCCGGGTGGAAGCGCCGAAGATACCGTTGGTGTGCGATAATGCACACGGTGCTTACCTCAAATTCGTGAACAAGGCGGCATTCGGCGGGGAGTATCTGCACCCGATGGAGTTCGGATATCCTGTGATATCCGCCGAATCCGCACACAAGACGCTGCCGGCGCTGACCGGTGCGGCATATCTGCACTTCTCAAAGGGCACGGATTATTCCCGGGCGAAGGAGATGTCCGCGATGTTCGGCAGCAGCAGCCCGTCCTACCTCATTATGGAGAGCCTTGACCGCTGGAACGGACGTTACCTCAGCGACCCGGACTGCGTGAACCGCGCGTGTGCAAGCGTACTGCGGCTGAAGAAGCGGCTTATCGCTGCGGGCTTCACGCTGCGGAAAAGCGACCCGCTGCGGGTCACGATAAACGCCCGTGCATGGGGGTATTCCGGGCGGGAGTTCGGCGCGCTGCTCCGGGCAAACGGCGCTGAGTGCGAGATGGCGGACGAGAATTACGTCGTGCTGCTGTTCTCGGCGATAACCTCGCCGGAGGACTGCCAGCGGGCGGAGATAGCGCTGGAGCTTATCCCCAGTCGGGAGGCGCTTCCGCTGGTGAAGTATCCGGTCATTACGCCAAAAAAGGAGATATCGGTGCGGGAGGCGGTGTTCAGGAAACAGAAAACTGTTACGGCGGCGGAGGCTGTCGGAAAGGTCTGCGGAGGCGTGCAGTGCCCCTGCCCGCCATGTATCCCGATCGTAATGCCCGGCGAACGCATAGACAGCGAAGCCGCAGAAGCTTTGCGGCTCTACGGCGTAAAAATGGTGTCCGTGCTGTATTGACACACCATGCCCGTAGGGGAGGGGCTTGCCCCTCCCGCCAAGTTTGCGGCGCTTTCCGCGCCATAACCCCTACCGCAGGAACAGCCTCTTTATATCGCTGTGGGGGACGTTGCGCAGCTTGAAGCGCTTTCTCCCGGCGACCGCAAGGGTGATATCGCACATTCCGGAGAATTTCTGGAAAATGTTCCTGCCGAGGACATACATTGGTGCTTTTTCGTCCGGGATAACGGCGGTGTAAAGCCGCGCCCCCCGGCGGAAGGACAGCCCGGTCACTCCCGCCGCCCTTGAAGCGCCGGAGAGCCGCATGTATATCGCGTAGGTCACAACGAACCACAGACTTATCGCAGCGCCGCACCACAACAGCGAGCGCAGCAGGTCGGCGGCTGTCGGCTCGGCAGCGAAGGTCAGCAGCAGAGCCGACGCGGATAAGCCAAACCAGGTCAGCGGAACGGCGCAGTGTCCGAAAATCGCGGAATACGGCGGTATCACGCGGTCGGTCAGCCTGTTCACCGGCAGGCGGCACAGCTTTGACAGCAGCCTGTCGGCGGTGCGGCGGTCCACCGGCGGGAACAACATGACGTCATGGCAGTACAGCGGGGCAGACCGCAGCAGCAGCGTGGTGAGGGTGTCGCAGCGCAGGCAGGCGGTGAGGTTATTACGTACAAGCCGGCATTCATATAATGTGAACACACCGCGCTGTATCGTGATGAAACCGCCGCCGCAGGACAAACGGAAGCGCAGCATTCCCAGCGCTTTTCGCAGGAACACGAACAGCCACGCTGTCCCGACGAACACCGCCGCTGTCGCAGTCACCCGGGGAATGCCTATGTGCAGTGCGCTCAACAGCTGGGTTATTCCCTCGGCGGCGCCAACCATTGCAGAAATTATCCGGCTGAAGCTTTCACTGCCGAACACGCTGCCGATACGGTTGAGGAAAAGCGCGAAGGTCACAACGCCGCTAAGCGCCCGGGTGTCCACGAAAGCACCGGCTATGCACTGGAGCGCACCGGCTTTGACGCTCGCGCCCTCCTTTTCCGGCAGGAACGGCAGGTGCTCCCAAGAGCGGAGATAGAAGAATGTCCCGCCGCAGAGGGTGCTTATCTCAACGCGTTTTCCGCGCAGCAGGCGAAGCGCCGGGGTGCGGCGTATCTCGATTTTTGTCACCGCCGATACCGGTATATCGCAGCGGCGGCGGAATATCAGCCCTTTTGTGACAGTTATTCTGTCAGGGGCTAGTTCTAAGCGCTGGAATATCCGGCGCAGAATGAAGTACAGCAAAAAATCCATTACATATATACCAAAAAAGGAGCAATTGCCATGAAAACAGCATGTATAATTCTAGCAGGCGGCGCAGGCAAGCGCATGAAGTCCGAACGCCCCAAAGTCCTCGCAGAGGTACTGTGCAAGCCTATGTTGGGCTGGGTGATGGACGCCGCGGAGCAGTTCGGGTTTGACGAAATAGCAGTGGTCACCGGCTTCCGTGCTGACCTCACCGGGGAGTATGTTTCCAAACGGGGACACGTCACCGTATGTCACCAGCCGGAGCAGAAAGGCACCGGGGACGCGGTGCGCTGTGCGATAGATGTAGTATCCCGCTGCGACAACGTATGCGTGCTGAACGGCGACGCGCCCTTTATCGACAGCGAAACGCTTAAGTCCTCGCTGGAGCTTCACCAGAACTCCGGCAGCGACGTTACAGTCATCACCGCCGCTATCGAAAACCCGCAGGGCTACGGCAGAATAATCCGGGACAACGGTGAATTTACAGCTATCCGCGAACAAAAGGATTGTTCCCCGGAGGAGGCGGAAATATGCGAGGTGAACAGCGGCGCGTACTGGTTCAATGCCGCGAAGCTCGCCGAGACGCTCCCGAAGCTGTCCACAAACAACGCTGCCGGGGAATACTACCTCACCGACTGCGTGGAGATTATGCAGCGCCGTTCTGCCTACACCTCGCCCAACCCGGATATCGTGCTGGGGGCGAATACCCGCGCCGCGCTGCTGGAACTCAACCAGCTGGCACGGCTGCGCAAGCTGAAGCAGCTTATGGACGAGGGGGTAAGCTTCATTACCACCGATGGCATAATCATCGGCTCTGATGTGAAGATAGGCTGCGACACTACGATACTGCCGAACACGGTCATTCTGGGGAATACCGAGATAGGAAAGGGCTGCGTTATTGGAGCTAATTCACATATCGAGAACTGTAAGATAGGCGACAATGTGCAGCTGAACAATGTGCAGGCTTATGATTCGGTGGTGGAGGACGATGTGAAGATAGGGCCGTTCGCGCAGCTGCGCCCCGGGACTACTATCCGTCAGGGCGTGAAGATAGGCGATTTTGTGGAGATAAAGAACAGCGATATCGGCGTGAATACCGCGGTTGCACACCTTACATACGTCGGCGACAGTGACGTGGGCAGAGGGGTGAATTTCGGCTGCGGCTGCGTCACCGCGAACTATGACGGGATTAACAAGTTCCGCACCAAGATAGGCGACCACGCGTTCATTGGCTGCAACACCAACCTTATCGCGCCGGTGGAGGTCGGCGAGAATGCCACTACCGCCGCAGGTTCGACAATAACAAAGAATGTTCCGGCGAATTCCCTTGCGGTGGAGCGGGGGCAGGTTCGCGTTATCGAAAACTGGGGCAAGAACGCTCTGCGGAAGAAAAAGTGAGGTAAATATGAAAGCTCTTGTTGTGGTGGATTACCAGAAAGACTTCGTTGACGGGGCGCTCGGATTTCCCGGCGCGGAGAAGCTGGAGCCGCTGATACTCTCGAAAATTTACGATTGCCGCAGAAACGGCGGGCAGGTGATATTCACGCTGGACACCCACGGTGAGGATTACCTCTCCACCGCCGAGGGGAGGAAGCTCCCGGTGGTACACTGCGTTAAGGGGACTCCCGGGCACGGGCTTTATGGACGTGTTGCCGGGGCTGTGCTGCCGGAGGACGTGGTTATCGAGAAGCCCGCATTCGGCTCGCTGGAGCTTGCAGACTACCTGCGCCGGCTTTCGCCGGAGGAGGTGGAGCTGTGCGGACTTGTCACCGACATCTGCGTGGTTTCCAACGCAATCATCGCCAAAGCTGCCCTGCCGGAAAGCCGTATTCTGGTGGACTGTGCTGCCTGCGCCACCGCTGACCCCGCCGCGCATGAGAATGCCCTCGCGGTAATGCGGGGAGTACAGATAGATGTCATTTGATACTAATAACCATTTAAAATCAGGAAATCTTTGCAGAAATCCAGCACCGCTCTCGTCGTCAAAGAAACTTGACGTACATACAGTACGCCTGCGTTTCTTTTCCTAGATATCGGTACTGTCTTTCAGCAAATCTTTTCCTTCTTTCAAACGGTTATTAGTAT
>JBJFGA010000094.1:0-17976 GCA_051892275.1 Oscillospiraceae bacterium | reverse complement strand
ATCGGCACTGTCTTTCTGCAATTCTTTTCCTTCGTTCAAACGGTTATTAGTATAATAACAGACAATGAAAAATGCCTCCTATGGTATACCAGAAACCATAGGAGGCATTTTAATGCCAGTGTCTTTTTGTACAGCCTGACCAAATCGGGGAAGTTCAGCTGTCCGGGGTCAAGTAAATTATCCAATTAAACGGTGGCGCTGCGAAGCAAAGGAGATGACCAGTTCAATATTTCTCCCGTCAAATCCTTTGGTTTTGACGACCGCCGATTGGCGGTTACATTTTGGAGATTAGTATTACAGTATCTTCTTCAGATACATTCCGGTGTAGGAAGCCGGGTTTGCTGCAACTTCTTCCGGAGTTCCTCGGGCGATGACCGTACCGCCGCCGCTGCCGCCCTCCGGACCCATGTCCACGATGTAGTCGGCGGTCTTGATGACGTCCAGATTGTGCTCTATCACCAGCAGGGAATTGCCGCTGTCAGCCAACTTCTGGAGTATCTCTATCAGCTTTCGCACGTCTGCGGTGTGAAGTCCGGTGGTAGGCTCATCGAGAATATATATCGTCTTGCCGGTGGAGCGCTTGGACAGCTCTGTCGCAAGCTTTATGCGCTGCGCTTCGCCGCCGGAGAGTGTGGTGCTGCTCTGACCTATCTTGATGTAGCCAAGCCCCACCTCGTCCAGCGTTTTCAGCTTATTGTATATCTTCGGGATATTTGCGAAAAACTCCACACCCTCGGATACAGTCATTTCCAGCACGTCATAAATGCTCTTGCCCTTGTACTTGACCTCCAGCGTTTCCCGGTTGTAACGATGACCCTTGCAGACCTCGCAGGGGACGAACACGTCCGGCAGGAAGTGCATTTCTATCTTGATGATACCGTCGCCCTCGCAGGCTTCGCACCGTCCGCCCTTGATGTTGAACGAGAACCGCCCTGCGTTGTAACCCTTTGCCTTAGCGTCCGCTGTCTGGGAAAACAGCTCCCGGATATCGTTGAACACCCCGGTGTATGTCGCGGGGTTGCTGCGGGGAGTCCTGCCAATGGGCGACTGGTCTATCATTATCACCTTGTCGAGGTATTCCACTCCCTCCATTCGGTCGAACCTGCCCGGTCTGGTACGCGCTCTGTTCAGCTTGCCGACAAGGTGCTTGTAGATTATCTCGTTCACCAGCGAACTCTTGCCGCTGCCGGACACACCGGTAACGCAGGTGAATACCCCCAGAGGTATCTCAACGTCTATATTCCGCAGGTTGTTCTCTGCTGCGCCGTAAATTCGCAGCCACCTGTCCGATGGCTTCCTGCGCTGCACCGGCACGGGTATCTTCATTTTGCCGCTAAGGTACTGCCCGGTGATGGACTCCTTACATTTCAGCAGTCCTTTCACGTCGCCGCTGTAAATCACCTCTCCGCCGTGAACCCCCGCCCCGGGGCCAATGTCCACGATGTAGTCCGCGGCACGCATGGTGTCCTCGTCATGCTCCACCACGATAAGGGTGTTGCCGAGGTCGCGAAGCCGCCGCAGGGTCGCTATCAGCTTGTCGTTGTCACGCTGGTGCAGTCCGATGGACGGCTCATCAAGGATATAAAGAACCCCGGTCAATGAGCTGCCTATCTGGGTTGCAAGACGAATGCGCTGGCTCTCGCCGCCGGAAAGCGTACCAGCCGACCGCGCAAGGGTGAGGTATTCCAGCCCGACGCTTTGCAGGAAGCCCAGCCGGGACTTTATTTCCTTGAGTATCTGCTTCGCTATCATGGCTTCCCGTGCGGTAAGCTTCAGCCCGGACACGAAATCCAGCGCTTCTGTCACCGACATTCGGCAGAATTCCATGATGTTCTTTCCGCCCACGGTGACGGACAGAGCCGCTTTGTTCAGCCTTTCACCGTGGCAGTCGGGACACTCAACATCGCTCATGTATTCCTCGAGTGTATCCCGGGAGTACTGGCTTGAGGTGTCCTTGTACCGCCGCTCAAGGTTGTTTGCGATACCCTCGAAATCGGTGTAGAACTGCCCGCCGCCCTGGGATCTCGGGCGCTTTATGAGTATCTTCTCGCCCTTTGTGCCGTACATTATCTCGTCTATCGCCTTTTCGGGAAGACTGGATATCGGCTGCTCCACCGTGAAGCCGTGCCGCTCCGCGAGCGCGTCAATATACATTGCGGCAATAGTGCCTTCAGCATAGTTCCAGCCGGAAGCCCTGATAGCGCCCTCTTTGATAGAAAGCCCCGGGTTCGGCATGAGCAAAGCAGGGTCAACGCTGCGGTAGCAGCCTATGCCGGTGCAGGTGGGGCAGGCACCATAGGGGTTATTGAACGAGAACATGCGCGGCACAAGCTCTTCGATAGAAACGCCGTGCTCCGGGCAGGCGTAGCTCTGTGAGAAGTGCAGCTCCTCGCCGTCGATAACGTCGATATACACCAGCCCGCCAGTGAGGTTCCCGGCGTTCTCCACGCTCTCGGTGAGCCGCGACTTTATGCCGTCCTTTATCACAAGCCGGTCAACAACTATCTCAATGGAGTGCTTCTTGTTCTTTTCAAGCTGTATCTTCTCGGAAAGGTCGTAGGCTATGCCGTCCACCCGTACTCTTGAATAGCCGGACTTTCGCGCCGCTTCAAACTCTTTCTGGTGTTCGCCCTTTCGCCCTCTTACCACCGGCGCAAGTACCTGGAACTTTGTGCGCTCCGGCAGCTCCAGCACCTTGTCAACTATCTCGTCCACCGTCTGCTGCTTTATCTCGCGACCGCAGACCGGGCAGTGCGGAACGCCTATCCGGGCGTACATCAGTCGCAGGTAGTCGTATATCTCGGTAACTGTTCCCACGGTGGAACGCGGGTTTTTGGAGGTGGTCTTCTGGTCTATCGAGATAGCCGGGGAAAGACCCTCGATGCTGTCCACGTCCGGTTTTTCCATCTGCCCGAGGAACATTCTCGCATAGGAGGACAGGCTCTCCATATAGCGGCGCTGTCCGTCCGCGAATATCGTATCGAACGCAAGGGAGCTTTTACCGCTGCCGGAAAGCCCGGTCATTACCACAAGACTGTCCCGGGGGATAGTCAGGTCGATGTTTTTGAGGTTATGCTCCCGCGCACCCTTGATTATTATTTTATCGTTTGCCACTTTCTTTTGTTCCTTTCAGTTCTATTGCAATTCCTTTATCTTATCCCGCAGGAAAGCCGCATGCTCGAAGTCAAGCAGCTTGGCAGCCTTTTTCATCTCGGCGGTATATTTTGCGACAAGCGCCTCCCGCTCCCGCTTGGTGAGCTGCTTCACAGGCTTCCCGTGCATGGAGCTGCCGTCGGACTTCTTGGTTATCTCCAGCACGTCGCGAATGTCCTTGATGATGGTTTTCGGGGTGATGCCGTGTTCCTCGTTGTATTTCTGCTGTATCTCACGGCGGCGCATGGTTTCGGATATGGCGCGCTCCATGGATTCGGTCACGCTGTCGGCGTACATGATGACTACGCCCTCGGCGTTGCGGGCGGCTCTGCCTATGGTCTGCACCAGCGAAGTCTCACTGCGCAGGAAGCCCTCCTTGTCCGCGTCAAGAATCGCCACCAGCGACACCTCCGGGATATCCAGACCCTCACGCAGCAGGTTTATCCCCACAAGCACGTCGAATTCCCCGGCGCGAAGGTCGCGGATAAGCTCCATGCGCTCGATGGTGTCCACGTCGTGGTGCATGTAGCGCACCTTTATTTCCAGCTTGGTGAGGTAGTCGGTGAGGTCCTCCGCCATTTTCTTTGTGAGGGTGGTTACCAGAACACGCTGATTCTTCGCGGTTCGTGCGTTTATCTCGGACACTAAGTCCTCTATCTGACCCTCGGTGGGCTTTACAATGACCTCCGGGTCGAGTAGCCCGGTGGGTCTGATGACCTGTTCCACTATCTGGGTGGAATGCTCCTTCTCAAAGTCCCCCGGTGTCGCGGAAACGAACACCGCCTGTCCTACCTTTGAGTAGAACTCGTCGAAGTTCATCGGGCGGTTGTCGTAAGCGGACGGCAGCCGGAAGCCGTAGTCCACGAGGTTCTTTTTGCGGGCGAAGTCACCGCCGTACATACCCCGAACCTGCGGCAGAGTGACGTGGCTCTCGTCAACAAACAGCAGGAAGTCCTCGGGGAAGTGGTCGATGAGCGTCACCGGAGTAGACCCCGGTTCCCGCCCGGACAGAATGCGCGAGTAGTTCTCAACGCCCTTGCAGGTGCCTATTTCACCCAGCATTTCCATGTCGTAGCGGGTGCGCTGCTCGATTCGCTGGGCTTCAATGAGCTTGTTGTTTTCGGTGAAGTACTGCACACGCTGCTCCATCTCACGTGTTATCTCCTCGATGGCGCTGTGAAGCCGTTCATGTCCGACGATGTAATGCGAAGCCGGGAATATCATGACGTGCAGCAGCGTTGAGCGCACATTTCCGGTGAGCGCGTCAAATTCGCTGATGCGGTCAATCTCGTCCCCGAAGAACTCCACCCGTATCGCCATTTCATTAGTTCCGCCCGCCGGGAATATCTCCAGCGTGTCGCCCTTGGCGCGGAACTTGTTTCGGGTGAATGACAGCTCGTTTCGCTCGTACTGTATCTCCACCAGCCGCTTTATGACCTCCTCGCGGCTTATCTCCTGCCCCTGCCGCAGGGACAGCGTGTTGCTGCGGTAATCCTCCGGGCTGCCCAGCGAGTAAATGCAGGACACCGAAGCAACGATTATGACGTCCCGCCGCTCGGCAAGCGCCATTGTCGCCGAGTGCCGCAGTCGGTCTATCTCGTCGTTGATGGCGCTGTCTTTTTCAATGTAGGCGTCGGTGGAGGGAATGTATGCCTCCGGCTGGTAGTAGTCGTAATATGACACGAAGTACTCCACAGCGTTATTCGGGAAGAACTCCCGGAACTCCGAGCAGAGCTGCGCCGCGAGGGTCTTGTTGTGCGCAAGTACGAGGGTCGGGCGGTTGACGTTGGCGATGATGTTCGCCATAGTAAAGGTCTTGCCCGAGCCGGTAACGCCCAGCAGGGTCTGTTCCTTGTCCCCCCGGAGTATACCCTCAGAAAGCTGCTTTATCGCTTCCGGCTGGTCGCCGGTGGGGGAGTAGGGGGAGTGTAGTTCAAATTTATCCATGATTTCTCCTTTTTATCGGGCAGGGGGTATCTTTAATTCGGAATTCGGAATGCGGAATTCGGAATTATGGTGCCGCTTCGCGGTTGTTTTTTATCGTTTCTGCCGAAAATGTTGTAAGATAAAGTAAATTACCTGATATGATTTTCGCAGCTGACTTTTCGCTTGCAGACAATCTAAAATTTCGCGAAGCGAAAACCTACAATTCCGCATTCCGAATTCTGCATTCCGAATTTATTCCCCTCTCATCTCAGCTGACCTATCGAATAACCTCCGCTCAAAATCTACCTCCAGATGTCCGGCAGCATACCCGCGGTGCGCATGGAGTAGCTGCCCTCCTCGTTGACGATGATGTGGTCGGCGAGGTAGATACCGATGTTCTGGAGTGCGTTGGACACCCGTCTTGTCGCGGCAACGTCCGCCGCAGAGGGCAGCAGCACTCCTCCCGGGTGGCTGTGGGCGAGGATTATGTTGCAGCACTGGGTCTGGATAGCCTTGGTGACTATCGTGCGCAGGTCGAAGTCCACCGAGGACGGTCCCCCGTGGGATATTCTTTCCTCGGCGATAAGGTTCATACCCTGGTCGAGGAAAAGCGCGTGAGCTTCCTCCACCGCGCAGTCCTTCAGCAGCGTGAAGCAGAAGTCCCGCACCGTGTCCGAGGTCGCGAGCTTCATGCCAACAATGTCCGCCTTGTTGTACCGCCGGGCGAAGTCTTTCATGAAGCTGATAAGCGCCGCCGCAGTGACCCCGACGTCTTTCTCCTGCAAAAGCTCCTTGTAGTCCGCGTTGAGAACTCCCTCCAGCGAGCCGAAGCGCTCTATCAGCTGATGACTGATGTCACGGGTGTTTCTGCGGGAATAGGCGGAAAACAGGAATATCTCAAGTATCTCCTCGTCGTCAAAGCTGCCTATGCCGTGCTCCAGATATCTTTTCAGCATACGCTGTCTGTGCCCGGAATGGTCGTGTTTTTCTTCAGCCATCGTCAGCCCTCTTTCACGTTTTAATGATTTCATGAACAATGCTATATACATTATAGACCAAATACACAGATTTGTCAATGGTGTTGTCCGAAAAATATTTAGAGGTGACCTTGAGAAGATCACCCGAGAGGTGGCGCAGGGAGGCGAAAGTGACTTCATGCTGCTTAGCAATGCCACAACAAAATATTGTGGCAGGAGTAGAATATCTTGTAAACTAAGGTTATGCCGTGACACTTTTCTATTGACAAATTCATCGTCAGAGTTTATAATATAAAATGAATAAATATATTCTTTTTTTTCAGAGGGTGAGCAATATGAAAAGTTCTTCCATTGATATGCAGCGCACCGCCAATAACAGCCGGCGGACGGAGTCCAAGCTGGCGCAGGCGACCCACAGGCTAAGCTCCGGTTATCGTATAAACTCTGCGGCGGACGACGCTGCGGGTCTTGCTATCTCCGAAAAGCTCCGTGCCATCGACCGGGGGCTTCGGCAGGGTATGCGCAATATCAACGACGGTATCAGCTATATCGACACCGTAGACGGCGCGGCGCAGGAGATGAACAACATGCTCCATCGCATGAAGGAGATAGCTGTCGAGGCGGCGAACGGCATTTATGACGACCGGATAGACCGCGGTGCGCTTGACGCAGAGTATCAGCAGCTCATCGACGAGATAGAGCAGATGACCGACACCGCCGAATTCAACGGCATACCGCTGTTCGAGCGGCATTACCCGGAGTACGAGCGGGACGACGGCTCGGTGGTCCACGAGGAGCCGATAACCATTGACGGCTCGAACGACACTCTGGTGCTGGGCTACACCATCAACGGCGAGAAAAAGGAGTACACCATTGAGATACCCCGGGGGGATTACACCGTCGAGGAGCTTGCGGACGTCATCGACACCGGGCTTTTCGGCAGCAACGACGCCCTTATAATCGGCGTGAATGACCTGAAACAGCTCACCATGCAGTGCGAGGGCGGAAAACTGGACTACATCAGCGGCAACGCTTCGTCGCTGTTCTATGATACGGTGATAGGCTCTGCGGACGGCTATCTGCTGGGAGTTACCACCTTTTACAACGACACCAGCGCACCCCTCGAAATAATATCCGGCAAGAACGATGTTATCGCATTCCGGCTCGGCAACGAGGACGATACCATTTATTCCATCACCCTCGACCCAGGGGAGTATCTGCGGCCGGCGCTGGTTCAGGCGATAAACGAAAAGCTGGACGCGGCGGGGCTTCCCTGCAAGGTCGAGGCGGTTATGCAGGACAATGATGATGGAAAGAAGATAATCGGTCTGAAAAGCGAAAAAACCATGACCGGTCTGACCGGAAACTTCCTGATGATAGACGGCGGGCGGAAACCTATTCATTCGCCGATATATGATATCTGCTGTTACAGCACGCTTGTGAACAGCGAGGCAACGCTGATCGGCACGAAGTCTGTCACGGCGGGTGTGGAGATAGAGCGCGGCAGGAACGACTATTTCGTGCTGGACGCAGGCTGGTACAACAGCGACGGCACGCCGGAGACCCGCAAGCTGCACATCGATCTGCTCGACCCCGGCGAGAACCTGCGCACCTACGCCAACGGAAGCCAGCTCGTGGACAGGATATCCGAGCAGCTGGAGGCGCTCGGCTGCCCGATAGAGGTGGAGCTTACCGCGGGCGGCGGGCTTCAGTTCACCACGCTCCAGTACGGCAAGGAGTGCAAAATAAAGCTGGATACCTCGGACGTTCCCAGCGGATACATGGTCTGCGACCTGTTCGACAGCGCAGCGCTGAAGGTGCTCTGCCCGAACAATTCCACCTCCGCCTATACCGCGGCGTGCTTCAATGCGAGGAAGCAGCTTGGCAGCAGCATAATTATCCCAACGGCGCATAATCAGCTTTCGTTCACCGTCGGGGTGGAGCAGGGCGGCGGCGTCAGCAATGAAACGCTCGTTTTCGATATCCCGGCGGGGACATACACCCAGGCGCAGCTCAACACCGCGCTCAACGACATGCTCGCGGCGAATTACCCTGACCTCAGCAGCAAACTGTACTTCAATGTCGGCTCTACGCTCACCCTTAGCGCGAACGGAATTGCCGGCTCGGACATCACCTCGATAACCGCGAACACCAGCGCCGCTTACAGCCGGCTCATTTACGGTCCGGTATACACGGACAACATCGATGCGTCGCATTCCACCGGCTCGGAGAAGGATCTTGTGTCCTACGGCAGCGGAGTGCCCGGCACCAGCCGCCCCAATGTCACCAGCACCGCCGGAAAGACCGAGACCGCAGTCACATACACCAGCGTGTCCAACCCGGTGACTTCGCAGCAGACCGGCAACTACCTTATTTACAGTTCCGCTGCGGTCAGCTATGTGCAGGGAAAAACCGACTATACCGGCGCCGAGGGCGAAGTCATACCATGGGACAGCGAAAGGCATACCCCTGCCACAATGACGCTGAAGGGGGTACTTTCTCAATTCACTGTCGAGGGAACTTCTATGCGTGATACGCCGATAAGTTTCCAGCTGTCCGACCGCAGCGGCAATATTTCCGCTTACAGTGTTGATATCCCCAAGGGCTGCACCGCGGCACAGGCGGTGGATAAGCTGAACGAGACTCTGGCGGGAGTTGCGACCATCACAGCCAGTGGCAGCGACCTTGTGTTCACATCTGTACAGAAGGGCGAAAAGGTGGATTTCAGCAATGCGAGCGGCGACCTGAACAGCACGGCGACTAAGAATTCCCTCGCCTCGCAGCCCGGGGTGGAGGTGGACAAAGCCAACAACCGTGTGTACAAGCCCGCCACCCTTACGCTTAGTGCCGCAGGCTCGCATCTTCCGCTGACGGTGGGCACGAACAACGACAGCTTCAAGTTCAGGGCGGGAAGCCATACCTACGACATCGCCCTCACCCACAAGACGTACAGCTCCCTGTCGGAGATAGCGGAGGAACTGAACGCGAAGATAGCCGCGGCGGACGGCGGCAGCGCCGCTTCAAAGGTCACGGTGAGCGGCTCGTCGCTGGTCATAACCGGTCCGGCGCGGGAGTCCGGCATTTCGTATGACGCAAGCTCCACCTGTCGGCTTGACCAGAGGAAGAACGTGAACAACGTTGCGTCCTCGCCCTATTACGACCCGGCGACAGGCAACGCGGAAATACCCGCGACTATCCGCGCCGAGGGCATAGACAGCCATTTCCCGCTGACGGTGGACAGCTCCAACAACACCATCACCATGGACTACACCATCCCCGACCCGGCGAACCCCGGGGCGAACACCACCGAAAACCTCACCATAACCATTCCGGCGGGTACTTACAGCACCGCGCAGGCGTTCACCAATGCGGTTAATTCCGCCATAGCTGCCGACCCGGCGCTGAACGGCAAGATAACCGCAAGCTATTCCAGCTCCGGCTCGAACAAGGGTCTGACCTTCACCACAGTAAACGGCGGCAGCGGCTATTCCCTTGCGAACCTGGGCGGCACCGCGAAGATAAACCTGTACAAGACCACCAACAGCAGCTCCGGAGGTACTGTGTCGTCCGGGGAGAACAAGATAAAGTACCCGGCGTATATCCAGAACACACAGTTCAACACCCTGTTCACCGGGGAGGGGGTGGAGATAAACGATCTCAACAACTTCGTTTCGCTCAAAATAAACGGCACGGACTACAAGTTCACTATCCCCGAGGGGGAGTACGCCGGTTCTGCCGGGCAGAGTGCGCTCCTGTCGGCGCTGGAAAACGGGCTTTCGGGCGCGGGCGTCACAGTTTCGGTGAGCGGGAACACGCTAAAAATAACCACCGACGAGGTGGGAACATCTGCCACGATAAGCCTCAATCCTGACAACACCGCGCCCTACTTCAAGCGTGCGCAGAGCTGTTCGCTGCCGCAGCAGATAAACCGTGATTCGCGCCCCTGTCAGCTTATCGGAATGAAGACCGTAACAACGATAGACATTGAGGACTACTTCAACGAGATGAAGTTCACCTACACCGAAAACGGCACCACCGCCGAGGTTAATGTCACCGTTCCCCCGGGGAGCTACACCGCGGCGCAGCTTGCTGCGGCTATCCAGAGCAGCATTGACGACACGCTGCCGGCGAATTCGCTGGCGGTGGGAGTTTCCGGCGGTCATCTCACGATAACCGGCGTTGGCATCTCGGACAGCCGTGGTATCAGCGATTTCAGCGGGCGGCTGTTCGACCGGGTGTTCCAGGAAGCGAGGTATAATTCTGTATCTAAACACACTGAAAAAATCGGTACCACTACCGGTTCTGCGGTGTCGTATATAGTCGGAAGAAACGACCTCCAGCCGGAGACCGCCGAGGAGATAGAGAGCGGTAACAACGTGATAATTTACACCGGTCTGAACGACGGACTTATCTTCGACCTGACCTATAAGGGCACCCGCTATAAGGTGGATTGCAAGATACCCGCCGGACACTACGGTCCGCAGCAGCTTGCCAGCGCTGTTCAGTCTGCGGGGCGAAGCGCTTTGAGCACGATGACCGACGTGAACGGCGACCCGCTGCCCGCGGATTATTTCCATGCAACGATAGGTCTGGATCCCCTCGGCATTACCCAGTCGGGGAACACCGCGATATCTCCGTCTGACAAGCTGGTGCTGAGCTACGTCCTGCCTGACAACGGCACTATCAAGGTTTCAGACGCGGTGATCGACGGCGTGCGCGGCAGCTCCGCATACAGGATATTCTATGACGCGACCCAGTCGCCGCAGCCCTCGCGGGTGATAGGTAAGGCAGACCTCAGCAACGGCGTTAATATTCAGGCAGGGGTGAACGACAGGCTGTCCCTCGACCTGGACGGGGAGAGCATTACCGTGACGATACCAGCCGGGGCGTATACCTGCAAGGGCGTTTCCGATGAATTGAACAGGCAGTACGAGAAACTCGGCTGTATTATAAGGACTGTTGACAACAACGGACGCCTGATGTTCTACACTACCGAAAACGGCGCTTATCATATCGAACGGTTCACCGGAAACGCGGCGGACGACCTGTTCTATGGAGCGGACAAGCGCGATGATGACGATGAGATAGGCATACACACCGGCAGGCGCACTGACAGCTACATCTGGTACAACAAGACCCGCGCTGACGACCATCTCATGCGCATAAACACCACCGGAGTCACCACGATAGAGCGCGCCCTCAAAGCCATAAGCCGCCTTGACTACGCGAACAACTATCTGCTGAAGTGGCGGGCGCTGTCCGGCGCGATACACAACCGCTCGGAGTATACCTACGAGCGCAACCAGAACTACGTCGAGAACCTGGAAGCCGCCGAGTCCGGTATCCGCGACGCGGATATCCCGGGGGAGCTTGCGAAGGCGTCAAAAGAGAAGCTCATCATGCAGGCGCAGAGCTACATTCTCACCACCCAGAAGGATCAGCAGCAGTCCGTCCTGGACATCATGGCATAAACAGACCGCCGGTTCTGGCGCGGTTACAGCGGGCAGAACTATGCCGGAGCAGTATTATTTTGCATCTTCGGCACAGATTTTCTTTTTTTGCAGGCTGTCTGAAAAAAACGTTGTTCTTTTTTCATTTCTATTGACAAAATACCTTAAATAATATATAATTAACAAAGAATTGTCTGTTCCGGGGGCGTGTTTTGGCTCGTGACAGAAAACGGAGGTCATCTGAATGAGGGGTATCGGAATAACCACCGATTGCGTTTGCGATCTTCCCGAGGAATATCTTAGATGCAATGACGTCAGCATAATCTATTTTTATATCACGACTGCGACCGGACGGTTCAAGGACGGTTTCGAGATAACCTCCGCCAATATACTGGAGTATCTGAACAACGGCGGCGAAAAGGCAGAGACTAATGCCCCGGCACCGGAGGAATACAGGGATTTCTTTCTGGAGCAGCTGGAGAAATACGACCAGATAGTGCATGTTTCCATCAGTCACATGATAAGCCAGTCGTACATCAACGCGAAGAAGTCGCTGGAGCTTTTGGGCGAAAAGGGCAGCCGGGTGCGGGTGCTGGATTCAGGGCACCTGTCCACCGGGATAGGGCACATCGTCATAAAGGCGGTGGAAATGCGCAACGCCGGCCGTACCGCTGATGAGATAATCGAAGAAGCGGAGCAGTACCGTAGGTGCGTTTCCACCAGCTTCATCACGATGAACGCCGATAATCTTTACCGCAACGGGAGAGTCAGCCGTAGGGTAAGAGATCTGTGCAATACGTTGCAGCTTCACCCGGTGCTGGTTATGAAGGACGGCAGGATAACGGTGAAGGGCATTAAACGGGGCAACTATGAAAAAGCGGTGATGAGTTACATAAAGGGCGAGCTTCACCATGACAATAAAATCAACAGAAAACGGCTGTTCATAACCCACGCAGGCTGTACGGTGAAGCTTATTGAAATGGTGCAGGAGCAGGCGATGAAGCTGTGCAGCTTTGACGAGGTGCTCGTCACAAAGGCTTCCGCAACGATTTCCAGCAACTGCGGTATGGGCACGGTAGGGGTATTGTTCGTGCGGGATAATGACTGAAATATAATATAAGGTCACCTCTAAAAACCTTGTTTGAGTGAAAATGTGCAGAGCACGCCGCCTGCTTCGTCAAACCTCCTCGTAAGGCATACAGCCTTACTTCGTCGGCTTTCCTCACATTCATCGCCCTCTACCCATTTTCCCTTTTCAAACCGGTTTTTAGAGGTTCCCATAATGCAGAAGTTCAAAAGAATTTTGGAGATGTCATCATGAAAAACATACTTGTCGTTGACGACAACAAGGTCAATCTGACAACGGCGCGGAAGGTTCTGTGCAATGATTATAAGGTCACCGCTGTCATGAGAGGCTCACAGGCGCTCTCCTTCCTTGAAAGCGGCGAGTGCGACATTGTGCTGCTGGACATAAATATGCCGGAGATGGACGGCTTTGAGGTCATGGAAAAAATACGCGGCATGGAGCGCTGCAGAAACCTGCCGGTGATATTCCTCACCGCCGACAGCGACAGCGAGACCGAGACCCGCTGCTTCAAGGCGGGGGCGGTGGATTTTATCGCGAAGCCTTTCGTGCCGGAGGTAATGCTGTCCCGTATAGGCAGGGCACTGGAGCTGGAGGAACTGCGCCGCAATCTTGTCGAACGGCTTGAGCAGAAGACCCGCGAGGTGTCCGACATGAAGTCCAAGTCGCGGCAGGACGCGCTCACCGGGCTATGGAACCGCGCACACACCGAGGAAACGGTGAACGAACTGATATCCGACGGCGCAAAAGGTGCTCTCATGATGATAGACATGGACAATTTCAAGGCGATAAACGACAACTACGGTCATATTGCCGGAGACCAGACGCTGAAGATGTTCGCGGACACGCTGCGCACATACTCTCAGGAGGGCGACGTGCTGTGCCGTATAGGCGGCGACGAGTTTGTGGTGTTCGTGAAGGGCGTTACTTCAAAGAGCGAGCTTGGAAACCGTGCTTCCGACATAATTTCCGACCTTTGCTACAAGCTGGAGCAGTGCAAGTTTGAGACCAACTCCTCTGTTTCGATAGGTATAGCCCAGACCCCCGAGGACGGCTCGGATTTCAACAAGCTGTACAACTGCGCGGATAAGGCGCTGTACTATGTCAAGCAGAACGGCAAGAACTCCTACCACTTTTACAGCGACAAGGTGCAGGCGGAGTCCAGCCGCGGCAGCAAGACCGTGGATCTTGGCTACCTGCGCGAATTTATGAGCCGTGCGGACAGCGGCAGGGGCGCTTTTCTGCTGGATTTTGACAGCTTCCACCATGTGTACAGCTTTATCCGCAGGTTTGTTGAGCGCAACAGCCACGAGGTACAGACGGTGCTGTTCACCCTGAACGAGATAAACGATCTGGACAGCGACCAGTTCGAGCTTGCGCTGGAGCTGTTGGAAAGGGCGATATACATATCGCTGCGCCGTTCCGACGTATCGACGCGCTATTCCAGCAGGCAGATCATCGTTATACTGATGGACGCAAACGAAGTCAACGGCGACCTTGTTGCAAGACGTATAATCGATTGCTTCAACAAGATGTACACCGGCGGAAACGTGACGGTGGATTACGGTATTGCCCGGTTGGACGGCTCGGAGTTGTTCGGCAAGAAGGCGCTTTCAGAGGATTGAGCAGATCGTGCTCACAACATAGATATCAGGTGAAATCTTTGACCCGGTGCTTGGCAGGGTGTTCCTGGAGTGCTGTGAGGAGCCTGATCTGAAAAATAAAAGAGGCTGCGCAGTTTACGCTGTGCAGCCTTTTGTGTTACTCTATCGGGTCTAGCAGGAAGTCAAAGCTGCCTGGCTCGGTCTGTAAGCAGGTGTCAAGTATCTTCCCGTACAGCCGGAGATTGCGGGCGCGGCTATCGGGGCTTTGAGGGAAGAATGAGTTGTCCAGCAGGAAGGTCATCATGGCGATTATCATCTGTGCGCTTTCGTCCGGGTATTCCGCGTGAAGCTCGCCCTTCGCATTGCCCTCCGTCAGAAGCTCGGACACTATCGGCGAGATGACCCGGATAGAGGTCATCATCAGCTTGTAGTTGGTCATGACGTCGTTTTGAAGGTGCAGTTCCCGGATAACGTTGCGGCTCTTGTCCTTCATCTCCGAGCCGAGAATGGATCTCATCAGCAGCCGCAGCTTCTCCAGCGTGTTCTCCTGCGTCCTGATGGTGTCGATGAAGTCGGCTATCGCGGCGGTGTAGCACTGGTTTATGACCGCGTCAATTATCTCGTCCTTGCTTCTGAAATAGTAGTAAATGCTGCCCTTTCCTATGCCCGCCTGCTTTGCTATCATGTCCACCGTGATATCGGTGGAGGGGGCTTTGCTGCACATAAGCTCTCTTGCGGCGTCAAGAATCAGCTGATATTTATCTTTTTTCATAATTTCTCCCTGTTTTTCCGGTGGTTCTTTTATCGTATTATAACATATTTTCCGGCGCTCTGCAATATTTTTCTTTAAAATGGTTGACCGCCGGTCGAATTAGTGTTATAATAAAAATGTAAAAACGAATCTGTATTTTTTTACACATATTTCGACCGACAGTCGAAAACACAGTGCCTGAACCCTTCTGTTGGGGGGAGTTATACCCATATTTCGACCGGAGGTCGGAAATTCGTGGGCAGCAGGTGCTGTGACCTGCGGCGCAGTTCTGCGGACTTTCCGGGCAGAACACTGCACCCGGGCGGAGGCTGCGGTCTGCAGAACAAAAGGAGGCAGCTATGACAGGTCTGGCAATAGGCGCCGCGGTCGCAGGAACAGCGGTCGTCGGCACTGCGGCGGGACTTACCGCCGGGGCATTCACTTTGTTCAACCGCACTATACCGCGGCAGGACCAGCTGCGGGTGGATATCAGCGAGATGGCAGACATGGACAGGTGGGAGGAGTACAAGAAATTCATAGTACCCAACCGTGAGTGGCTGGAAAAGCAGCCGCTGGAGCATGTTATCATGACTTCACACGATGGTCTGAGGCTCTGCGCGGAGTACTTTCCGGCGGACGAGCCGTCCGACAGGCTGGCGATAATCAACCACGGCTACACCGGCTGCGGCATGAGGGACAGCACCTCGATTTCGGTGTTCTTCCACCGGCTGGGGTACGACTGTCTTATCGTTGACCACCGCGCCCATGGCAACAGCGAGGGCAGATACATTGGCTTCGGTATTCTCGACCGGTTCGACTGCAAGAGCTGGATAAACTACGTTGACAATCGCTTCGGCGGCAGTAAGAAGATAGTGCTTTACGGCGTTTCGATGGGCGGGTCTATCGTGCTGATGACCTCCGGCTTCAGTGACCTTTCGCCGTCCGTGAAGGCGGTGGTCGCAGACTGCGCGTTCACTACCCCGTATGACGTATTCGCGCATATCCTGAAGCGGGATTACCACCTGCCGCCGTTCCCGATAATGAACATCAGCGAGAGCCTCTGCCGCAGAAAGGCAGGGTACGGTTTCCGGGATTATTCCACGCTTGAAGCGATGAAATCCACAAAGCTCCCCACGCTGTTCATTCACGGAAAGCAGGACACCTTTGTGCCGACCTATATGTCGCAGCAGAATTACGACGCCTGCGTTTCTGAAAAGGAACTCATGCTGGTGGAGAACGCAGCACATGCGGCTTCTTATTATGAAGACCCCCCGGTTTACGAGGACAGAATACGCAGCTTCCTGGAAAAGCACGTTAATTGAAAGGAGAGCCTATGAAAGAATTCAACATCAACGGCGCGGTTATGAAATGCTATCCCCTCACGGCGGCGCAGCGGCTTCATTTTTACACCATCAGGTTTTCACCGCCTCAGGTACTTTGTATCGGCACCGGCGTTTATGTTAAGGCGGAGCTTGATTTCGGCAAGCTGAAAGAGGCTATTTACAAGGCTTATCAGATGTTTGAAACAATGCGCCTGCGCTTTGTGGAGGACGAGGACGGCAGTATGTATCAGTACATTGCGCCCTTTGAGGAGCGTGATATCCCGCTGAACGATTTCAGCAGCTGGACAGAGGAGGCAGTTTACAACGAACTTAGCCGCAGGACCGCGATACCCTTCCAGCGCTGCAACTCCCCGATGAACGTTATCGAAATGGTGAAGATGCCCGGCGGGTATAACGGTCTTTACTCCAAGATAGACCACATGACGATGGACTCCAGCTCAATAATCGGGTTCAGCAGAACGGTCATAGAGATATACTGCGCGCTGGTTTACGGCACTCCCATGCCGAAGCCGATGGCGCCCTACATACCGCAGCTTGAAAAGGACCTCGCCTACGAGAACGACTCCGACGCGAAGAAGCGTGACGAGAAGTTCTGGCTGGAGGAGATAAGCCGCAGCGAGCCTATGTATACCGACTTTGCGGGTCAGGGCAGACTTATCACACAGCGCCGCGAGAACGGCAACCCCGACCAGCGCTGGGCAAGAGTTGTATCAAGAAGCCCGGAGGCGGCTATCTCGGTGTTCCACCTCGACGAGTACGCTTCTGTAAGACTGATGAAGTTCTGCGAGCTGAACCACGTTACCATGTCCAGCCTGCTGATGATGGGAATGCGGACAGTGCTGTCCAAGTTCAACGACGACGAGAAGGACGTTTCGGTGAAGTGCAACGTTTCACGGCGCGGCACGCTCTCCGAGAAGAACAGCGGCGGCACGAGGATACACTTCTTCCCGCTGCGCACCATCATGGAGCCGGAAATGACTTTCCTTGACGGCATAAAGATGATAGAAGCGGAGCAGAACAAGGTGTTCCGCCATGCAAATTACGACCCGATAGAGCTTACCCGCAAGCGCGGCGAGTACTGGAAGATACAGCCCGGCGCAAGCTATGAGAGCATAAGCCTGACCTACCAGCCGCTTACGCTGAAAAAGTATTCCGGCGACATGCCGGACGTTTCCTACAAGTCCTTCTGGTACACCAACGGCGTTGCGGCGCAGCCCCTTTACCTGACCGTAATGCACCGTCCCGAGGACAACGGTCTGAACTTCAACTTCGAGTACCGCGTTGACGCAGTTACAAAGCAGGAGATGGAGTTCTTCTATTACTACCTCTGCCGTGTGCTTTTCCGCGGAATAGAGGACGAAAAGAGAACCATCGGCGAAATACTTGAACTGATATAAGGAGAACGACTATGCTTGAGAAAATGAAGGAGATAATCTGCAACTACGTTGATATCGCTCCCGAGGACATAACCGAGGCTTCCAGCCTGACGGACGACCTCGGACTTAGCTCTTACGACATCATGTGCGTGCTGGGCGACCTTGAGGACGAGTTCGGCGTTACCGTGAACGAAACCGAGATAGTGGATATACGCACCGTCGGCGAAGCGGTGAAGTACATCGAGAGCCTGAAGGACTGACGGAGGTATCTTATGGATAAAACAAAAATCAGCACTATACTTGACCTCGCGC
>JBJFGA010000093.1:0-18036 GCA_051892275.1 Oscillospiraceae bacterium | reverse complement strand
TGGAGGAGCAGATAAAGGTCATCAACCACCGCATTGAGGATTTGGAACAGGAGGACAAGCACCATGAAAATTGACTGGAAACGCAAGCTGACTTCCCGGAAGCTGTGGATAGCTCTTGCCGGATTTGTCGCCGGGCTTATCGTAGCCTTCGGCGGCGACAGTGAGGTTGCTGAAACCGTGTCCGGCTGCATAATGTCCGGCGCGAGCGTGATAGCGTATATCATAGGAGAAGGTCTCGCGGACAGCTCCGGCAAAAACGAATAACCTCACCCCCGGGGCTTCGGCTTCGGGGGCGTTTTTCGACAACCAACAGCAAAGTTTATTGCATATATAATACTAATAACCATTTAAACTCAGGAAATCTTTACAGAAATCCAGCACCGCTATCGTCGTCAAAGAAACTTGAGCGTTTTCCGCGCAGCGGATAATGCGTACATACAGTACGCCTGCGTTTCTTTTCCTAGGGCAACACCGCATAATTATTGTCGTGCGATTGCATGCCGCTAGTTGTGTCAATATTGCGCTTCGCTGATTGACACAACTCGATTTTTCGTCAGATTGTACTAAAACGACGCAGGTGGGCTGGTCTGTCGGTCAACCCCTCTGGCACTAGCGTGCCACCTCCCCCGCTGGGGGAGACCACGCCCGTCAAGCGAAATTTGTGCTATATGACGGAAAAGATGCAAGCAAGCGTGCGGCAAAGGCGCAAACAGGACGTTTGCGCAGTTGTCCCAAAAGGGCGGCAGGATGCCGCCCAACTGTGGACAACATGCGTTAGCCGGTAATTGTGCGGTGTTGCCCTAGATATCGGCACTGTCTTTCTGCAAATCTTTTCCTTCGTTCAAACGGTTATTAGTATAAATTCAATATTTCAAAGAAAAATATTGAATTTTCTCAACATTTGTTATATAATATAGGTGGTTCTATACAAACTGTGCCGCTTGGTTTCTGAACAAGGGCAGCGAATAATGAATCTCAGGAGGTCAAACATGCCAGCAAAGATAATGCCATTTCAGAAAAAACTGATACTTAGCACGACATGTATCGTCACCGCGGCGATACTTCTTATTGCCGCGTCGTCCTACTTCGTCATCAAGAACACCCTCGACAACCGCATAAACCGCGAGATATCCGCGACCCTTTCCTCAAAGGCGCAGGAGTTCGACAAGTGGATAATACAGCAGCAGAGCACCATAAACTACTTCGGCGACTCCATTCTGTACAACGATTCCCTGAACACACTCTCCGAAAGCGAGCTTGAAGCATTTCTCGCGTCCAAGGTGACCGAGTACGTCATAGACTACTACATAGTAAGACCAGACGGCAAAACCACCTTCGCCAGCGGCTTCCAGCTGCCGGAGGACTTCGATGTGACCGCCCGCGACTGGTACAAGGCAACACTCGCCGCAAACGGCGCGCTCACCTGCACCTCGCCGTATATCGACAACAACACCTCAAAACTCTGTATGACCATTTCACAGGCGTACTATAAAGGCGGTCAGCTGGATTTCGTGATAGGCGCAGACATCTACGCCGATTACCTCGCCGAGCTCACCGAGAGTATCAACATCTTCAATAACGCCTACGCGATCCTCGCGGACAGCGACCTTAACGTCATCGTTCACCGCTCCGACGACTACCGCATATCCATCGGTGACGACGGCAATGCAAAGGTGACCAGCCTGCGGGATATCCCGGAATACTCCGGGCTGCTGACCCGGCTGGAATCAGACGACTCCT
Organism: Oscillospiraceae bacterium; assembly: GCA_051892275.1. Classification (GTDB taxonomy): domain Bacteria; phylum Bacillota; class Clostridia; order Oscillospirales; family Ruminococcaceae; genus CAG-115. The sequence continues at coordinate 16,296 of JBJFGA010000093.1, read as the reverse complement.
CCGTACTGAGAACCAGCGACTACGACGGAACAAGCAGATATTTCGTAATGTCTGATATATCCTCCACCGGCTGGCACTACATCTACGCGGTAGACTGGACAGAATACTACCAGCAGATAGTACCGCTGATGATATCCATGGTAGTTATCTTTATCATTGATATCGTGGTCTGCACACTGGTCAGCACCGTCCTGATAAAGAAGCTCATGAAGCCTATCGAGGAACTCAAGACTGCGACCGCAGACATGAAGAACGGCAAGCTCGACTACACCCCCACCTACTTCGCTGACGACAGTATAGGCGACCTTTGCACCAGCATTTCCGACACGAACAAGGTCTGGACAGGCTATATCACCGATATCAACACCAATCTGAGCAAGCTGTCCCACGGCAACTTCGATATCCAGTTCAACGGCGAATATGTCGGCGATTTTGCGGAGATAAAGACCTCCATCAGCCACATCTCCGACAAACTAAGCGCCATAATCGGCGGTATCGACACCGCGTCCTCACAGGTTTCCACCGGTGCTGAAAAGGTGGCGGAAAGCTCCAATTCCCTTGCGGCGGGCGTAAACGAGCAGTCCCGCACCATTGAGGAGCTGACCGCGCTTATCGGGAAGCTGGTTTCACAGATCAATGAAAACGCAGCTTCAGCCGAAGCCGCACAGAAGCAGTCCAACGCCAACTCAGGCAATGTTATCGAATGTAACCGCCGCATGACCGAGCTGATGGAGTCCATGGACAACATCAACAAGAAGTCACAGGAGATAGTGAACATAGTCCAGACCATCGACGATATCGCATTCCAGACGAACATTCTCGCACTCAACGCCGCAGTGGAAGCCGCCCGCGCAGGAGAAGCCGGAAAGGGCTTTGCGGTTGTCGCAGGCGAAGTCAGAAACCTCGCGTCCAAGTGCACCAAGGCAGTACAAAACACCACCGAGCTTATCACCGGCACCAGCGAAGCTGTAGAAAGCGGCGCAAAGCTGGCGCAGGAAACCGGCGCGGCGCTGGAATCCGTATCCCAGGGCGTCAGCACCGTAAACAGCCTTGTGGTGAAGATATCCGAAGCCTCCGAAATTCAGGCAGCGGACGTAAAGACGGTATCCGAAAAGATATCCGATATTGAGAGCATAGTCCACACCACAGCAGTCACCGCCGAAGAAAGCGCAGCTTCCAGCGAGGAACTGAACAGCCAGTCGCGGACATTGCAGGACATGGTGGATCGGTTCAGAAACAGATAATTAAAAGGGCGGGAGAAAAATCCCGCCCCTTTTATTTAGAACCTGTCCACATAGGCGTAAACGTACGTCTTTTCGGCAAATTTTGCCGCAGACTTCGTTAAAAATGCTTGACGGGCGTGTCTCCCCCTGTGGGGGAGGTGGCACGAAGTGCCAGAGGGGTAAGTTATGCGAAAAATGTCACATGTTCTATTAGTGAGATGTTCTCTTTTGCGCATAACTTACGACAGAACAGCCCGCCTGCGCATTTTTGCCTTGTCTGCAACAAAAATATGCTCGAAAATCCACACACATATCCTATGTGGACAGGTTCTTAGTTCTGCTCCCGAAACCAGCATTCGATCTCCTGCCGCGTGTGGAATATGATGATATCCCTGCTATCCCGGTATTTCTCCAGCAGCCGGCAGATCTCCGGCAGCTTTTTCTCCGGAAAATCCTCGATCCACTGCCGGAATTCCGGGTCGAACTCCGTTTCAGTCCACGGCAGGTCCTCCCGCTTTGTGCCTATGCGGGACTGCGCCCCGGCAATACATATCTCCAGCGGAAGATCCAGCAGGAACACGGTATCGCAGCATTCCAGCCGCTCCTCAAGGGTGCGCTGGTAGTTGCCGTCAATTATCCAGCTGTCCCCGGTGATCAGTTCCCGCAGCTGATCGTCAAATTCCTCTTTCGGAATGGTGGTGCCGTCCGGATTGTGCCATATCATATCGAGGTAGTACAGCGGAAGCCCGGTGACGTCGCGCAGTCTTCTGGCAAAGGTGCTTTTCCCCGCCCCGGGGCAGCCGATAACAATAACCTTTTTCATGGCTTTGTCAAACCTTGCAGTAGACCACGCCGTAATCGAACGGCGAAACGTGTATCTTACCGTCCTTTATGCCCTTGCCGTATCTGTCGAATGCCGGCACAAAGTCGTAGAACATATCCGTCTTGTCGTTTACGATGTCAAAAGTGCGCCCTCTGGTGCTTTTGTTGAGGTAGATTATCGCCGCCTCGCGGGTTATCTTGTCGTACCGCGCAAATACGCACACATTGTCATCCACCTCAATGAACATCAGGAGTCCCTGCTCGAATGCGTGAGTTCCCTTGCGTATCCGGGAAAGCTGCTTCGTGAACTCGATAAGGTCGAGGTTCTCCTGACCCCACGGGTAGCACCTGCGGTTGAAAGGGTCGCGGTAGCCCTCCATACCAGCTTCGTCGCCGTAATACACCGATGGTACGCCCGGCAGGAAGAACTGCAATACCATCGCGCACTTCATCAGCGAGATACCGTACATATACTGCTCCCCGGTGAGGTAGCGCTCCGCCTGCCAGTCCTTGCCGTTCCAGCCGATATCATCACCCGCAAGCCGAGTGAGCGCACGCTCGGTATCGTGGGTAGACAAAAAGTTCATCAGCATGTCGATAGCGGGCTTGGGGTAATGGTCGAGTATCGTCAGAATGCTGTCGGTGAACACCTTCGCGTCCGCGTACTTGACGTAGTTCAGGATAGCCTCCTTGAACGGATAGTTCATGACGCTGTCCAGCTGACCGCCGATAAGATACCGCCGGCGCACGCCGTAGCTTTCCTTGTTGGAAGCGTCCTCCCACACCTCGCCGTATACTATCTTGTCCGACCCCATCTCCTTGACCGCCTTGTTGATGTTGTCAAGGAATTCGTCCGGCAGTTCATCGGCAACGTCAAGCCGCCAGCCCTGCGCACCAAGATTTATCCACTTCTGAAGAATACCGTCCTTGCCGCAGATGTAGTTGGTGTACTGCTCGTTGTTCTCGTTGACGTTAGGAAGCGTGGTGATACCCCACCAGCTCTCGTAAGTGTCGGGATAACCGGTGAAGCTGTACCAGGGGAAATAGGGGCTGTTTCTGTCCCGATAAGCGCCGGTGTGCTCCCCGTACCGCCCGAACTTGTTGAAGTAGATGGAATCCGCGCCGGTGTGGGAGAAAACGCCGTCCAGTATCACGCTGATACCCATTTCCTTAGCCTTTTCGCACAGCTCCCTGAAGTCCTCCTCGGTGCCGAGCATGGGGTCTATCTTCTCGTAGTTCGCGGTGTTGTAGCGGTGGTTCTCGTGGGCTTCAAATATCGGGTTGAGGTACAGCACGGTAACGCCGAGGCTCTTTAAGTAAGGCAGCTTCTCAATGATACCCTGGAGATCGCCGCCGAAATAGTCGTTGTTGCGCACTATCCCTTTCTCGTCCGGCTTGTAGTAAGGGGTGGCATACCAGTCGTCCCGGATTATTCTGTCCTGGGGTACGTTCTCGTGGGGCTTTCCACTCTTACAAAAGCGGTCGGGAAATATCTGGTACATGATACCGCCACGGATAAACAGCGGCGTATGTAGATCCTCGTCGAAAACGGTGAGCTGGAACAGGTCCTCCCCTTCAAACACGCCCTCGGAAGCTCCGTGCCGCTTGATGTATCTCCTGCGCCCGTCCAGAATGCAGGTGAAATAGTAATGGTGCAGACCAACGTTGTTCGGGGTGAAGCAGCAGGAATAGATGTTGTCGCTTCCGCTCTCGTCCTCCAGTGTCAGCCCGATAAAGCGCTCCTTGTACCCCGGTCGGAACATGACCAGCGTGAGGTCGGTCACCGCCATGTACTTCGGGAAACGCAGATTGAATATACTCGGCTGCCCCTTGCGAAGCGCACCAAACGGGTGCTTATAATTGTTGTCGAAGCAGTCAAAAATCGGTAGACCCATAGTTGTACCTTTCTTTTAATCTGTTGATTTGTAAAGGAAATGAAACAATAAAGTAAAAATTCAGAATGCGGAATTCAGAATGCGGAATTAATGTGTCCGGCTGCGCCGGACGGATTTATATTGATGCAGTCTGAATAGTGCAATATAATTAAGCGCCTGTGACATATATCACAAATCAAGAAGATAGAATTGAAATAACCGCCGAAGGCGGCACCATAATTCCGCATTCCTAATTCCGAATTAAATCCGCGCCGCCCCCGTATTTTCAAGGGCGGCGCTAAATAATTCAGAATTACTTCAGATTCCAGATATCTCTTGCGTAGTCTGTTACCGCACGGTCAGCAGAGAATCTGCCGGCACCGGCGATGTTGTACAGCGACTTCTTGTTCCAATCAAGCTGGTTCTTGTAGACCTCGCTGATGTACTTCTGAGTTCCGCGGTAGCTGTCGAAGTCCGCCAGAGCCATGTAGAAGTCCTTGGTTCTGATGGAGTTTGCGACCTCGTCGAATGTAGCGCCGTTGATACCGTTGTACATACGCTGGATAACATCGCGGATAATGCTGTTGCCGTTGATGTAATCCTCGGGGTGATAACCCTTCATGCGGAGGTTGTTGACCTCGGGGGTTCTCATACCAAAGATGAAGATGTTGTCAGTGCCGACAGCCTCATGTATCTCAACGTTCGCGCCGTCATAGGTACCCAGAGTGAGCGCACCGTTCAGCATCAGCTTCATGTTACCAGTACCGGAAGCCTCGGTTCCCGCAAGTGAGATCTGCTCGGACACCTCTGCCGCAGGCATGAGCATCTCGGACAGAGTTACGCGGTAATCCTCAAGGAATACTACCTGAAGCTTCTCTCTGAGCTTCGGGTTCTGCTTGATCTCCTCGCCGATGCACCAGATCATCTTGATGATCTGCTTAGCGATGTAGTAGCCCGGAGCAGCCTTGGAGGCGAAGATATAGGTCTTGGGAACGAAGTCAGCGTCGGGGTTCTGGAGCAGGTAGTTATAGTCGGCAATGATGTTCATTGCGTTGAGCTGCTGACGCTTGTATTCGTGCAGACGCTTTACCTGGACATCGAAGATGGAGTCGAGGTTCAGCTTAGTGCCGGTGGTCTTTTCAACATACTCTGCAAAGCGCTGCTTGTTGTCCTTCTTGATCTTGCCCAGCTTTTCGAGAACACTGCTGTCGTTAGCGAACACCTGGAACTTGATAAGCTCGGAAGCGTCCTTCTTGAAGCCCTCTCCGATGCACTCGGAAAGCAGGTCGGTAAGACCTTTGTTGCTCTGAAGCAGCCATCTTCTGTAAGCGATACCGTTTGTAACGTTCTTGAACTGTGAGGGTCTGTCGAGCGCCTGAAGATTGAACACATCGTCCTTGATTATCTGGCTGTGCAGCTTGGAAACGCCGTTTACGCTGTGGGAAGCGGCAACGCACAGGTTTGCCATGTGCACCTTGTTGTCCTGAATAATGGACATCTTGGTGACCTTTTCGCTGTTCTGTGTTCTGCTGAACAGCTCTTCGCAGTAGCGGCGGTTGATCTCGCAGATGATGGAGAATACTCTCGGCAGGATCTTCTGGACAAGGCTGCAATCCCACTTCTCCAGCGCCTCAGCCATAACGGTGTGGTTGGTGTAAGCGAAAGTGTTGGTAACAATGTGCCAAGCCTGATCCCAGCCGTAACCGCAGTCGTCAAGCAGCACTCTCATCAGCTCGGGGATAGCGAGTGTGGGGTGAGTGTCGTTGATGTGGATAGCGTTCTTCTCGTGGAAGTTCTCAAGCGTGCCGTAAACATTCATGTGGCGCATTACGATATCGCCGATGGAAGCTGCGCACATGAAGTACTGCTGGCGCAGACGGAGCGCCTTGCCCTCGAGGTGGTTATCGTTGGGGTAAAGGACCTTGGAGATAGCATGAGCGATGTTGTTTGCGCCCATAGCCTTTGCGTAGTCGCCGGTGTTGAAGCTGCTCATATCGAAGGACATGTTTTCAGCGCTCCACAGACGGAGCTTGGAAACGCCCTTGCTGTCGTAGCCGGAAACGTACATATCATAGGGAACTGCGTTTACAGTGGTGTAGTTCACATGCTCAAGGTGGTGGTAATTGTTGTCCCAGTACTCGTTTATCTGACCGTCGAAGTGTACCTCGATAGCCTGGTCGGGAACGGGAACCAGCCAAGCGCCGCCGCCGGGAAGCCAGTTGTCCGGAAGCTCGGTCTGCCAGCCGTCAACGATCTTCTGCTTGAAGATACCATACTCATAGCGGATAGAATAACCTGTTGCAGGGTAATCGCATGTAGCAAGACCGTCCATGTAGCAGGCAGCAAGTCTGCCCAGACCGCCGTTGCCCAGACCTGCGTCCGGCTCCTCGTCGTAAACGCTGTCTATCTTGATGCCCATATCCTTGAGAGCGTCCTCAGCAACGTCCTGCATACCAAGGTTGTACAGGCTGGTCTTGAGAGAACGACCCATCAGGAACTCCATGGAGAGGTAGTAAACCTGCTTTCTGCCCTGGGAGTTGCACTCGCGCATGAAGTTGTGACGCTTTTCCTTGAGGTGGTTTACCACAACGGACGAAAGAGCACGATATACCTGTGTGATGGTCGCATTCTTGGAATCGGTTCTGAAATCGAATTCCAGAATTCCTTCGAGCTGTCTGGTCAGCTCTTCCTTTGTAAACGGAGATTTCATTCTTTGTTGACCCCTTTCTGTTTGTACGGCGCACTGCACCGGTTTAGTACATTATTCACCGTCTACCATTATACTATTTTTTCACCGAAATTTCAAGATTTAAACAGCATAACTGTGAAATAAAACAATATTACTCCCCATTCTTTGAGTAATTTAGACAAATTATCTATTTCGTCAAGTTACCGCCATGACGATAATCAACGCTTTCGTTGTATCGTCTATTATAATTCCCTGTACAAAACAACAAACCGCCCCGGTTCAGCGACCGGAACGGCTTTGTTATGCTATTTTTCAACCAGCTTAATCACCTAATTTACCTTATGTCTACACCTTTTCCACCGGAACCCATATCTCGCAGTAGTAATTATCCGGGTCGCCGGAGGGTTCGGTGTACATTTCGATGTTGTAGTTCCCCGCCAGCTTGTAGTCCTTACAGTTGGGGAGCCACTCGTTCCATATCTTGGTATTGACGCTCTGGAGCGATTCAGCGAGCTTCCCTCGGCAGGGGAAAACCGCCCATGTTCCTGCGGGGATCACCCGGGTAACGCAGTCCTCCGGCAGCTCCAGGCAAGGGTCGTAGTTGTCCGCGATAAGGTAGTCGAACTCCATTCCGTTGGAGCCGTTCTCCTTTGAGTCAATGCACACGCCGTACATTCCCTTGACCTTTTCCCCGCCGCCGTTCGCGAAATGCTCCTCCCAGAACTTGGGTATCTCCTGATACGAGGTCTCGCTGTTGAATTTCCTCGATATGCCCATGACCGTAAACTGCGCCTTTTCTACTATTTTGTACTCCATCATACTTCCGCCCTCCAATGTCAGCTTTATTCTCAGCGGCGCAAAGCTTTTGAGAGCCGCACCGCGCTCCTTCGCAGCAGAGGGGGTTATCCCATGAAACCTTGTGAACGCACGGGTGAAGCTGTCCGGGCTGTCATAGCCGTACTTCAGCGCCGCGTCAATGACCCGGACATCGGAGCAGGAAAGCTCCTGCGCCGCAAGGGAAAGCCGCCGGCTGCGAATATACTCTCCCACGGTCATTCCGCACAGAACGCTGAATATCCTCTGGAAATGGAACGCCGAAACATACGCTTTTGCGGCAATATCCGATATCTCCAGTGGCTCGGTGATGTTGTCCTCTATGTACCGGACAGCGTTTTGAATGCCCTGCGCCCAATCGTTCATGCGATCCCGTCCTTTCTGCTGTAACTACATTATACCAGAAATGTGGTAAAAAGTCACGACTTTCTGTGCTTTTGTGTGCAGGATAACAAAACAGGGCAGGCTTAGCGCCTGCCCAATACAGATAATACATCAGCTTCCGCTGTACTCTGAAAGCACGATCTCAATATCGACCTGAGTATTGCGTCCGCGGGAATCGGTTCTTACAACGGTCGCAGTTACCTTGTCGCCGGGCTTCTTGTCCTTGATGATGTTGGAAACCTCGTCCACTGTGCGAACCTGAGTGCCGTCAATAGCGGTGATGGTATCGCCTACCACAAGGTCGCTGTCAGCGATAGCCATGCCCTCCTGAATGCTTGTTACCAGCAGACCGGGAGTCATATTCTGTATAGCGCCGAGATAGTCGCTCACCTGAATGCAGGTAATGCCAAGGATAGGACGTCCTGTCACATAACCCTTGGTGATAAGGTCGTTGATGACGGGCTTTGCGTCATTTATGGTGATGGCGAAGCTAAGGTTCTCCGCATTGTTGTTGATGAGCTTCATGTTGACTACGCCGACGACCTCGCCGAACATATTGAACATTGCGCCGCCGGAGTTACCGCTGTTGATAGCAGTATCGGTCTGGATAGCGGAAACTACGTTATCGTCATATACCTGACGGTTCAGACCGGAAACGATACCCTTTGTAACAGATGTTTCAAGTCCCAGCGGGTTGCCGATGACCACCACGTCATCTCCGAGGCAGAGTTTGTCGGAGTCTCCCAGCTTTGCCGCCGTAAGGTTTTCAGCCTCTATCTTCAGCACCGCAAGGTCTGTATCAGTATCCGAGCCGATGAGCACTGCGTCGAAGGTGTTGGAAACACTGCTTCCGTCCGTGGGATCAGTGGTAGTCACCTTGACCTTGAACCCGGTAACGTTGTAGTTGCTGTTCTCAACAACGTGCGCATTAGTGATGATGTATCCGTCCTGGGAAATAACGATACCGCTTCCCGCGCCTGCTAGCGTTTCCTTGCCATAGTAGCTTACATACTGCTCAATGTAGACGATAGAATCCTTGACATCAGAAACCAGATCTCTTGTGTAGGCATAGCTTCCGTCGCTGTTGTACTCTGTCTTGCCTTCAGTGATGTTGCTCTGTACAGAGGTGTTTGACTGAAGCGCGTCCAGCACCTCTGTCCTGCCGGTTTCAGCCGGGGCAGATCCCGTATCGGGCTTCGAGCCGGCAGTGCTGCTGTTATCTGCCTTGTCATATACGCCCTGTATCAGCATGTTGCCCGCCTGGTTCGCGATGAACGCTCCGCCGAAGCCGGCGCCGCCGCACAGCACAGTTACCGCCGCCACAAGCGCTATTACCTTTGCGGTCTTGTGGGTTCTGGGCTTCTTCGGGGGCTGCGGCTCTGTGGTGAAGCTGCCCTGATACTGTGTATCGTTCTGACCGTTGTTCATGCCGTTACTATTATAATCATACATAGTTCATACTTCCTTTCAAACCAGAAGCTTCATTCGGCTTAAAGCCGTTTCTTTCTTTGTTGTGATTAAATTATAACAGCCCATTGTGTATTTTTGGTGAAACAAATTTGAACAAATAATTAAATACGGCTGAACAAAAAGTCACATCCTGCTTAGAACCTGTCCACATAGGCGTATACGTACGTCTTTTCGGCAAATTTTGCCGCAGACTGCGTTAAAAATGCTTGACGGGCACCAGCCCGCCTGCGCATTTTTGCCTTGTCTGCAACAAAATTATGCTCGAAAATCCGCACACATATCCTATGTGGACAGGTTCTTAACCCATGCTTGCCGGGGCTTCCCTGAACACCGGTGCGTCCTCGCCCTTTACCGCTCTGTCCGCGGCAAGTGCGATAGCGCATTCAAGGCGCTTGCGCTGCATTTCGCAGGCGAGCTTGTAGGGCTTCTTCACGTCGCCCTCATAGAGGAAGCTGTTAGCGTTGCAGCCGCCGGAGCAGAAGAACTTAGCCCAGCAGTCACGGCAGCCTTCCTTGCTGTAAACATGTACCTTTGAGAAGTAAGTCTTGATGTCGTCGTTGAATGTGCCATCGTATAGGTTGCCCATTTTCCACTGCTCTATTCCCACGAACTGGTGGCAGGGATAGATGTCGCCATGAGGCTCTACCGCAACATAATCATTGCCGCAGCCGCAGCCGCGAAGGCGCTTTATCGCGCAGGGACCAGCGTTCAGGTCAACCATGAAGTGGAAGAAGTTGAACTTATCCTCGGTGCGGTTCGCCATGATATCGCACAGCCTGTCGTACTCCGAGAACACCCTCGGGAGATCCTCCTGACGGATAGAATACGGCTCGTTGAGGTCAGTCACCACCGGCTCTGCGGAAAGCTGCTCAAAGCCCATGTCCCGCATTGCAAGGATATCGTCAGCGAAGTCGAGGTTGTATCTTGTGAATGTCGCGCGGACATAGTAATCCTTGTCGCCGCGGTTCTGAACCAGCTTCTGGAACTTCGGCACGATGATGTCGAAGCAGCTCTTGCCGTTCAGCGTCCTGCGGATACGGTCGGTGACTTCCCGTCTGCCGTCGAGGGAAAGCACGCAGTTGCTCATCTCGCGGTTGATGAAGTCTATCTTGTCATCGTCCAGAAGCAGACCGTTGGTGGTTATGGTGAAGCGGAAATTCTTGCCGTGCTGCTTTTCAATGGAACGCGCGTACTGCACCGTCTGGACAACGGTATCCCACGCCATCAGCGGCTCGCCGCCGAAGAAGTCCAGTTCCAGCTGCTCGCGGTTCGCGGAGCGCTCGATAAGGAAATCGATAGCCTTTCTGCCGGTTTCCGGGGTCATAATGCAGCGCTCGCCGCCGAAATCACCGGTCTGCGCGAAGCAGTACTCGCAGCGCAGGTTGCAGTCGTGCGCCACGTTAAGGCACATGGACTTCACCGGTGACTTCACCATTGTGTCGCTGTACTTCTCGTAATCGTCCTCTGCGAACAGTGCGCCGTCCTTGTAGAGCTGATAAAGCTCCTCGTAGCTCTCCCTGATCTCGCTCTCGGAGTAAGCCGGCATCTTTTCGGGCAGGTCGGCGGGCATTTCCCCGGACATGGGTGCGTCAAGGAGATCCAGCATATCAAAAGCGCAGTCGTCCGGAAGATGTACCGCGCCGCTGTTTACGTCCAGAACTATATTGTAGCCAAGCTGTTTGAACTTGTGTATCATTGGGTCTCGCCTTTCTGTATGTGTGATAATTCTTCTCATAAAAACAGGGCGGAACGAATCCGCCCGTGTTGTCTGTTAAAATCTGACGATTACTTTACAGACTCGCATTTCTGGTTAGCAACTGTGCAGGAGGTCTTGCAAGCAGACTGGCAGGAGCTCTGGCACTTGCCGCAGCCGCCCTTCAGCGCGGAAGCCTTCAGGTTAGCCTTGTTGATGGTTGTGATGTGCTTCAAAATGAACACCTCTTTCATGTAGGATTGCAGGGTAGCCCTGCGCTTATTATCAGTATAACATATATTTATGAATTTTTCAAGTAGCAATTAGAATTTTTTCTGATAATGCTGTATTCAGTCAGCAAAAAGGCTGCGTTATCGCAAAACACGCAGCCCTTTAGCTTATAAAATTACTGCTTTACCAGATCTTCACTGGGCTTGGGAGCTTCCGGGGCGGGTGTTTCGGAGTTTATCCCCGCTGCGACTGCCTTACCGGTGACGAAGCTGCCCACCAACGATTTGAGGTCAACCCCCAGCCCGTCAAGTAGCCCGGAAGACGCCTGCGTTGTCGCTTCGGTGATATCCTTTACCAGCTTTGCGGTATTGCCGTCGCCGTACATCGTGATCTTCTCCACGTTCTCCAGCGGCTTTGCGATCGCCTGAGCCACCTCCGGCATCTTCTCGAAGTACATCTGAAGTACTGCGGCTTCTTCCATCTTGCGCATTGCTTCCGCCTTCTTGTCAAGACCCTCTGCCTCCGCAAGCGCCTTAGCCCGTACAGCTTCCGCCTCGGCGATACCCTTTGCCCGGATACCCTCTGCCTCCTGCTCCGCCGCATATCTTGCGGCTTCTGCGCGAGCCTTTTCTGCCGCCGCTTCGTTCTGGGCGGTGACAAGTATAGCCGCCGCTTCGTTCTTCTTTATCTCCAGCTCTGCTTCCGCATTCTGAATATCCTCGTACTTTTTCGCTTCCGCGTTACGCTGAACAGAGTACAGTTCCGCGTCTGCCTTCTGCTGTGCCGCATACTTCTGGGCTTCTGCGGTCTTCTTTACCTCCGCTTCGAGGGCGCGTTCCTTTATCTCGGCTTCCTTCGCCTTTATCTCGACTTCCTTTTCCTGCTTTGCGAGGTTCGCATTCGCAGTGGTTATCTCGATGGTCTTGCGCTGCTCCTCCTGCTGGATAGTGTAGGCAGCGTCCGCCTCCGCGCGCTTGATATCAGCCACGCGTTTCAGCTCTGCCTGCTTGATGGCAAGCTCGTTCTCACGCTCTGCGATAGCGGTTTCAGAATCCACCTTTGCGTCGTTAGCCTTTCGGTTTGCTTCCGCCTGGGCGATCTTGATGTCGCGCTCTGCCTCCGCCTTGGAAATAGCCGCCTTCTTCTTTATCTGCATGGTGTTGTCGATACCCATGTCGTTGATTATACCGTTGTCGTCAACGAAGTTCTGCACATTGAACGAAACGATCTCCAGACCCATTGCACGAAGGTCGGGGTCAGCGTTCTGCTTTACCTTGTCCGCGAAAGCCTGACGGTTGGAGACCATCTCCTCCAGACGCATCTGACCAACGATCTCACGCATATTACCTTCCAGCACCTCTCGTGCAACGCCGGTTATGTACTGCACGTTGCGATTGAGGAAGTTCTGCTGCGCCCGCTGGATCGTGTCGGGGTCGGGGGATATCTTTACGTTTACTACCGCGTCAACGGAGATGTTGATATAGTCCGCGGTAGGAACAGCCTGCGCCGTCTTTACGTCAACGGACATCAGCGCCAGCTCCAGCACGTCGCAGCGCTCTAAAAACGGCAGCTTTACGGTCGCCTTTCCTATAACGACCTTGGCCTTGCGCCGCAGACCGCTGATGATGAACGCCTTATCCGGCGGTGCCTTGCGGTATCCTGCGGTGAAAATGATGATCACCAGCACCACCGCGATAGCTATCGGAATAATAAGTCCCATGTCAAATGGCATGACAGCCTCCCTTTCTGCGCTTTCGCGCTATAACGATATTTATTCTGCCAAAACAATTATACAGTCCGCAGACCGGAAAAATTCCCTCAATGCTCTGCTTTAGAACCTGTCCACATAGGATACGTGTGCGGATTTTCAAGCATTTTTAACGCAGTCTGCGGCAAAATTTGCCGAAAAGACGTACGTATACGCCTATGTGGACAGGTTCTTATACTTTTTTACGATCGCCGCCGCCTTGTAGTAGTTATCCTGTATCTTGTGGAAATCCGACCCACAGTCGCTGAAATCGTCCGCACGGATATCGTCCACCATCTTCTTCGCCGGCAGGAACACACCGTTCAGCCCGATATTCCCGGCAAGCCCCTTTAGGGCGTGCGCCGCGAACAGCATATTCTGATGATCCTCATTTTCCGCCGCGGTCGTTAGCTCCAGCATAACGCAGTCTGCCGCGTCAAAGAACTTGTAAAGATACTTTAAGAACATCTGCTCGCTGTCCATGAAATGCTCTACCATTTCCGGGACATTCATGCCGACCGTCTGCATTTCCTGGCAAAACTCTTTTGAGATCATAATTGTCACCTCTCCCGTATATTTTACCATTTTCGTGCCGCTTCGTCAATAAGTGCTATCAAATTTGTAGGAATAGACAAAAACGCCCCCGGAAAATTTCCGAGGGCTACAAAACGCATGCTCAGCTTATTGAATTTACTTAAAGTTATACAGCTGCACCTGTTCAAAGCCGTCAAGCAGCTCGCCTGACATCTTGAACGCGGTGTCAACACCCCTTGCCACGCACTCAATGGGGTTTTCCGCCACGAAGCAGGGTGCGCCCACATTCTCCGAAATAAGCTCCGGCAGACCGCCCAGCAAAGCTCCGCCGCCGGTGAGAAGAATACCGTTGGACAGGATATCGCCCACAAGCTCCGGCGGTGTAGACTCCAGCACCAGCTTGACCTGCTCCACTATCTCCATTGCGTTCTCATGGATAGCGTCATAGATGTCCTTGTCGGATATCTCAATGCTCTCCGGCAGACCTTTAAGCAGGTTTCTTCCCCGGATAGTCATTGTTTTCTCGCCGGTGGGGTCGAAAACATCAGCTATCTCCATCTTCGCCTTTTCGGCGGTCTTTTCGCCGATTAGTATCTTGTATTTTTGTGTAATGTGACGGATTATCGCCTGGTCAAACTTGTTACCAGCCATCTTGACGGAACGGCTCTGCACGATACCGTTGAAGGACACGATAGCCACGTCCGCAGTTCCGCCGCCGATATCCACGACCATAGTGCCGTTCGGCTTAGATATATCCACCCCCGCGCCGATAAGCGCCGCGATAGGCTCCTCTATCAGGAACACCTTGCGCGCGCCCGCAGACATTGCGGCTTCCACCACCGCCCGGCGCTCAACGTCGGTCACCGACGAGGGAACGCACAGCACGATTCTCGGCTTCATCAAAGCGCCGCCGTTCACCATGTGGATAAACTCCCGTATCATGGCTTCGGTCATGTCGTTGTCAGAAATAACGCCGTCCTTCAGCGGCCGCACCGCAACGATGTACTCCGGAGTTCTGCCTATCATTCTGTAAGCCTCTGCGCCGACCGCAACAACAGCCTTTTTCTTCTTGTCGTAAGCCACCACCGACGGCTCATTCAGCACTATTCCCTTACCGGCAATGGTGATGATGATGTTCGCCGTACCTAAATCTATTCCTATATCAAGCGACATGTTCTGTATCTCCGTTCTTCACATAATATCTGTATTTGCGGGATAATTCCCTATAAAATAGTATATCACAGTTTTTCACGTTTTGCAATATATTTTGCCGCTTCCTGCAAAAGAAATTCACGCTCGTTGGGGAATTTTCCGTCCACCACCCCGGCGAGCAGATATTTCAGCACCTTGCCCATCTCCGGCGAAGGCGGTATCAGCCCGGAAAGCGCCTTACCGTCCACCGCCAGCGACTTCATGGTGAAACAATTCTCCCTTGCAAGCCCCAGCGCACGTTCTATTATCGCGAAATAGCCATCGCTTCTGCCGCGGTAATCAGGGTGCTTCGCAAGGTCGTCCGCCGCATGAGCCAGCGCGATATCGCAGTAGGTCTGCTCCCCGAACTTCGCCAGATGCCGCCGTATCAGCCGGTCATTGTCCGTCATCTGGATATCGTGGTACTTCACAATAGTGCAGACCCGCTCCCGCAGGGCGTTGCTGCATTTCAGCCGCCGCATTATATCATCGCAAATAACGGAACTTATTTTACCATGACCATAGAAGTGCCCCTCGCCGTTTTCGTCCTGCGTGAAGCACCCCGGCTTACCGATATCGTGAAGCAGCATAGCAAAAGTCATCGCCAGCTGATTTTCCTGTCCCTTTGTAAGCCTGCAAGCATTCTCCGCCGCCAGCAGCGAATGCTGATAAACGTCCAGAAAGTGGTACTTAGAGTGCTGCTCAAAGTCGAAGCAGTCCCTTAGCTCCGGGATAATCACCGCGAAAATCTCCCGGAAGTCCGTCATCACCCGCCGCAGATTTTGCTCCGAATTCCGACCGGTCAGCAGCCCGGACAACTCGGTAAACACCCGCTCCGCCGAAATATTGCGCAACAGCTCCCGACAGTCCAGCATAGCGGCGGCGGTCTTTTCCTCGATGTCGAACCCGAGGGAAGCCGCGAACCTAAGCCCCCGCAGGATACGCAGCGCGTCCTCACGGAAGCGCTTCTCCGGGTCGCCGATACAGCGGATAATGCCGCGCTTAATGTCCTCCGCACCGCCGAACTCATCGAACCAGCCCCGCTTCGGGCTGTACGCAATGCCGTTCATGGTGAAGTCCCGCCGGGCGATGTCCTCCCGCAGGCTGCGGGTGAAGCTGACGGATTCCGGGCGGCGGCTGTCGATGTATTCTCCATCCACCCGGTAGGTGGTTATCTCCACCGGATTATTGTCGGTCAGCACGGTGACTGTGCCGTGCTTTATGCCGGTTTCGATTATGCGCATTCCGCTGAACACGCGTTCAGTTTCCTCCGGCAATGCCGAGGTGGTCACATCAAAATCGTGCGGCGTGAACCCAATAAGGCTGTCCCTCACGCACCCGCCGACGACGTATGCTTCATAGCCGGCGGCTTCAAGCCTGTCCAGCAGCTTATTTACTTGTTCTGGTATCTGCATAGTGAAAACACCCTGTTGTAAATCGTAATTTGCCGGGTAAGCCCGGCGGCTATTACGCCTTTTCATATGTTGCATTTTGCCATAGGTAGACTAACGGCGGGATTATTAAGTGGCACAAAATCAAAAATGAAGGTACGTTATTTGTTTGTTATCACACCCGTAGGGGAGGGGCTTGCCCCTCCCGTATAA
>JBJFGA010000092.1:0-4312 GCA_051892275.1 Oscillospiraceae bacterium | reverse complement strand
ACAAGCTCATGAAAGAAAAGTTCAATGTCGGTATAATCGGCGCAACGGGTATGGTAGGACAGCGTTTTGCAACGCTGCTGGAGAACCACCCGTGGTTCAATGTTGTGGCACTTGCCGCTTCTCCCCGTTCCGCTGGCAAGACCTATAAAGAAGCAGTCGGCGACCGCTGGCTGATGGATACCCCCATGCCCAAGAGCATGGAGAACATCGTCATCAAAGACGCAACCGCAGATGTAAAGGAAATCGCCGCTATGGTTGATTTCGTTTTCTGCGCAGTTGACATGAAGAAGGACGAGATACGCGCCCTTGAAGAGGAGTACGCAAAGGCAGAGTGCCCCGTTATGTCCAATAACTCCGCGCACCGCTTCACCCCGGACGTTCCCATGATAATCCCGGAGGTAAACGCTGACCACGCAGCGATCATCGACGCCCAGAAGAAGCGCCTCGGCACAAAGCGCGGCTTCATCTCCGTTAAGTCCAACTGTTCTATCCAGAGCTACGTTCCGGCGCTTTCCCCGCTTAGAAAGTTCGGTATCAAGAATATCCTCGCTTGTACTTATCAGGCGATTTCCGGCGCAGGCAAGACCTTTGAAACATGGCCGGAGATGGTTGACAACCTTATCCCGTACATCGGCGGCGAGGAGGAGAAGTCCGAGCAGGAGCCGCTGAAGGTTTGGGGTCATGTTGAGGGCAGCGAGATAGTCAAGGCACAGTCCCCGCTCATCACCACCCAGTGCCTTAGAGTACCGGTTTCCAACGGTCACTTCGCAGCCGTATTCGTAAACTTCGAGAACAAGCCCTCTATGGAAGAAATAAAGAAGATCTGGGCTGAATACTCCGGCGAGCCGCAGGCTCTGAAGCTCCCCTCCGCACCGAAGCAGTTCATTCACTACTTCGAGGAGGACAACATGCCGCAGGCTAAGCTGCACCGCAACCTTGAGGGCGGTATGGCTGTATCCGTCGGCAGACTGCGCCCCGATACAATGTTCGACTACAAGTTCGTATGCCTGTCCCATAACACCCTTAGAGGCGCTGCGGGCGGTGCTGTTGAAATGGCAGAGCTGCTTGCCGCTAAGGGTTATCTGGACTAAGGCTTTCCGCTGAAAGGAAATTTCCATGAAAAAGACAATTTTTACCGGCGTAGGTACTGCGATAGTAACGCCGATGAACGCTGACGGCTCGGTCAATTTTGACGAGTTCGGCAGACTGATCGAGTTTCAGATAAGCGGCGGCGCTGACGCAATCGTAGTGTGCGGCACCACCGGCGAGGCTTCCACCATGCCTGACGCGGAGCACCTTGAGTGCATTCGTTTCACCGTGGAGAAGGTCGCGGGCAGAGTTCCGGTAATTGCCGGAACCGGCAGCAACGACACCGCGCATGCCATCTCGCTTTCCCAGAAAGCGGAGAAGCTGGGCGCAGACGCGCTGCTTCAGGTCACACCCTACTACAACAAGACCTCCCAGCGCGGTTTGGTGAAGCACTTCACCGCCATCGCTGACAGCGTTAATATCCCGATAGTGCTGTACAATGTTCCCAGCCGCACCGGAATGAACATCTCCATTGACGCGTATAAGGAGCTTGCAAAGCACCCGAATATCGCTGCGACTAAGGAAGCGAGCGGCAATTTCTCCCTCATGGCGGAGATCGCTGCTTACACCGACCTCGACATCTATTCCGGCAATGACGATCAGGTGATACCGGCGCTGTCCCTCGGCGGAAAGGGCGTTATCTCGGTAACGTCCAACCTCATGCCGAAGGAGAAGCACGACGAGGTTGAGCTTTACCTTGCGGGTAAGCAGGGCGAGGCTCTGGCTATCCAGCAGCGCATTCTTGCGTTTGAAAAGGCGCTGTTCATGGACGTGAACCCCATTCCCGTAAAGGAAGCGCTGAACATCATGGGCTTCAACGCAGGCGAGTGCAGACTGCCGCTGGCCTCCATGTCCGCAGAGCAGGTAGAGAAGCTGCGAGCTGAAATGCTCCCCCTCGGACTTGTTGACGCAGTAAAGTAAATACCAACGGGCGGGAATGAGCATTTCCGCCCGAAGTTAAAGGTCACACGAAAGGACTAATAAATGACAAAAATCGCAATATCCGGCGCATGCGGCAAGATGGGCAGAGTTATCGCCGGACTGATAAAGCAGCGTACCGACTGCACTGTCTGCGCGGGAATAGACCCGTTCGGGGAGCAGTACGACGAGTTCCCGGTGTACAAGAAGCTGTTCGACCTGCCGGAAAAGCCGGACGTCATCATCGACTTCTCCCACCCCTCTGCGCTTGCCGACCTGCTTAGCTACGGCAAGATCAACAACGTTCCGCTGGTGCTGGCTACCACAGGCTACACCGACGAGGAGCGCAGCCAGATAACTGCGGCTTCGGCGCAGATACCGGTGTTCTTTACCTTCAACATGTCGCTGGGCATAAACCTGCTGGTGGAGTTGGCGCGAAAGGCTGCCCAGATACTCGGCGGGCAGTTTGACGTAGAGATAGTCGAGAAGCACCACAACCTCAAAAAGGACGCGCCCTCCGGCACAGCCATCATGATCGCCGAAGCGATAAACGAGGAGATGGGCGGTAAGAACCGCTTCGTCTACGACCGCCACAACGTCCGCAAGGCTCGCGACAAGGACGAGATAGGCATGCACGCTATCCGCGGCGGCACTATCGTCGGGGAGCATGACATCATCTTCGCCGGACATGACGAGGTGATAACTCTGTCCCACTCGGCGCAGTCTAAAGAGGTGTTCGCGGTGGGTGCTGTCAATGCGGCGGTATTCCTCGCGGGAAAGCCCGCCGGACTTTATGCAATGTCTGACCTTATAAAGGAGAGCTGATTATGAACATTACCGTTACTGAAAACGTATCCGCAGTTACATTCAACAATGTTCCGCTGTACAAAACCATCATGGAAGATACCCTCACCGCCGTTGCGGAAGCAGGCATCAACATTGACATGATCTCCATGACCGCGCCGATGTCCGAGCGCTTCGGCTTCGGCTTCACGGTGAACGACGACGACCTGCCGAAGCTGCTGGGCGTGATAAAGGCGATGAAGGACACTCACGCTATCACCCCGATGATAAACAGCACCAATCGTAAGATCGTCATCAAGACCGGCGAGATGGAAACACAGGCTGGTTTTGCGGCTAAGGTGTTCAACCTGCTGAACAAGATAGACGCAATGATACTGCTCATCACCACCGGCGTTGACGAGATTTCCGTGCTTATCCGCGAGAGTGACGGCGACGCTGCCGAAGCAGGACTGAGGGAGCTGTTCAAGTGATGAATCCGAATATACTTATTTCCACCGCCGCAGTGACTGCGGAGATTTCCACCAAAGAAGCCACGCTGAATGACGCAGTTCATGAGCTGGTAAAGAATCCGGAGCAGACTGCGTCCAAAATTGGCGAGTTCTTCCAGAATATGCTGAACGGCATACTGGGCGCTATTCCGACCATAATCATGGCGGTGATAGTGCTGATAGTCGGGCTGATATTCTGCAAGCTGGCGCTGAAGCTCATCAGCAAGGGACTTGACCGAACCAAGATAGACCTGACGGTGAACAACTTTGTCAAGCAGTGCTGCAAGATAGTGCTTTACGTCCTGCTGATAACAGTTGTGCTGTCAATGCTGGGTATCCCGGCGACCTCCGTGGTGACTGTTATCGGTACTGCGGGCGTTGCGGTAGGTCTTGCGCTTCAGAGCAGCCTTTCCAATGTCGCAGGCGGCATTATGCTGATGATAAACAAGCCGTTCAAGATAGGTGACTATATTCTTGTTTCCGGGGTAGAGGGCACTGTCAATCAGATAACCATTCTGTACACCCGGCTGGATTCTGCGTCAAATCAGGCGATATTCATACCTAACGGGCAGGTGTCCAACGCGACCGTCATCAATAACACCTCCAACGACTGCCGCCGCGTGGACATGACCTTCTCCATCAGCTATGAGGACGACTACGAAAAGGCGCGCAAGCTCATTCTCGACCTGCTGGACCACAACGAAAAGGTGCTGAAGACTCCCGAGCCAACAGTCCGCATGCTGGAGCACGGCGCAAGCGCGATAGTACTCGCGGTGCGCCCCTGGAGCAGACC
This sequence comes from Oscillospiraceae bacterium, assembly GCA_051892275.1. GTDB lineage: Bacteria > Bacillota > Clostridia > Oscillospirales > Ruminococcaceae > CAG-115. The sequence goes on along the minus strand of JBJFGA010000092.1, from coordinate 220 downwards.
AGAGGACTACTGGGAAGTGTACTTCACAGTGACCGAGCAGGTAAGGGCGGCGTTCATATCCGGCGGTATCTCAATACCGTTCGAGCAGCTGGACGTGCGGGTCGTTCAGGAAAAGAAATAATACTAATTCCAAATCATTCTATAGACATCTTTGCAAAGATCTCGGGCATCTTTCTGCGTCATTCAACCTTGCAAGGCACAAATACGATGTTTGTCAGTT
>JBJFGA010000091.1:0-4314 GCA_051892275.1 Oscillospiraceae bacterium | reverse complement strand
GACACTCGCTTACCATGCCGATTATCCCTGCGATTGCAACGACACCGGCTTCGATAATGGTTACGAGCGTCTGTGAAGTTATTCCTTCATCTTATCACCTCCTCCACAACGGTATAATATACCTCTGTGGAGGGCGGCTTTTCGGGCGAACATGGGATTAAATAAACCGAAAAGGAGCGCGTTATAATGCTTAATAATACTAAAGATATACTGACACTAAAGGAGTTACAGGAGTTGCTGCACATAGGTAAAAACACCGCCCTGAAACTGGTTCAGAGCGGTGAGATTGAGGCATTTATGATTGCAAATAAATGGTTAATTGCCAAAGTAAATATCGAGAAATATCTATCTAGATTATAAAGATAAAAGTATAATTAACGATAAGTGTTGTTAATTACATTTCTTATATGTTTACCTACAAGCGTACCATCTTCAATGTTGTTAAGTGCGCCGAACGACACCCGTATCGTCCCGAGGGCATACTCTTCGGGAACTCTCATTGCGTCAAGAACGTGGGAGATCTGCGTGCGCGTGGAATCACAGGCAGCACCTGTGGAAACACATATTCCCATAAGATCGAGCCGGTGCAGAATCATCTCTCCATCAAAACCACGGAATGACAGGCTCATATTGCCGGGAACTCCGTTCTCAGAGCCGTTTCTGATAAAGTCTATCCTCTCCAGCTCTGCGAGTAAATCACGCTCCAAACGGCGCAGCTTCTCTGCGTTCGACGATATATTTTCGCAGTTCTTTTTCAGAGCCGCCGCCATTCCTGCAATAGCCGCGACATTTTCCGTTCCCGCGCGCATACCGCGCTCCTGCGAACCGCCGTCTGAAATGGGGGCAAGCGGTGTACCGTTTTTCACGAAAAGAAAGCCAACACCCTTCGGGCCGCCGAATTTGTGCGCTGAGGCAGAAAGCATATCCACACCAAGCGCCTTTACATCAACAGGAATATGTCCCAGCGCCTGAACTGCGTCGGTGTGGAACAGCGCACCACGCTCATGGGCAATTGTGCAAAGCTCTGCTATCGGCTGGATAGTTCCGGTTTCGTTGTTCGCCAGCATTACAGACACTAACATAGCAGTATCGCTGATGAAGCTGTCCAGCGTTTTCGGCTGTAAAACTCCCGCACTGTCTACTGGGAGATACGCCACCGGTGTACCCCTACGTTCCATTGCTTCGCAGCTTTTCAGAACTGCTTTGTGCTCTGTCATAGAGGTGAGTATCGTTTTCCGCTCGGAAACAAGTCCTTTTATCGCCCAGTTGTCGCTCTCCGTGCCGCCCGAGGTGAAATATATCTCCTCCGGCTGGGCGTTTATACAAGCGGCGATATCCTCCCGCGCTTTCACAAGAGCAGCCTTTGCGCTTCTTGAAAAGGAATAGGGCTGCGATGCGTTGCCGTACTCTGTCAGAAGATATGGTCTCATCACCTCGAATGCGTCGATGTCAAGCGCCGTCGTCGCGGCATTGTCTGCGTATATCATTGTCGTTCCCCCTTTAGTTGAACAGCTTGCAGCCCTCGTTCTTGAATTCCTCTATCTTGTCGAGAATATCCTGCGATGTGACGCCGAGATACTCCGCCAAGCAGTCAAGACAGTAGAACTGTGTTATCCGCTCGCCAAGCAGCTTCTTACAGATACCGGTTTCGTCTTTTGAAAGCGGCTCTTTGCCGCAGCTTATGCACATCATAGCTAAATATCCTTTACACCTAGGTCGGGAATAGTCTTTCCTCCGAACTCATCTGGGTCAAGCAGCCCAAGCTGTATCTTGATTATCGAGCGCATCTCCATAGCAGGCGCTAAACAGTAGGTTTTGAACTCCTGCTTTGTGATGTCCCCGGGATGCTGCACATTCGGGAACAGCAGCTTAAGGTATGCGGTGCAGATACGCTTTACAGCTTCCGTGTCGCGGGTGTCGGAGCGCTCCGGAACATCGACCAGCGCGTCCACAACAGCGCGGTAGCTCGGATCGTCGCGCAGCTCGTGCATTATCGTTGAGAAATACTCGGAGTTCAGCGCCCAGCCGCATATTTTGAGGTCATCGTTCATTCGCGGAAGCTCCCAGCCTTTCAGAAAGCCGTGAAATCTGTCCACAAGCGCGCTTTCGTGAAAGACGTGGGGCAAATCCTTGAACATATTCAGATACTCGTTCATGGAGCTTGCCGGGATATTTCCCAGCAGGATTATTCCTGCGTCAGCCGTGCCTTCATGGCTGCCAACGGTGTATTTTCCGTTCTCCATGTAGCCTTTCAGAGCGCCGCGCATTTCGTCAATGTCGGTGAAATTTATGGTTTGCACCTCGTCAAGCGCAACATAGTCATGACCGAAAACAAGCCCCTCCTGCCGCCTTGAAATATCGTAGAACATTCTCGCACGCGACATGGTACCGCCCGAGGAAAGCCAGCCGAAACGGCTCACCGAGCCAAACAGATAGCTCTTTCCCGTACCCTTTGGCGCAAGCTCTATCATGTTCAGACGCTTTTCAACAAATGGAAGCAGCCGCGTTATCATGGCGAGCTTTTGCTCACGGTTTTCGTAACCAGCGGCGTTGTAGTCTATTGCGCCGAGGATAACATCTATCCATTCATCAAGGTTGAACGACTCTCGCGCATACTTGTATTCATCAAGGTCAACAACATAAGGGCAGAAATCCTGAAATCCTGCAAGCTTTATCTTGCCCGCACCCTTTTCGGTTTCGGGGAACTGATAGCCAAGTTCTACGATTCCCCAGTTTTCCTCCGCTTTCAAAAGCGCCTCGCTGCAATTCTCCCACACCTCCCGGGGAATGACTGTATCCTTGAACGAAAGCCCGAAATCCGGCAGAGCGAATGAGAGAGCCTGCGTCTTGATGTCAATGTTAATGCTTATCTTCGCAAGGAACTTGACCTGTTCCTGATAGCTGACAACGCGGTTCATAATGGACTTCCAATCTTCCTTTTTCGGAATGAACTCCCGTATGAATTCGGCGGCGCCGTCAACGTCTATATTGCCCTCGTCGTCCTGGAAACGCTTCAGCACCCAGTCGCGCATGAATGAGGGCAGTTTGAATGAGGAAATAAAGTTGCTTTTTTTGAGGTCTTTGAACACCACCATCTCATCAAAGCAATCCTTTAATCTCTCCGCAAATTCAGAATTGTATTCACTCATCTGTTACCTCCAAAGGTCAAAACAGGTCAACCTCTCTTGTGTTCTTCTGTGCAGAAAACGGCAGCCTTACGCCCATATCCTTGTCGCCGTCGTAGACATCTGCAAAATAGTCGCCCTTGCGTTTCAGCTTCGGGAGAGAGAATTTTGCGTGCCTGCTGTCAGCAACAAACTCACCCTCGATAAACTCACCGTCAATATGCAGGCGCGGCTTTGTCATGGGAATATTCGCGTACAGCGTGAGCGTCGGAATTTCACGCGGTATAAGGATTATCACCGGCTCGGTAAAGCAGAACTCAACATTTTCAGGGCGTTTGGTAAGAGTGATAACGGGAACAAGGACTTCTTCAAGAGTAGCGCCGCCATGTACCTCGACATTCGCTTTTCTTCCGCCCTTAAAGCGCTCGTAGTTCGCAAGGATAGAGTACCCGTCCTCATAAGCGGCGAACGGGATATGCGGGTCGGTTTCCGCAGGACAGCAGCGTCCGCTGTGTTCTCCCGATTCGTCAAGCTGAACAGACGCGGCAGATTCATGACCGTAGCGCACCGCAAGCCTGCTCGCGCCGTGATCGGATACGATAAGCGCTTTTGAAAGCGTCCCTTGAACCAGCATGGACTGAATACGGCGCAGCTCCTCGTCTATGATCTCAAGTTCAACGAACAGGTGCAGCGGAAGGTCGCACTTGCGGTAGTCGTAGACGCTGCTGTGGTGCTTTATTTCGTCCAGCGCGTCTATCTTGTGCTGATCTTCGGCGGGGAAATACTGCTGAAATTCCTTGTTCTTTTCGGTAATAGAGGGCAGCTCGCACCTGCCTATTTCCAGCTCGCATAAAAGCCCGTATTCCTCGCACTTTGCCTTGATGAACGAGAGGTATTCCACGCCGAGAGCGTCAAAGAAGAAAAGCTGCGCGTCCTTTTTATCTATCTGCGCAACTATCTTGCTGCGGGCCTTCAGCTTGTTGTAGGGGCGCTCTGACGCGTAACTCTCCACTTTCTCGACAAATCCGTCGTGTATTTTATTGGTGAGCTTCTGCCGTTTATATTCGCTGAAATAAGCGGTGAGCTGCGCCCGCAGAGCCGCGTCTGCGTCGGATAGTTTTGTGTTTGTACTGTCAAAGGAGAACTCGCGCATATAGAGCGAAAGCAGCTTTGACATAGAAGTTTCCGC
>JBJFGA010000090.1:0-4324 GCA_051892275.1 Oscillospiraceae bacterium | reverse complement strand
TCTGAATCTGTATAAGTTCCGAAGAAATCTCGGTTAACGTGAATATGCAGACCGCTGCTGTTATCAAGGCTGCAATCAATGTTCAGAAGAAGCACCCCGACTGGAACGTTGCTCCCGAGATCATGATCCCGCTGGTTGGCGAGGTCAAGGAGCTGAAGTATGTTAAGGACGTAGTTGTTAAGACTGCTGACGAGGTTATCGCAGCTGCCGGCGCTGATCTGAAGTACTCTGTTGGTACCATGATCGAGATCCCGCGTGCTGCTCTGACCGCTGACGAGATCGCTAAGGAAGCTGACTTCTTCTGCTTCGGTACAAACGACCTGACCCAGATGACCTTCGGCTTCTCCAGAGATGACGCAGGCAAGTTCCTCGGTGCTTACTATGACGCTAAGATCTACGAGAGCGATCCGTTCGCTAAGCTCGACCAGACCGGCGTTGGCAAGCTGATGAAGATGGCTATCGACCTCGGCAAGCCTGTAAATCCGAGCCTCCACTGCGGTATCTGCGGCGAGCACGGCGGCGACCCGACATCTGTTGAGTTCTGCCACGAGATCGGTCTGGATTATGTATCCTGCTCACCGTTCCGTGTTCCGATCGCTAGACTGGCTGCTGCTCAGGCTGCGCTCAGATAATCGGAGTTCTGATGTCAGATCGCGCATTATGCGAGGTCTGATGTGTTCCTGAAAAATGCCTCCCCGGCTGATTGGTCGGGGAGGTTTTGTGTTTGTCGGTAATTTGGACATAGTAAAAGCCCCGGTTCTTGGTGAAACCGGGACTTCTTATTTCTGTATTATTCTTTGTAAAGTACTGCGGAATCTACTATAAGATAGCCTTCAAGTTTAATGTATGTTGCACCGGATATATCTACATCAATGTTTATTGGCGCGGTATCTCTCTCAAAAATGTCAGATTCATATACCAAAACATCATCTACAAATATTTTCAGCATATGTGCATCTGCATCTCTGTACACACCTGATGAAGTATATGGTGCAAGTGTTGCTTTAAGGTTAGTGAATTTTCCATCAACTTTATATTTTGTAGTTTCAAAACAATATTCGCCATAACTGTATCTTTGCATTAGATATGCGTCTTTATATTGATTTCCAAGAGAGTCATTTAACACTCCTGATTCCCACTTACCCTCCCATGGAGCAAGCGATGAAAGTTTTACTGGGATATATCCTTGATATAAATTATACCTGTTCTGCACATCAGTTGTATCAGAAAGATACTGTTTAGACGAATTGAGAATGCTGCAAGCCTTGAGATAGTTCTTCTCGTCAGCGAGCAGGTCTGCCCAGTCGATAACCGCAGCAGAATACGCCTTTTGCAGACTGGTTTTCTTATCGGGATATGCGCCGATAGCATTTTCAAGCAGCGAGCAAGCCTTGGAGTAGTTCTTCTTTTCAAGGTAGGTGTTTATCTTGTCCATATCGGAGTTATACTGCGACTTTGCGGAGAGGTTTATTTCTGCTGTGCCGCTGCCCGATACAGTTCCGGTGGAGCTTACTGTGTAGCTGCCGTTGAGCTTTATCTTTGCAGACGCGCCGTATGTAAATTTGCCCGATATCTTCACGGAGGAGCTTTCCGCAGCGTTAAGAGTGCCGTTAACTTTAAGTGTGCCGCCCTTTGCAACTGATAGTGTACCGTTGACGGTGGCAGTCACGCCCTTAGAAACGGTCAGAGAGCCACCGTTTGAGATGGTCAGCGTTGATTTTGCCGGAATAGTGAACTTGCTGTCCATTGTCACCGCTGAGGTGATAACGTAGCTTTTCCCGGGTTTTAGGTTCGATGTGCCGTTCCACTTGGACGCTGCCGCAGCGGATACCGTGAACATCGGCACAAGAAGCGCCATAATCAGCAGCATTACCGCCGAGAGCCTTAGCAGTTTTTTCATAATAAATACCTCCATAGTATTATTGCAGGCAGAAAATCATCTCACTGCCTTTCAAACATTTTTTGAATACAAAACATACTTTGTATCATAATATATTATACAATACTTGTTTTGTAAAGTCAATACAATAAATCCTTTGTAAGCTATAATTGTATATATTGTTAAAGACACCATTACAAAGGAGGTATATTTTTTATGCAAATCCACGAAAGAATGAAAGACCTGCGGGAGGACAAGGACATGAATCAGACTCAAATCGCCGAGGTGCTGGGAATGAAACAGCAGCAGTACAGCGAGTATGAGAGGGGATTCCGGGAAATGCCAATGCGTACCTACATTCAATTGGCGAGGTTTTATGATGTGTCGCTGGACTATCTTGCCGGGCTGACTAATGATAAACGCAAATTTTGGTAAAAAGAATGATCCCCGGCAAATCATTCACCGGGGAAGTTGTATTTATTGTTCAGCCCAGTTTCGTCTTGATGAAGTCCACAATAATATCCACGCACTTTTCAAACCCAAGATTTCCGCTGTTAAGGCAGAGGTCATAGTTCCGCGCGTCTATCCACTCGCGTCCGGTGTGAGCCTTGTAGTATGCTGCACGCTCCTTGTCGGTGGCTGCGATGGTCTTGAGGGCTTCCTTGCGGTCGGTTATACCGCGCACCTCGGCGACATTGCGCACGCAGTTCTCCTCGTCGGCATAGATGAACACCCGGACTACCGACGGGTCGTCCCGCAGCACATAGTCTGCGCAGCGCCCCACGATAACGCAGGAGCTTTCCTCGGCTATCTGCTTTATCACCATAGCCTGATAGTTGAACAGGTTCTCCTCGGAAGTAAAGTTAGCTTTGTCCGGTGTTATTACCTCGCCCTTGTACACGCCGGGCTTGCCGAAAAGTCCGGGCTTGGTTTTCTCGTCGTTCTGTCCGAAAAGCGCTTCGTTGATGCCGCTGACATCAGAAGCTATGCGGATAAGGTCTTTGTCGTAGAACTTTACCCCAAGCTTTTCGGAAAGCATTTTGCCGATAGTTCTGCCGCCGCTGCCGAAGCCGCGGGCGATGGTAACTATAAACTTTTTCATAACGATACCCCTTTCCCTGCGGAGTTATTCTCCTAAATACGCCTTCTTTATCGAATCGTCGTTCATGAGCTGCTTTGCGTCGCCTGAAAGCACTATCTTACCGGTTTCGAGAACGTATGCGCGGTTCGCGATGGACAGCGCCTTTTTCGCATTTTGCTCTACCAGCAGCACCGTTGTACCGCTCTTGTTTATCTCCTGAATAATGTCGAAAATCTCGCTTACATACAGCGGGGAAAGTCCCATTGACGGCTCGTCCATCAGAATGATAGACGGCTTGGACATCAGCGCCCTGCCCATTGCGAGCATCTGCTGCTCGCCGCCGGACAGCGTTCCCGCCGATTGATTGCGGCGCTCCTGAAGTCTGGGGAAGCGCTTGAACACTGTTTCCAGCGACTGGGCTATCTCCGACTTGTCCTTGCGGGTGTAGGCTCCAAGCATGAGGTTCTCATAAACCGTAAGCTGCGCGAACACGCGTCTTCCCTCCGGGACATGCGCCATTCCCATTGAAACGATCTTATGCGCCGGTGTCTTGGTCAGTTCCTTGTCGTTGAACTTTATAGAGCCGTGCTTTGCGGCAACAAGTCCGGTTATGGTGTGCAGGATAGTGGTTTTTCCTGCGCCGTTTGCGCCTATAAGGGCGATGATCTCGCCCTGCTCGACATCAAAGGAAATGCCCTTGATGGCATTGATAGCGCCGTAATATACCTCTAAGTTTTCTATTGACAGCATTGCCATGAGCGTTCCCTCCTTATTCTCCGAGATATGCGGTGACGACCTTCGGGTCGTTCAGTACGGCGGAGGTCTCGCCCTGCGCCAGCTCCTGACCGAAATTCAGCACGGTGAGTTCCTCGCAGATACCGGCGACCAGTTTCATGTCGTGCTCGATAAGCAGTATCGTCATGTTGAAGGAGTCCCGGACGAAGTGTATCGTGTTCATAAGTTCTCCGGTTTCGTTTGGGTTCATTCCGGCGGCAGGCTCGTCCAGAAGCAGCAGCTTCGGGTCGGTGGCAAGGGCGCGGGCTATCTCCAGCTTGCGCTGTTTGCCGTATGGGAGGTTAGAGGCAAGCTGGCTTGCTTCGCCGTCAAGGTCGAACACCTTTAACAGCTCCATTGCCTTTTCGTTTGCCTTTTTTTCCTCCTTAAAGTACCGGGGAAGCCGCAGGATACCCTCGATAGTGGTATATTTCATCTGGTTGTGAAGCCCCGCCTTTACGTTGTCCAGCACGCTCATGTCTTTGAACAGGCGGATATTCTGGAATGTACGGGCGATACCTGCGCGGTTTATCGCAATAGAGGGCTTTCCGGTGATATTCTCGCCGTCAAGCAGGATAGTGCCGCTGGTG
>JBJFGA010000089.1:0-4360 GCA_051892275.1 Oscillospiraceae bacterium | reverse complement strand
AGCAGGCGGTGTGCTCTGCACATTTTCACTCAAACAAGGTTTTTAGAGGTGACCTCAATAAAAAAGCAAAGCTGCCTGTTTTTTTTTGGCGGCTTTGCGGCTGTCTGGGCGTCAGGAGAGTATCAGCGTTTCCGCTCATCAGCTGCGGGATTCTGCTTCAGGAAACAAAAAAATCCTTCCCGAAAGGAAAGGATTTTTAGCGTACACACTGTACTTCCGTAGTTAACGGATGATTTGAAAAAATTCTTATTTGAACTCGTAGTGTTGTTTTACAGGGTAGTAAAACCTGTAGTCATATAATACCACATACCAACTGATTTGTCAAGTGGTTTTTCTGAATTTTTTTGATTTTTTTCGTAAAAGCAGGAAACTGGTCTGTTTGTGATACAATTGGTAATAAATAGTTGACACAACACGTGGCTTGTGTTATAATATTGTTCGGATAATAACATGTTGTCAATGACAAAGGAGGATAAACATGAAAGAAAAATACTTTGTTGGACTGGATATCGGAACGAACTCGGTCGGGGCGGCTGTGACTGACTGCTTCTATCATGTGCCGAAGTTCAAAGGCAACGCCATGTGGACATCTGCCGTGTTCGACAGCGCGAACCAGTCGGCGGAGCGCCGCATGAACCGCACTGCCCGCCGCAGGCTGGACCGACGGCAGCAGCGGAGAGATCTCCTCATTGAGCTTATGGCGCCGGCTGTATTGCCGACAGACCCGGATTTCTTCAAGCGCATACGCGAGAGCGCACTGTGGGAAAGCGACAAGACCACTGGCAGCAGGTTCACATATTTCAGCGACGAGGGATACACCGACAAGGAATACCACAAGGCTTACCCGACTATCCACCACCTTATCTGCGAACTGATGAACGACCCCGCGCCACACGACCCAAGGCTGGTTTTTATAGCCTGCTCTTATATCCTTACGCACCGGGGACATTTCCTTAACGAAGCGGACAAGGACAAGATAAACGACGTGCTGGATATCGGGCGTGTTTTTGAGGAACTCCGGCTGTGGTTCAGCAATTGTACGGATATGGCGTTCCCGTTCGGCTGTACCCCGGAGGAATTCGGCGGGGTGCTGACCGGAAACCGCGGCGTCCAGAACCGCACCAAGGCGTTTTATGACCTGCTCTGGCAAGGCAGGAAGCCCAAGTCGGCGATAGATGACGCTGTGGATACCGACCTGCTGATAAAGCTGATTTCCGGAGGAAAGACAGAACTGTCAAAACTTTTCAAAAACGAGGAATACGCCGAGCTTGAGAACAACAAGATACAGCTTTCTGACGCGGGATTTGACGAAAAGGAAGCGGAGCTGCGCGGCGAACTCGGCGATGATTTCGGGCTGATCGCTGCCGCAAAGAACATATACGACTGGTCGCTGCTGACAGAGGTACTGAACGGCTGCGAGTCGATATCCGAAGCAAAGGTCATGGTATATGAAAAGCACCGCGAGGACCTAGCCGCACTTCGCCGGATAGTAAGAAAATACTGCCCCGAAAAGTACAACAGCATTTTCAGAACAGCAAAAAACAAATACGACAACTACACCAGCTATTCCGGTAACGTAAGCTCCGCCGGCAGGATAACCGATACCAAGCTGTCCCGCTGCGACCAGACCGCGTTCTGCGATTTTCTGAAAAAGGAGCTGAAAAATGTCGTGCCAGAACCGGACGACAAGGAATATGAACGCGTTATCGCCGAAATAACGGAACATTCCTTCTGCCCCAGGCAGGTCAACACCGACAACCGAGTAATACCCTATCAGCTCTATTATACCGAGCTGAAAGCGATACTCGCCAACGCAAAGAAATATATCCCGCAGCTTAATGCGACTGACGAATACGGAAGCGCCGCAGACAAGATATTACAGCTGATGACGTTCAGGATACCGTATTATGTCGGTCCGCTGACCAAAAAGAACGGCAATGACAATGCGTGGATCGTCCGCAGGGGCGAGGGCAGAATACTCCCGTGGAACTTTGATGAACTTGTTGACAAGGACCGCTGCGAGGACGAGTTTATCCGCCGAATGACCTGCAAATGCACATACATCGCAGGCAGGGACGTGCTGCCGAAAAATTCCCTGCTCTACTGTAAATTCACGGTTCTCAACGAGATAAACAACATCAAGATAAACGGCGACCGACGGAATTTTTCTGTTGAGGCAAAGCAGAAGGTTTATTCCATGCTTTTCGAGAAGCAGAGAAAGGTCACCGTCAAAAACATCAGAGAGCTGCTGATATCAGAGGGCTTCATGAAGCCCGGTGACACCCTCGGCGGCATAGACAACACCGTGAAATCATCGCTGAGATCCCAGTGGGAGTTCAGAAACCTGCTTGCAGCGGGCGTGCTCACCGAAAACGACGTCGAGGAGATCATTGAACGGCTCACCTGCACCACCGATACCGCTAGGTTCAGAAAATGGCTGGAAAAATTCGGGCTGTCCACAAACGACATGAAGTACGTTGGAAGGCTGAAGTACACCGATTTCGGCAGACTCTCCCGGGAACTGCTGACAGAGATATGCGATATCGACCCGCAGACCGGAGAAATGCTCCACCCGAACATCATTACAATGATGTGGGAAAACAACCTCAACCTGATGGAGCTGCTTTCGCAGAACTACGGCTACCGCAGACAGATCGAAAGCATGAACCGCGAGTATTACAGCGACAAGCCCCGCACACTTGACGAGCGAATGAGCGAGATGTATATCCCCAGCGCAGTGCGCCGTCCGGTAAAGCGCGCCGTAGAAATGGTCAGGGAATATAAAGCCATAATGGGACGTGCGCCGGAGCGTATCTTCATTGAGATGGCAAGGGAGCTTACCGACCCGGATAATAAGGGCAAGCGCACCTCGTCACGCAGAGAGACTATACAGAAATATTTCAACGCTTTCCCGCAGGAGGAAACCGAGGAACTGCGCCGTCAGCTGGAAAGCAGGTCGGACGATGAACTGCGCAGCGAAAAGCTGTATCTGTATTTCATTCAGCTTGGGAAATGTATGTATTCCGGCAAGAGCATTGAGCTGGAAAGCCTCGGAAGCAAGCTGTATGACGTTGACCACATCTTCCCGCAGTCAAGAGTAAAGGACGACAGCCTTGAAAACAAGGCACTGGTACTGTCTGACCTCAACGGAGCAAAATCGGACAAGTACCCCATCTCGGAAGAAATACGCCAAAACATGCGCGGCTTCTGGGATAAGCTGCACAAAAACGGGCTTATCGGCGACAAGAAATACGAACGGCTCACCCGCTCCACTCCGTTCACTGACGAGGAATTAGCCGGGTTCATCAGCAGGCAGCTTGTTGAAACGCGTCAGTCCACAAAGGCGGTGGCGCAGCTGCTGAAGGAGCAATTCCCGGAGAGCGAGATAGTGTATGTCAAGGCGGGTCTGGCGTCTGATTTCCGCAAGGAATACAAGCTTTTCAAATGTCGTGAGCTGAACGACCTTCACCACGCAAAGGACGCTTATCTGAACATAGTTATGGGTAATATCTATCATGTGAAATTCACCAGAGACCCCATGAATTTCGTGAAAGAATACCGTGACGGCAAAGCGGTTTTCGACCTGAAAATCGAATCATTGCTCACCCACGATGTCATCAGAAACGGCGAAACAGCCTGGAAGGGCGATGGAAGCTGGCTTAAAGCAGTAAAGAACCAGCTGGAAAAGAACAATATCCGGTTTGTAAGGTATACTTTCAGGAGAAAGGGCGCGCTGTTCAACCTGATGCCGGAGAGGAAAGCCGCGGGGCTTGTTCCTCGCAAAGACGGGCTTGACACAGAAAAGTACGGAGGATATAACAGTACAACTGCGTCTTTCTTTTCTCTTGTGAAATACCGCTCCGAAAAGACTTCCGGCGTTGCGGTCATTCCTGTTGAACTGATGTATTCGGAAAGGTTTGAGCATGACGCGGAATTTGCGGAGAGATATGCTCTGGAAGTGCTGGGGGACATTGTGTCGCTCAAATCCGGCGATAGTATACGGCATGCTGAATTCCCGCTCGGAAGCCGTATTCTGAAAATCAATACTCTTATCGAAATAGATGGGTTCAGGGCGTTTATGACCGGCAAAGACAGCGGCGGCAAATATATCGGTATTTCCTCTGCAAATCCGCTCCTTTTAAACAACGAAGAAGTGACGTATTTTAAGCGTCTCCTTAAAATCAATGAGAGGATAGCAGAATGCGAAAAGCTGAACAGAACGTTCACCGTTTCACCCGAACATGACAAGGTAACATCAGAGGAGAACATGCAGCTATACGACCAGTTGTGCAGCAAGGTAAACGCTTCCCCGTTCCGTGTGCTCTTCAGCAATATGGGCACAATATTCACCCAGGGAAGA
>JBJFGA010000088.1:0-4374 GCA_051892275.1 Oscillospiraceae bacterium | reverse complement strand
AAGCCGCAGCCGAGAATCGCGGTAAGTCCCGCCTTTTCAAAGCGCTCGCGGTACGCCCACTGCCAGCTGTACTCGAATTTTGCGGTGTCCTCCGGCTCGTAATTCGCGGTGTCGAGGTAGTTCACACCCGCCGCAAGACATGCGTCCATTATGTGCAGGTCCTGATAGGGGAGCGCCACGTTGATGACGATTTCCGGCTGGTAGCTTTTGATGAGCGCGGTCAGTTCCTCAACGTTGTCCGCGTCCACCTGCGCGGTGGAAATCACCGTCTTTGTGGTGGGCTGTAATTTCTCCTTGAACGCGTCGCACTTGGACTTTGTGCGGCTCGCTATCATTATCTCCGAGAAAACCTCGCTGTTCTGGCAGCACTTGTGGATAACTACCCCGGCTACGCCGCCTGCGCCTATAATCAATGCTCTGCTCATTTTATTTCCTCACTTTCTGCTGTGCTCCGATACGACTGCGTAGAACTCTAAATCCGTTTCGCTGTCGTTGATAAGGCTGTGTTCCTGTCCCATGGGGCAGTAGTGTACGCTCCCGGCGGTGACTGCTTCGTATTCGCCGTTGTACAGCACCTTTCCCTGTCCCTTGGTGATGAAAATTATCTCGCTGTTCCCCTCGTGCCGGTGAAGTCCGATTGACGCACCGGGGACAAGCTTTCCCTGCATTATCTTGTTGTGTTCGTCCGTGAACATCTTCACGTTGAACGACTTCTCGCCGCCCTTGAAATTAGCAAGCTCCTGCGGCTGTATTTCATCATATTTTATCAGCATAATTTCACCTCATGTTGCGGGCTTGGTTTCCCGCAGAACGTCCCGCACGTTGTTCGGCAGCGCAAAGCACCCGCTGTGGACATACTGGTTGTAATACTTGGTTTTAAGCCCCTGAGCCAGCCACCATTCGGCGTTCTGGTCCTTTACCGGGTGGAAGCGCTTGCTTGCGAACCCGAACAGCCAGTGTCCGGAGGGGTAGGTCGGGATATGCGCCTGATACACCAGCGCGGTGGGGAAGAAGCTCTTTATGCGGCTGTGGGCGCGCTTCATAATCTCGGCGTACTCATCATAGAACGTGCTTTCATGCTGGTTAACGAGTATTCCGTTCTCGTTCAGCGCGTTGTAGCAGTTGCCGTAAAACTCCTTCGTGAACAAGCCCTCTCCCGGTCCGAACGGGTCGGTGGAATCCACGATTATAAGGTCGTATTCGTTCTGCTTACCCCGCACGAATTTCAGTCCGTCCTCATAGTAGATATGCACCCTCGGGTCGTCCAGCTTGCAGGCGGTCTGGGGGAGATATTCCCGGCAAAGCTCGACTACCCGGCGGTCTATCTCCACCATGTCGATATGCTCCACAGTCTTGAACCGTGTAAGCTCCCGAATAGTGCCGCCGTCACCTGCGCCTATCACCAGCACCCGCTTGATGTCAGGATTTGTAGCCATAGGCACATGGACTATCATCTCGTGATAGATGTACTCGTCCTTTTCGGTCAGCATGAGAAAGCCGTCCAACACCAGTATCCTGCCCAGCTCCACGCTGTCAAGAATGTCTATCTTCTGGAACTCGCTCTGCTCGGTGACGAGGTGTTCCTTTATCTTGATTGAAAACTTTATGCTTTCCGTGTGGTTTTCGGTAAACCAAAGCTCCATTGTGGCTCCTTTCAGTTATATTCAGGAATTTGTACGCAAAGAATTCCTTTAGGCGTTTTTTCGTAGGGGAGGGGCTTGCCCCTCCCGTATCGCATTTCTTTATTATCGGGAGGGGCAAGCCCCTCCCCTACATTTTTAATGCAATCTGTGAAAACAAATTATTTTACCACTTCCAGCCGCTCCACGTTCATGTCCTTAGTTCCGGTGAGTGAGCAGCCCTTTTCCTTGGCGTAGGCTATGTAATTCAGAATGTCGTCGGTTATCCGCTCGCCCGGGGCAAGTATAGGTATTCCCGGCGGGTAGCACATGACGAATTCGCTGCATATCCTGCCGGCGGTTTCCTCTATCGGCAGAGTTTCGCGCTCTGCGTAGAAAGCCTGCTGCGGCGGCATTTCGACTATCGGGTTGATGTACTCATGGTCGAACAGCCCCGCCGGGGAGCGGGAATACAGCCGCTTTATCTCGGACAATGCGCCCAGAAGCCGCTCTATTTCCAACGCCCGGTCGCCGCCGGTGATTATCGCCAGAATATTGCCGATATCGCCGAATTCGATTTGTATTCCGTATTCATCGCGAAGCAGGTCGTACACCTCTATCCCCGCCAGCCCCATCGCGCGGGTGTGTACCGACAGCTTGGTCTTGTCGAACGCATAGAATGCCTTGCCGTCGCAAAGCTCGCTGCCGAACGCATAATAGCCGCCGATAGCGTTTATCTCCCGGCGGGCATACTCGGCAAACTCGACTGTTTTCGCGTAGAATTCCCTGCCGTTAAGCGCGAGGTTCTGCCGCGCGAGGTCAAGGCTCGCCATCAGCAGGTAGCTTGCGCTGGTGGTCTGGGTGAGGTTGATTATCTGCCGGACGTAGTTCGGGTCTATCCCCTTGCCCAGCAGCAGAAACGCGCTCTGGGTCAGCGAACCGCCGGTCTTGTGCATGGAAACCGCCGCCATATCCGCGCCGCAGCTCATGGCGCTGGGGGGAAGTCCCTCACCGAAATAGAAGTGCGTGCCGTGCGCCTCGTCCACCAGCACCTTCATGCCGTGGCGGTGGACTATCTTGGTAATCCTGCGCAGGTCGGAGCAGATGCCGTAGTAGGTCGGGTTGTTCACCAGCACCGCCTTTGCGTCCGGGTTGGCTGTGACTGCTGCTTCGACCTCCTCCGGGGTCATGCCGAGGGGTATGCCTAGGTCGATGTTCACCCCGGGGTTGACGTACACCGGTATCGCGCCGCAGACTACAAGCGCGTTTATGGCGCTGCGGTGGACGTTCCGGGGCAGGATTATCTTATCTCCAGCCTTGCATACCGACATCACCATCGCCTGAACTGCGCCGGTAGCGCCGTTTACGATAAAAATGGAGTTCTCCGCGCCGAAAGCGTCCGCGGCGACCTCCTGAGCTTCTTTTATCACCGAAACCGGGTGACAGAGATTGTCCAGCGGCTTCATGGAGTTCACGTCGTTCTTCATGCAGCTTTCGCCGAGAAATTCGGTGAGCACACGGTTTCCTCTGCCGCCCTTGTGCCCGGGTACGTCAAACGGGACTACCCGGTTGAGCCGGTGCGCCTTCATCGCTTCGTAGAGCGGCGCACGGCTCTGGTCTAGTCTGAATTCTCTCATTTCCACACGCCGCCTTAATAGATGTTCATGCCGCTGAATATCTCTATCATCTCGCGGCGGAGGTCGTTGGTTATCTGCAAGCGCTGCTGCGGGTGTATCTCGTACACGTCGGAGTTGAACAGGTAGTTTTGCAACTCTATCTCCTTTATCAGCATTTTTGTGTGGAAGATGTTGGATTGATATACGTTCACGTCTATTGCGTCATATTTTGTCAGCGTCCCCGGATTTATGTAATCCTGAATAGACGTTATCTTGTGGTCGATAAAGCACTTTTTGCCGGAAACATCTCTTGTGAAGCCGCGGACGCGGTAATCTATCGTGATTATGTCCGAGTCGAAGCTGCCGATAAGGTAATCCAGCGTATTGAGCGGCGATATCTCACCGCAGGTTGCAACGTCTATATCCACACGGAATGTGGAAATCGCCTTGTCCGGGTGGTATTCCGGGAAAGTATGCACTGTGATATGACTTTTGTCAAGATGTGCGTGGACAGTATCTCCGGCGATACCGTCCCTGTTGAAGAAATCCGCTCCCTTGTTGCAGGAGCCATCTACATGGGAAGGGTCAATATGCCCCTCGGCGAAGAGCACATTGACAGAAGCCCCCTGCGGGTCATAATCCTGCTTCGATATGTTCAGGATAGTTGCGCCGATCTTCTCGGTCACATCGCAGAGGATCTTGGTGAGCCTCTCGGAGTTATACTGCTCGTCTATGTACGCAATATAATCCTTCTGCTCCCTCTCACTTTTTGCATAGCACACATCGTAAATGTTGAAGCTAAGTGTTTTTGTGAGGTTGTTAAAGCCATATAAAGCCAGTCTGGAGCTGCCGCCGCCAGGAGCTTCCGGTTTTTTCTCCAACCCTAACATCACGACCTTTCGTATTCAGTATTTCCGCATAGATATATGCAGTCATAGTAAGTATATCATAAACTATGGAATTTTGCAATATTTTTTTGAAAAATACTGAAAATATATATTGTAATTTATACGTTAATCGCATAATTTAAATGTTGTTCTTAATTACTAATTCGGAATTCGGAATGCGGAATGCGGAATTGAATGTGTCCGGCTTCGCCGGACGTATTTCAATGGCTGCAAGCTGAAATGTGCAGCTGA
>JBJFGA010000087.1:1640-4443 GCA_051892275.1 Oscillospiraceae bacterium | reverse complement strand
CGCCCTTCTTCATCTTGGCGAAATCGCTGGGGTCGGTCCCGGTGGGTACCATCTGAACCATTACCTTGGTCGGAATTTCACTGTCCTTGTAGGATTCGCTTTCGCGGATAGTCAGCTTTGTCACGAATCTGTCGCCCATGCTTCCGTAGTAGATCTCGTTTCCGCTTCTTACCATCGGAAATCCACGGTAGTAGAAAAAGTTGCTCTCTGCCATTGAAATTACCTCCATATATCATAGAATTATTTACCAGTTAAGCTCGATGTCCCCGCCGTTAAGCAGCGCGTCAAGATTGGACAGAAGCCGCTCGGTGTAGACCTGGCGCACCTTGTAAAGCACGTCGCCGTTCACGCGGACGATATTCTTGCGGTCGTCGGACTTGTAGAACTCGATGACGTCCTCAAGTCTGCCGTAGGTGCTCTCGTACTCGCTGCGGTAGGTGAAATGCACTTTGATGTACGGCTCGTAGTCCGCGTCCTCAAAGTACAGCTCCTCGCCCATTGACGTGATAAGATGCTGATAGAAGCCCTTGAAACTGCTGTCGTCAAGAACCTGCTCGCCACAGTAGAAGGTGTGGTTGTCGGAGTCGCCGTCAACCCGGAACTTGTACTCGCCGTCCGGGGTGGTGACCGTCAGGGTGTCTACCGTGTAGATGTAAGGCGAGATGGGTCGGCGTGACATGATGTCCTGTACCTTGAATGTGTACCACGGCGCGTTGTTGGTGCTTATCGCCCATATCTGGCGGTCGCCCTCGAACATCGCGTAGTATCCGGTGACGGTGGAAAGCCCGCTGCCGTCCTCGCTGTCCTCAACGGAACGGATCTCGTTTCCCAGCAGCAGCACCCTCGCCTTTCCGCCGTACTTGAAGCTGATACGGCAGTAGGGATCGGAAAGCCCGGTCTCGGCTATCTCCTCGTCAGTGGGGTCGATATACTTGCAGGAAGCGGCGCTGAGTCCGTACAGCCCGTAGCATATCGTCTGTCCGCTGGTGGTGTCAAGCTCCGCGGTTATCGGGGAAGTAATGCGATGGGAGTTGAATGTTGTTATTACCGAGTCCTCGTTCTCCGCTTCCGCCGCAACATCATACATATACTCTATCTCCACCGGCTCGGACAGGTCCTTACGCTCGATGATGAGATAGTCAAGCTCCTGCGGGTTGTTTCCGTCGTAGCTTGTAGTCAGCACAAGGCTCACGAAGTCCTTGACATCATAGAACACGCTGCCGGTGCTGTAATAGCTTACCTGCATAACGTCATTGCTGCCCTTTTCGCAGAAATAAACGTAGTTGGAAGCCGCCGGGTTTCTGATACCGAAGCACATATCGGTTTCGGTACCGTCATCAAATGTCACCTTCACCGAGGAAACCGGGGTCATCAGACCGTACTTTTCGAGGTCGGAAGCGTTCTCCTCCACGATATCCTTTGCGGAAAGCCCCGCCAGACTGCGCACCATCGCGCCTATCGTGGAATCATTGTGGGTTATCCCGGAAAGCTCCGGGCTTCCCCAGTAGAACTCGGTGGTGGTGCTGACGTTGCCGTCCTCATCGGTAGAGGAAACCTGCCGGGAGTTCCTGTCGAAGGAGAAGCTGCCGGTTTCGTTGGTTATCTCCAGCTTCAGGACGTTCTCCTGCTCCTTATTGGTTATCGAAAGACGGTCGTCCTGCGCTGATTCCTCTGTGCCGATAAGGTCGCTTATTATCTCGTCAGCCGAGGAGGAAGATGTGCTGGTGCTGTCGGAAGCCCCGGAAGAGGTGGTTTCCTCCCCCGAGGGGCTGGTGAGCATGAGTACCAGAAGCACTATGCCCAGAACCAGCAGCACCGCCGCCGCAATAATGACCGTTTTTGTTGTTTTTGAAAGCTTTGCCATTTATCTGTGCCTCCTGAGCACCCAGATAACTACGCCCGCCGCGATAACAAGTATCGGGATAACGATACACAGTACCACCGCCAGCGCGTCCGCATTCCCCTGATTAACCTCAAAGCCGACCTGCGAGAAGGACTTCGCCGTGATGGTCGTACCTGCGGTCTTGCCGGAAATGTAGTTGAACATGTTTATCATGAAGTCCTGGTTGTTGGAGTTCGCGTAGTTCATGAACATGCTGCTGCATATCATGTCGGAACCGAACGCCACTACTCTGGTGACCTCCTGTGTGTTGCTGTGCACCTTGTACGCGCACACCGCGTCAATGAAGCTGCCGGATTCCGCGGAAGACTTGTCGAAGTCGCTCTCGGACAGGGTGCTTATCGGGCGGAGGTATGCTCCGTCGTAGCTCTTTATCAGCACCTGCTGCTCAACGCTGCCCTTGCTGCCGTCCTCCCACATCTGCTTTATCGGACGGATATACGCGTCATAGGTGATAAGGCTGCTGTTGTAGGCGGTGCCTGCGTACTCGGTGTCCTGTATCTGCTGGAGATGGACGTATTCCATGCCGCCGAAGGTGTAAGAGGAGTTGCTCTGGAGCACAAGGCTGTCGCCGATGGTGATTCCCCATTCAGCGAGGAAAGACGCGAGGTTCGCCATTGAGTTGCCGCCGTCCTCGGAGGGCTGGTAGCTCGGCTGGCTGTAAGACGCGAAGTAGATGAGGTTCTTTCCGAACGCGCCGCCGTTGTCGAGGAACTGCGACAGCTTTGTAAGGCTGTCGTTGTCGTAGTCCATGGTCGGGGCGTACATCACGATGTAGTCGATGTCGCTGTCCACTGAAGCCACATTCATCAGGTTGATGGTCTCAACATCGTAGCCGTTCTTGTCCAACAGAGAGGAAAGCGGGCTGCTGTCCCCCTCGCCGAAGCCCTCGGTGAACGCAAC
>JBJFGA010000087.1:0-1540 GCA_051892275.1 Oscillospiraceae bacterium | reverse complement strand
GGCTGCTGTCCCCCTCGCCGAAGCCCTCGGTGAACGCAACGCGTACCGGGTCGGTGTTGGTGACGTACATCATTGCGGAAATAGCCGCCTGCTCCACGTTGCTGCCCTCGATTATCTGGGACGCATAGGAGCTGTTGACGTACTGCTCAACGTACTGGTCGATATAGCTCTCCGGGTAGCCGTACTGGGACAGATTATCCCTGAATGTCGGCGCGGAGAAGTAATTGCCCGGGGTGATTATGCGGTGTCTGCCGGTGTCCTTGGACTCCACCACGATGTAATTCGTTGACAGAGTTTCGCCGTTAAACCGGGAGGTGAAGTCCGGGTTCTGGTCGATAAGGAGGTACTGCAGCTTGAAGTGCTCATTCTCCATCGCCATCTTGTTCAGCAGCTCGTTCACGCTCTTATAGTAGGTGCCGCCGCCCTCGAAGTCCACCTCCGAGTTCATGACGGACACGGTGACGTCCATGTCAAGCCCCGCGAGGTAGTTCACGGTCGCTTCGTCAAGGGTGTAGATACCGGTGTCGGTGAGGTCTGCGGTGGTGTCCACGCGGTCGGAGATAATGCCCACGATGACGTTCAGCACTACTACCGCCGCAATGAACAGGATAGTCAGCACCACAGACATGGTGCCGTGCTTGAAGCTGCGCTTGTTGAGCTTACGCTTTCTCGCAGCGGGGTTGCCGTTCTGTATCTCGGCTTCGGTCTTTTCGCGCTGCTTGCCCTTCTTATGCTTTTCGGGCTGCTCCGCAGGCTGTTCTGCCGGGGAAACGTCAGCCGCGCCGGCTTCAGCTTCCGGCTTGTTCTCTTCGTTGATATTGTTTTCGTTCATATCGCTCATGACTGCTCCCCCTTTCTCAGCTCCAGCGGCGGCGCTCGATATTGCGCATCGTCAGGAAGTTGAATACTACTATCAGGCTAAGGAAGAACAGGATATTCTTAAGACTGAAAATGCCGTAGGTGAACTCCTGATACTTATAAAGCACCGAAAGCGCGTTGATTATGTTCTTGAGGAAATCCACCGTAACGAAGTTGGATATCATATCAAACATGCACAGCAGGATATTCACGCCGATACTGCCGATAGCGGCTATCATCTGATTTTCGGTGAGGCTGGAGATGAATATTCCCACGGAAATAAACACCGCGCCCATCAGCACTATGCCCACGAAATTGCCGAAGAAGCTAGCCCAGCCAAACGTCAGCCCGGTGTCAGACCCGGCAACCGCCGCGGACAGTCCCAGCGCGTAGATGAGCATTACCCCCGCGCCGATAAGGAAGATGAAGAACGCCGCGAGGAACTTCCCCGCCACCAGCCCGAACAGGCTCACCGGTGCGGTGAGGGTAAGCTGGTCGGTTTTCTGGCGCTTGTCGTCCGCCATAGTCCTCATGGTGAGTATCGGGATAAGTATCATCATGATGAAGAACATCCACAGGAACACATAGGACATGTTCGCGGAGCCGCTTGACAGGCAGGTCATCCACAGGAACAGTCCGGAGAACCCGTAGAATACCGCAAGGTAAACATAACCCAGCGGCG
>JBJFGA010000086.1:0-4452 GCA_051892275.1 Oscillospiraceae bacterium | reverse complement strand
AGGTAAAAGCTGCTTATCACAGAAAAATCGCCGTCCCCAATCCGGACGGCGAGAAAAATCGGAGGTTTTGCCGCGCTTGTTCGCGCGGCAAAACTTGTCTATGGTATACAAAAATAGATTTTCAGGAAAGAGCCACGAAACCGCTATAATGGCGCACGAGATTTTTCTTTTTTTTGCGGGCAGTTTCCTGCGAGATAGTAAATCTGGTATATACAGCAAAAACGCCGTCCCACTCCGGGACGGCTGAGAACTTGCGGTTTGGCGCGGTAGGGGCGAAGCCCCGTATTCAAGCGCCAGACTCGAATCGGATGTTTTGCCGCGCTTGTTCGCGCGGCAAAACGTTGTCTATGGTACATGAAATAGATTTTTTAACGCGGGAGAAAACCTAAAAAACAGAAGCGCCTCAACGCGCGAAATGCGTGTCGAGGCACTCGACTGGTGCGCCTGACAGGACTTGAACCTGCATTCCTCTCGGAAATGGAACCTAAATCCATCGTGTCTGCCAGTTTCACCACAGGCGCGTGTTCAGCAAATTACCGAGCTGGGCGGGTATTTGCTAACAATATTATAATTATATCAGAAAAAACCCGGCTTGTCAAGTGCGCTGATCGTCGGATCGTGCTTTCGGCTCCAGTAAGAGTTCGCGATGTCGAAGCTTTGTAAATACAGTATCGCAGGCGCATTGTCACCAGATCTTATGCCCTTTTTGGGTCGTGTGAAAACGCTGTGAAAATGTGACAAATTGAAGGGCTGGATTTTGTGCAATACTCCGCATAATATCTTTCCGACGGCAGGAATTATTGGTCATTTCACCACTTGAATATTGCGGTTTATTACTGTATAATTACCTATGGTTTTTGATAAGAAATAAAGTCAATGAAAGGGGAAACAACATGGCAGGAAGTAAAGTAAAAGACCTCACCACAGGCTCGCCGATGAAGCTCATTCTGGGCTTTATGCTGCCGCTTCTGCTGGGAATGCTGTTTCAGCAGTTCTACAACATGGTGGACACCGCGATAGTTGGTCAGTTCCTCGGGATAAACGCCCTCGCGGGGGTAGGCTCTACCGGGTCGATCAACTTTCTGGTGCTGGGCTTTGTGCAGGGCGTGTGCATTGGTTTCGCGATACCTGTGGCGCAGCAGTTCGGCTCGAAGGACTTCACTGCCATGCGCAGATATGTCGGGAACACGATTTGGCTCGCGGTGATATTCGCGGTCGTTCTTACCACTGCGACCTGCGTACTATGCACAAATATCCTGACGCTGATGGACACCCCGGAGGACGTCTTTCAGGAGGCTTACGACTACATTTTTGTGATATTCCTCGGTATACCGGTGACGTTCCTGTACAACATTCTTTCCGGAATTATACGCTCGGTTGGGGATTCAAAAACGCCGCTGTACTTCCTGATAATATCCAGCCTGCTGAATGTCGGGCTTGACGTGTTCATGATAGTGGTGCTGGATATGGGCGTTTCCGGCGCAAGCTGGGCTACGGTGGTTTCGCAGCTGGTGTCCGGCGTGCTGTGCCTTATCTACATGATAAAGAGGTTCGACATACTTCATCTGAACAGCGAGGAGCTTCGCCCGGACAGATACTATATCGGCAGGCTGTGCAGCATTGGTATCCCTATGGGTCTGCAATACTCCATCACCGCGATAGGCTCTATCCTTATCCAGACCGCCGTGAATGGCTTGGGTTCGACCTACGTCGCGGCAGTCACCGCCGGGAGCAAGGTCAGCCAGCTGCTGTGCTGTCCGTTTGACGCAATGGGAAGCACCATGGCGACCTACGGTGGGCAGAATATCGGCGCAGGAAAGGTGGAGCGGGTAAAGAAGGGTCTTGGCGCTTGTTCGCTTCTGGGCGTAGGCTACGCGATAATAGGCTTCTTCATAATCCTCTTTGCCGGCGGCAGTATTGCAATGCTGTTCATCAACGACACCAACGGCGGCAGCATCGAGGAGATACTTGCGCTGTCGCAGCAATTCCTTAGGATAAACGGAGCATTCTATATCCCGCTTGCGTTCGTAAATATCGTTCGGTTCCTGATACAGGGAATGGGTTTTTCACAGATCGCAATATTCGCGGGCGTGTTCGAGATGTTGGCGCGGGGTATCGTGGCGCTTTGCCTTGTGCCGGCGCTGGGCTTCAATGCGGTGTGTTTCGCGAACCCCGCCGCGTGGATTTTCGCGGACTGCTTCCTGATACCGCTGTTCTTCCATTGCTACCGCAGAATGAAGTGGAAATTCTGCAACGTGCCGCAGGATTGACGTGGATTGTGAATATTGCGGGAGAGGTGATCCCCTTCCCTTACGGGAAGAACCTGGTCGCTATATATGCAAAATGCGCTGTTTTGACAACATCGCATTTTTTTGATGTGACTTTATTGGATTAGATACTCTATAACAAGCTCAGCCGCGAGTACACCCGCACAGGCGGAAACCGCTACCGTCAGCAGACCGCGGTCAAAGAACGCCGCCACCAGCGCCGCCGCAAGTCCCACGCAGGCGGTGATGACCGAGCCGGTGCTGAAAAAAATCCCGGGTATCGTCATTGCGGTGAGAACCGCGTAGGGAACGTAATACAGGAAGCTAAGCAGGAACGGCGAGTGTATCTTCTTGCGTATAGCCGCCAGCGGGAGCATTCTGACGAGGTAGGTCACCAGCGCCATTGTCAGTATGCTAAGGCAGAGATAAAGCGTGTCAGTCATCTGCTTCACCGTCCTCTGTTGGTCTGGGGAACAGCAGCGCCCCCAGCGCCGCCGCGATTATCGTGCATATTATCACCGAGAAGCCCGAGGTGATACCGCTGAACAGCGGCACAAATTTGATAACGCAGGACAGCACCGCCGCGATGAGCGCCACCACCAGCACTCCCTTGAATTTTCTCGCGGGGGGAATGACTATCGCGATAAACATGCCGTAGATAGCGATACCAAGCGCAGACCTCACTATTTCCGGCAGTACGTTCCCGAGCAGCGCACCGGCAGCCGTTCCCGCCGCCCACATGATGTAGGGAAGGGTGATAAGCCCGTACATGTACGCCGGAGTAACCTCTTCGGTGCGGGAGCTGGCTACGGCGAAAACCTCGTCAGTCACGCCGAAGGAGGTAGTCAGCCGATGGAACATATTGTATTTGCTGCACAGCTTCTGGCTGAGGGAAAGGCTCATCAGCGAGTACCGCAGATTGATGATGAGCTGCGCCACCGCCATTTCCGCGAATCCCCCGCAGGCGGCGATGGTCTCCACCCCGGCGACCTGTCCCGCGGAGGTAAGGCAGGTCATGGAAATAAGTATTGCGGCGAGGGGCGGGATCCCCTTCTGCACCGCCATGATACCAAAGGCGAAGGACACCGACAGATACCCAAGCCCGATTGGAAGCCCGTCCTTGAAGCCCTTGAGGTATTCAGAACGGGAGTTTGTGGTTATTTCTCTCTTCAATTCTATGCTCCCTTTGCGTTATGTCATAAACAACTTTATTATTGTAGCACAAAATCCGACAGAATTCAATAAGCAATATCCACAAATGTACAGCTTTCCCGGCGGGGGGAATATGTTGCTAACGTCTGCCGGCGATCAGTACGGAAATTTTGTGATCACAGGCAGAAAATCAGTATAATATTCAGAAAAATTCATATTACCTATTGCATTTATGCGGAAAACATGTTAAAATAATATGTATACGCAGGATTGCTTCCTGCAAATTTCAAAAAGGAGGAAACAAATGGGAAATATATACATAATTATCGCATTTGTGCTTTATGCTCTGTTGATACTAGGAATAGGAATATTCTCCTACAAGAAGTCAAAGAGCATGAGTGATTACTTTATAGCTGGCCGTCAGCTGGGCAGCTGGACTACGGCGATATCGGCGCAGGCTTCCGACATGAGCGGCTGGCTGCTGATGGGTCTGCCGGGCGCTATCTTCGTCAGCGGACTTACTGAAAGCTGGATAGCTATTGGTCTGTTCATCGGTACATACCTGAACTGGCGCATAGTTGCGGCAAGACTGCGCAGAATGTCCTACGCCGCCGGCGACGCTATCACTATCCCGGAGTACTTCCAGAAGCGCTTCTTCACGCAGAACCCGGTTATCCGCTTTGCATGTGCGGCGATAATCTTCGTGTTCTTCCTTATTTACACCGCGTCTGCATTCAGCGGCGGCGCGAAGCTGTTCAACTACCTGTTCGGCACGGACTACACCCTGTCGCTGACCTTCGGTGCGCTTATCATCATCTCCTATACCTTCCTCGGCGGCTTCTTTGCGGTCTGCTGGACTGACCTCATTCAGGGTCTGCTGATGTTTGCGGCTCTGGTGATAGTTCCTCTGGTCTGCATATTCCAGACCCCTGACCTTTCTGCTGTTCAGTTCCTGAACGCAGAGGGAGTGGAGATAGTGAACTATCTTGATATGTTCCACACCGCAGACGGCGGAATCGCGTGGACAACGATA
>JBJFGA010000085.1:0-18684 GCA_051892275.1 Oscillospiraceae bacterium | reverse complement strand
GGCGGCTGCAACTGCCAGTTTGCGCTGAACCCGGACAGCTTCGAGTACGCGGTCATTGAGGTGAACCCCAGAGTTTCACGTTCCTCTGCGCTGGCTTCAAAGGCTACGGGCTATCCTATCGCAAAGGTAGCGGCGAGAATAGCTGTCGGCTACACGCTGGACGAGATAGTAAATCAGGTGACGGGCAAGACCTACGCATGCTTCGAGCCGGCGCTGGACTACCTTGTTGTAAAGTTCCCGAAGTGGCCGTTTGATAAGTTCGTTTACGCGAAAAAGACCCTCGGCACTCAGATGAAAGCCACCGGCGAGATAATGGCTATCGCCCCCAGCTTTGAAGCAGGCATGATGAAAGCAGTCCGCTCCATCGAGCTAGGAATGGACACGCTGACTAAGGACGACTTCACTAAGCTGTCCGACGAGGAAGTGCTGAAGAAGCTGGAGGACGTGGACGTTGACCGTTCTTTCTGCATATTTGAGGCGCTGAAACGCGGCATTTCCATTGACAATATCCACGACATCACAAAGGTGGACAAGTGGTTCATCTCTAAGCTGAACAACCTCGTGCAGCTTGAAAAGTGGCTTGCGGAGGGTGAGCTTACGCAGGAAAAGTACGACATGGCGAAGAAGTACTGCTACCTCGACAGCACCATTGAGCGCATTTCCGGGCAGAAGGTCAAGGAGCGCAGACTTGCGGTGTACAAGATGGTCGACACCTGCGCCGCTGAATTCTCAGCAGATACGCCCTACTTCTACAACACCTTTGACCGTGAGAACGAGGCTGCGGAGTTCATCGAGCAGCACCCCACCGACAAGAAGAAGGTCATCGTGTTCGGCTCTGGACCTATCAGAATAGGACAGGGCATCGAGTTCGACTACTGTTCCGTTCATTGCGTGTGGACGCTGAAAGAAGCGGGCTGCGAAGCCATTATCTGCAACAACAACCCGGAAACCGTTTCCACCGACTTTGACACCGGCGACCGGCTGTATTTCGACCCGCTGACCAAGGAGGACGTTGAGGCGCTCATTGCGACCGAGAAGCCCTACGGCGTTGTGGTACAGTTCGGCGGTCAGACTGCGATAAAGCTGATAAAGCACCTCACCGACCTCGGCGTGCGTATTCTCGGCACCTCTGCTGCGGACGTTGACGCTGCGGAGGACAGAGAGCTGTTCGACGAGCTTCTTGAAAAGTGCGGCATACCGCGTCCGCAGGGAACTACGGTATTCACCACCGAGGAAGCGCTGGAAGCCGCAAACAAGCTGGGATATCCGGTGCTGCTGCGCCCGTCCTACGTTCTCGGCGGTCAGAACATGATAATCGCCCACTGCGACAGCGATGTCACCGAGTACATGACGATAATCACCTCACACAAGCTGGAAAACCCCGTGCTTATCGACAAGTACATGATGGGTACAGAGGTCGAGGTGGACGCTATCTGCGACGGCGAGGATTTCCTCATTCCGGGCATCATGGAGCATATTGAGCGCGCGGGCATCCACTCCGGCGACTCTATCTCCGTTTACCCCTGTCAGACCCTTTCTGAGCACATCAAGCGCGTGATAATCGACTACACCGAGAAGCTGGCTAAGGCGCTTCACGTCGTTGGTCTGGTGAATATCCAGTACGTTGTGTACAACCACGAGGTTTTTGTTATTGAGGTGAACCCGCGTTCCTCCAGAACCGTGCCGTATATCAGCAAGGTAACGGGTGTGAACATGGTGGATATCGCGACAAAGATAATCCTCGGCGCGAAGCTGAAGGACATGGGCTACAAGAGCGGTCTGTACCCTGTCGGGGACTACATCGCGGTCAAAGTACCGGTATTCAGCTTTGAGAAGCTGCATGACGTGGACAACCAGTTAGGCCCGGAGATGAAGTCCACCGGCGAGTGCCTCGGAATCGCGAGGACGTTCAGCGAGGCGCTGCTGAAGGGACTTGTAGCAGCGGGCTACAAGCTGCACCACGAGGGCGGCGTGCTTATCTCCGTCAAGGACGGCGACAAGAACGACGTTATCGAAATTGCCAGCCGTTTCGAGGACTTAGGCTTCAAGATATACGCCACCAGCGGCACGGCTTCTGTGCTGAACAGAAACATGATAGCCGCCAGCCACGCCTACCGCATAGGCAAGGGCGACCCGGACGTTATCCAGCTTCTGGAGAGCGGAAAGATACAGTATGTTATCTCCACCTCGGAAACCGGCAGACAGCCCTCCCGCGACAGCGTAAAGATGCGCCGCAAGGCGGTTGAGCGCTCCATCGCCTGCCTTACCTCGATAGATACCGCCAACGCGCTGCTTGACTGCCTTGAAATGCACAAGACGGTAAACGACGTTGAGCTGGTGGACATCACCAAAATTTAATTAAATTCGGAATTCGGAATGCGGAATTCGGAATTAAGGCAACATCGCATAATTATTGTCGTACGATTGCGCTGTCAGATTTTTCGTCAGGTTGTGCAAATTGAGCGCAGGCGGGCTGGCGCCCGACAAGCGAAATTTGTGCAAGATGACGAAAAAGATGCAAGCAAGCGTGCGGCAAAGGCGTAAGCCGGTAATTGTGCGGTGTTGCCTTAAGGGTGCGCCTGCGGCGCGGATCAAAATGATCTCTGCTCAAAGGGCGGGCTGACCGCCGATTCCGGATTCCGCTTTTTTTGAAAGGACTTTTCATGAAAATCGGCAAATATCCGGTAAAGCACAGCTACAAGATACCACGGCTCATCTCTGACGTGTTCTCGGTGGGACTGGCGGTGTTCATCTGTTCGGTGGAGATAATGTTCATCACGGTGTACGAGGATACGCTAACCCGCTATATTGGCGAGGGACAGCTCGAAATCCTTGCGCAGACGGACAGCTCCATCGGTTGGCGGCACTGGCTGACGCTGGTGTTCCCGGCGCTGGTGGTGGCGGTGTTTGCGGCGTATATCGTGCTGGTGCTTAAAAGCCACCGGTTCAAGGGGCTGAACGTCACTAAGCGCACCGCGCAGAAAGTGTACGATATGTACGCAATGTGCGTGTCGCTGTGCAAGATACCGGCGCTCATGCTCATCAGCGAGATGATGATGATAACCCACAACAAGCTGCTGATGTCTGACGAAAGCTGGTTTACGATACAGCTTGTGCTTGACGCTCTGATAATCTTCATGCTGGTGATATTCTTCCGGCGAATGCTGCAAAGGGTTACCGAGCCGGAGCAGACCGCAGACGACAATGTAATAAAGGTAAGAGCGGTGGTGAAGTCCGAAGAACCTGAATCCGCCGATGATAACAACGATACCGAAAGGAGCTAACATGAGTTACTACTGCGACAGGTACCCGATAATCGAGAAAAAGACCCTCTCCCGGGACACCTATTCCATGACAATCTACGCGCCGGAGGCTGCAAAAGCGGCGCACGCCGGGCAGTTTGTGAGCATAACTGCGCCGGGTTTCACGCTGCGCCGCCCGATATCAATATGCGAGATCAGTCGTTCCAAGGGAACGCTGCGTTTTGTGTTTGAGGTACGCGGCAAGGGTACGGAGGCTATCTCACGGCTGAACCCCGGGGATAATCTTGATGTGCTCGGACCGCTTGGAAATGGCTTTGCTGTGCCGGATTCTGCCAGAAAGGTAATTCTGGTAGGCGGCGGTATCGGAGTGCCCCCGCTGCTGGCTCTGGCGAAGAAGCTGGGCGACCGCAGCACCGCGATACTGGGCTTCCGTGATTACAGCAGGATAATCCTCGCGGACGAATTCGAGGCATACGGCGCGAACACCGCGATATGCACCGACGATGGCTCTGTGGGATTTCACGGGCTGGTGACTGAACCTCTTGCCAACACGCTGAAGAACGTCGGCGCTGATTTAGTCTGCGCCTGCGGCCCTACACCCATGCTGAAGGCAATCGCGCAGGTGTGCGATGAGAACGCAGTTCCCTGCAAAATATCCATGGAACAGCGCATGGGCTGCGGCGTGGGAGCGTGTGTGGTATGCTCCTGCCTGACGGTAAGGAACGGTCAGGAATATTATTCAAGGGTCTGCAAGGACGGTCCGGTATTTGACGCGAAGGAGGTAAAGTTCAATGGCTGATTTAAGCGTAAAGATTGCGGGTGTGGAGTTCCCGAACCCGGTAATTGCGGCTTCCGGCACTTATGGAAACGGCGAGTGCTTCACCGACCTGTACCCGCTTTCACGGCTGGGTGGAGTATCCTGCAAGGGCATGACTATCGAGCCGAAGATGGGCAATGTACCGCCCCGTATCGCTGAAACCCCGAGCGGCATACTGAACTGCGTGGGATTGCAGAACATCGGAGTTCACGGCTTCATTGACTACTACCTGCCGACCCTGAAAGAGGAGGGCAACGTCATCATCGCGAACGTTGCGGGTGCGACTATTGACGATTACATCGCGGCGGCGGAGGCTCTCGACAGCACCGACGTTGACATGATAGAGCTGAACATCTCCTGCCCGAACGTCAAGGCGGGGGGTGCAACATGGGGTGTGACCTGCGAGGGTGCGGCTTCTGTAACTAAGGCGGTAAGAGCGGCTACAGCTAAGCCCCTTATCGTGAAGCTCACCCCGAACGTCACCAACATCACCGAGATAGCAAAGGCAGTCGAAGCGGAGGGCGCGGACAGCATATCCCTCATCAACACGCTTCTCGGCATGAGGATAGATATCCGCACCAAGCGCCCGATACTCCACAACAACGTGGGCGGACTTTCTGGTCCCGCGGTGTTCCCGGTGGCGGTTAGAATGGTATGGCAGTGCTACAATGCAGTGAAAATACCGATAATCGGCATGGGCGGTATCTCCACATGGGAGGACGCTGTGGAAATGATGCTTGCCGGCGCGACTGCAATCCAGATGGGTACTGCGATATTCACCGACCCGTGGTCGCCGATAAAGGTCATTGAGGGGCTGAACGACTATATGGACAAGAACGGCATAAAGAGCCTTTCGGAGATTACAGGGCAGGTAAAGCCGTGGTAAGTGAAATGCCTGCGGAGAATATCCGCAGGCTAGTTCCGGCGAAAAGGTAGTGGTATGATGGTGATATAATGAGAAAGGGAAAGCGATGGACGAACAGAATACGACACAGGTCATTCAGCCTCTGCACGAAACAACGACCACATACACCGTCTATGAATTAGTGAGGTATATGAAATATGGTTTTCTTCACAGTGCAGCGATGTTCCTGACTTGCCTTCTGATTATTTACTGGGGTGGTTTTTTGATAGTGCATATTTCCCAGGGGAAGTCTGTTTTCGCCGCAATTGAAGCGGTGGTAACAGTATATTCTATCGTGATGCTCATACGTTCTCTGACATGGGGCTGTAAAAAAAGAGCAGAAAAATCCGATCTTCTCAACAAGGAAATGACCTTTAAATTCTACGACAGCTATTTCACCGCCGACAATGACAGAAATCACGCAGAGATAGAATATTCCAAAATAGAAAAGATACACGAAACGGATACCAATTATTACATCATGATGAGTGCCAATGACGGAATGATAGTTCAGAAAATGAACTGCACCCCGGAACTTATGACGTTTCTGCGGAGGTTGGAACTGAAGGACGAAACTAATATCCAGCGTATGCTCCGCGCCGAGAGCGAGCAGAACGGAGGACATGACAATAAATGAAAATAATGGCAGTAGACTACGGCGACAGCCGCACCGGGCTTGCGATGTGCGACAAGAGCGAAATTCTCGCCTCGCCGCTGTACACGATAAACATGCGGGACTTCGACCGCTGTCTTGAAATGACCGCGCAGGCGGCAAGGGAAAACAAAGCGGAGCTTATCGTGGTCGGAAATCCCATCAACATGAACGGCACCGAGGGGCCGCGCTCCGAGAAATGCCGCCTGTTCGCCGACCGCCTGAAAGAGCTGGTGGACGTTGACGTGGTGATGTGGGACGAGCGTTCTTCGACTGTCACCGCGATAGGCTATATGAACGACGTCAACAAGCGCGGCAAGAAGCGCAAGGAGGTGCTGGATTCCGCTGCCGCGGCGGTAATTCTGGAAAGCTACCTCGCCTACCGCAAAAATCACCCCGGCAATGTGTGAATTGTGTGAAGTCCCTTGACAAGAGGGGCTTCTTGCTGTAAAATATAAGATGAGGCACTGTTTTTGTGCATTTTTCCCGAAAGGATAAATCAAGACATGAGTAATTTTAATACAGCGAGAATTTTCAGCGATAACATGGTTTTGCAGTTCAGCAAGCCGCTTTCGGTGTTTGGAACGGGTGTTGACGGCACGAAGATAACCGTCAGCATCACCGGTGAGGAAGCCGCAAGCACCTCCACAGTTGTAAAGAACGGCAGATGGCTTGCCATGCTCCCGCCCCAGCCTGCGCAGGACTGTGTGGAGCTTACCGTCACCGACGGCGCGGACACCACGGTGTTCCGCAATGTCGCTGTGGGAGCGGTGTGGCTCGCCGGGGGGCAGAGCAACATGGAGCTGGAACTTCAGACCTGCAACAGTGGGTTGGAGAGCCTTGAAAACGACGATACACCGAATGTACGCTTCTATTACACACAGAAGAAGTCCATCGCGGACGACAGCTTCTTTGAGAGCGAAAAGCAGATGGGCTGGTGCAGATTCTGCGACAAGGAGAGCGTCAAGCACTGGAGCGCGGTCGGCTACTATTTCGCCAAGGAGCTTTCCGAGCGTCTGGGTGTGATCGTGGGTATCATAGGCTGCAACTGGGGTGGAAGCTCCGCCAGCGCGTGGCTTACCCGGGAGTACGCAGACGGCGAGACCGCCATTTACTTCGACGAATACGACAAAGCCAC
Source organism: Oscillospiraceae bacterium (assembly GCA_051892275.1). Lineage (GTDB taxonomy): Bacteria > Bacillota > Clostridia > Oscillospirales > Ruminococcaceae > CAG-115. The sequence goes on along the minus strand of JBJFGA010000085.1, from coordinate 11,910 downwards.
CGAGGGCAAGAGCCTTGACCAGCTGAAGCAGGACTACCTCGATTATCAGGCTTACCACGCAGAGTGGGAGCGCAAGTCCGCGGAGTACTACACAACCGTGCCGAATCCCACATGGGACGGCTGCATAGAATATTGCGGCGAAAACAAGTACCCTGGACCGCCCTCACCGCTTAACCCCATGTCCCCGGGAGTGCTTCACAAGAGCATGGTCGAGCGCGTTGCGCCCTTCACCATGACCGGTGTTATCTGGTATCAGGGTGAGAGCGACGACCACCGCCCGGACATGTACTACAAGCTGCTGAATCAGATGATTCGCTGCTGGCGGGACGACTGGAACGATGACGACCTGTTTTTCGTTATCGGTCAGCTGCCCATGCACAAGTGGGAGGCAGACCCGGACTTTAAAAACTGGTGCAAGATACGCGAGGCTCAGGCAAAGACCTGCCGCACCACCCAGAACACCGCGCTTGCGGTGCTCACCGACTGCGGCGAGTTCAACGAGATACACCCAAAGGATAAAAAGCCCCCGGCGCACCGCTTCTGCCTTGCGGCGCTGAACGGCTTCTATCATGTGGAGTTCACAGACGACACGGACGAAGAGCCGGGCTTCTCCACTTTCAATCCGGAGGTTTATGACCCGCTGTGGAACACCGATAGTGTGGACGTTTTCGTGTCCACCGGAATGAGCCTTGAGGTAAGGAACGCTTCCGGCGAGCTTACAGGATTTGAGCTGCTGGACGAAAACGGCGAGTGGCACTGTGCAAAGGCGGAGATTTCCGAGCGCGACCGCTGGAATGCCGGAGAGGGTTCTGAAATTCTGCACATCACCGGGTTGGAGTTCCCCTGCGGCGTGCGTTACCTCTGGACGAATTACACAGACGATATCCCGCTGTTCGACAGCGAAAACGGAGTTCCGCTGCCGCCGTTCATTCTGACTAAGCCGGGATACAAGGGCTGATAGGAGTATTATGGAAAAACACAAGATAGAGCGAATAAATCACCTTGCCCGAAAGCAGCGCAGCGAGGGTCTGACCGAGGAAGAAAAGCTGGAGCAGCAGCAGCTTCGCGACGAGTACCGAGCGATGTTCAGGAGCAATATGGAGCAGCAGCTTGACAGGGTGTTCTACAAAATGCCGGACGGCAGCGTTGTCAAGGCTGCAAAATCGGAGGAGAAGAAATGATAGCATTAGTCACCGGGGCAAGTTCCGGGATAGGACGTGATATCGCAAGGTCGCTGGCAAAGCACGGGATAAACGTGATAATAACCGCCCGCAGACTGGACAGGCTGAAAGCGCTCAAGGAGGAGCTTATAAACGAATATGGAGTGAAGGTTCAGATAATCGCAGCGGACTTGTCCGACACAAAGCAGTGTATCGAGCTTCACCGCAGGGTGCAGAAGTACGGCATTGACATTTTCGTCAACAACGCCGGTTTTGGCGAGTTCGGCGAGTTCTCGGACAGCGACCTCGACCGGGAGCTTGACATGCTGGACGTCAATGTAAAGGCGTTCCACACGCTGTTCAAGCTGTTCCTGAAGGACTTCAGGAAGCGGGATTACGGCTATATCCTGAACGTTGCCAGCAGCGCGGGATTCCTGCCGGGACCATATTTCTCGTCCTATTACGCAAGCAAGGCGTACGTTGTCCGAATGACCCAGGCTATCCACGAGGAGCTTCGCCGTGCGCACAGCAAGGTTTCTGTTTCCATGCTCTGCCCCGGACCGGTAAGAACCGAGTTCATGGACAAGGCGCGGGTGGATTTCTCCGTAACGCCGCAGGACAGCAGATATGTAGCTGAATACGCGGTACGGCAGATGTTCGCCGGGGTGCTGACGATAGTGCCCAGCCCTGTGATGAAGGCGGGAATATACCTCGGGAAGCTGATACCGGATTGTGTTCTGGCGTATTTCGCCGGGAAGATACAGAGCCGGAGAGAAAGGCTGTAAAATGGCATCAACAAGTGAGATAACAGTGCGTTATGCCGAGACCGACTGCATGGGTGTAGTCCACCACGCGGTGTATCCGGTCTGGTTCGAGATAGCGCGGACGGACTACATCAAAAACGTTGCACTTAGCTATTCCGACATGGAGAAGCAGGGGGTAATGCTCCCGGTGACCGGGATATCCTGTAAATACCGCAGTCCGGCGAGATATGATGACTGCCTTATCATTACCGCAAAGGTGACAAGGCTGTCGCTGGCGCGTATCGAGTTCAGCTACACTGTGACTCGAAAGGGTGAGAGCGAGGTGCTGTGCGAGGGAACAAGCTCCCACGGATTCGTTGATTCCGCCACCTTCCGCCCGGTGAACCTGAAAAAGGTACTGCCGGAGGTCTATGCGAGGATAGAGCAGGAAGCAAAAAAAGACGGCGCTGTGTGACGTCCGCCGGGAGGTGTCGCTGTGTTAAGGAAGATATTTGCATTGCTGGCGGCATTGTCGCTGCTGATATCAGAGCTGCCGGAGCGCGTTACCGGGTTCTGGCACACCGAGGGCAGCAGTATCGTGAGTCCCCTAGGGGAAACGGCGGTGCTTTGTGGAATGGGCTTCGGCAATGACGTGTGGGAGAGCAGCCTTGCGGACGTGGGGCTTCACCACAACGAGGACAGCTTTCGCGAACTGTCGGAGCTTAGTTTCAATTCGGTGAGATTTCTGCTGAATTACCGCTGGTTTGAGGACGATTCCGAACCGTATAGTTACAAACAGGAGGGCTTCGACTATATCGATAAGAGTATAGCCTTGGCAAAGAAGTACGGTATCGGGCTTGTGCTGAACATGCACTACCCGCAGGGCGGCTACCAGTCGCAGGGCAGCGGCACTGCGCTGTGGACTGACCAGGAGAACCAGAGCCGGCTTTCAGCCCTCTGGGGCGAGATAGCGCGGCGCTATGCTGACGAGCCGGAGATAATCGGTTATGGCATAGTAAACGAGCCTGTCGTCCCGGAAAAAGCTACGCTTGAAGAAACCGTTGGTCAGTGCCGCAGCCTTGTGCAGCGCTGCACTGACGAGATACGCAGGTGCGACAGCCGGCACATGATCTTCGCAGAGCGTGTGGCGGCGGTGCAGGATATTGCTACCGGGGAGATGCTGTGGGAAAAGTACACAGCGGAGAAGCTGTGGTATCTCATTGACGACCCGAACGTGGTGTATGAGTCGCACTTTTACGAGCCGTCCGACTTCACCCATCAGAACGCAGACGCCCCGGCGGAGTATCCCTCCGACCAGCCTTATGCGGACTACATAAACTACTGGGTGGGCTGCCAGCCCGCGCAGACGGAGGGAAGCGGCTACTACGAAACCGACTTTTTCCAGCGGACAGATGAATACAACCTGTTCTCTCCGGTGCTTCACACATGGGGTGTAGGTCAGGGCGAGGTATGGTTTGACGATGTCGTGGTGACCGAGTACTCGGCTGACGGCGGTTCGCAGGTCGTGTGGGAGGAGGATTTTTCCGGCGGCGGTGACTTCGCTGGGGAGTGGAGCAGCGATGGCAGTGGCTCTTATCGGCTTGGCGGGGGCTTTTGCACCGTCAGCGGCGCTAATGCGGACTATGTACTGACCCTGCGCAGCTTTGAGCTGAAAGAGGGTTGCCGCTACAAAGTGAGCGGACATATTTCCGGCAATATCCCGGCGGGCTGCACCGCTGATATCCGCGCGGACTTTGCCCTTGCGGAAAATATTTACACCGGCAGGGAGTTGATTTTCAGCCGGCTGTCGGAGATAACTGATTTCAGTGAGAAAAATAATGTCCCGGTGTATCTCGGGGAGTTCGGCGCGGACGCGGAGAGCTTCAAAGAGGACAGGGGCGGCGAACACTGGGTGGAGGATGTGCTGGACTACTGCACCGAAAACGGGCTTAGCTTCAGCTATCACGCCTACCATGAGCCGATGTTCGGCTTTTACCCGGAGGACACATCAAGCCTGCCGCAGCATTGCAACGAAGAACTGGCGAGGCTGTTCGCAGATAAGCTGAGATAGAAATTTCAATGGAGCGAGTATGAAGCGATTTATCATTCTGGGCGCTGTGGCGGTGCTGGGGGGAGTATCGGCGGTGATGTACACACTGTTCCCTCAGCAGGACGTGCAGGTAATGGCGCAGGTCGCCGAGGACGGTGAGCTTACCGTCACCGAAACAGTTAAACAGCCGGCAGAGATCTCCGACCGGGTGGGATTTTCGCTGCCCTCGGGGTTTTATTCGGAGAACATCGGGGTGGAGCTTACCGCCGAGGGAAACCAGCAGATATGGTTTACCACCGACGGATCTGACCCGTCGCCGGACTCCGCCAGCGTTTACACGCAGCCTATCGAGATAAACGCCACCGCGGAGGTTCGCGCTTCCACCATAAAGGCGGCGGTGCAGTCGGAGAGCGGCGAGCTGGGTGAGATATACACCGTCAGCTACGTTATCGGGCAGGACGTGGACGAGCGCTTTGACGACGACACGCTTGTGTTCGTGCTCAGCACTGACCCCTACAATCTCTACGACTACGAATACGGCATAGCAGTACCCGGAAAGGTGTATGACGATTACGTCAAAGAGCACCCCGGCGAGGAGATACCCTACAACGCGCCGGGTAATTATTTCATGACCGGCAGGGAGTGGGAGCGTCCCATCTATGTCGAGGTGTTCGAGAGTGATGGCACCAAGGTGATAGACCAGGCGGCGGGAGTAAGGCTGTCCGGCGGTTATTCCAGAGTACCCGACCAGAAGTCGCTGCGGCTTATTGCCCGCAAGGATTACGATCCGGAGAACGGCAAGTTTAAGTACGCGTTCTTCCCCGGGGCGGAAACGGAAAACGGTGTTCCGGTGACGGAGTTCGACAGGCTTGTGCTGCGAAACGGCGCTAACGACCGCGAGTTCGCCGGGGTTCGCGACGAGCTTTCCCAGAAGCTGGCGCAGGATTACGGCTACCCGGTGACGCAGCACTGTACACCGGCGGCGGTGTTCCTTAACGGCGAGTACTACGGCTTCTCGTGGCTGCATGAGAACTACAATGAGGACTACCTTGCCACCTATTTCGGCGGGAACAAGGACAGCTACGAGATAGTCAGCAACACCGAGAACGCCGAGGAAGGCAACGAACGCGGTCTTGCGGACTACGCCGAAATGTACGCGCTATACGACGAGGATCTGACGGACGACAAGGTGTTCGACAAGCTGTGCAGCCTTGTGGACATAGACAATCTAATGCAGTACTACTGTATGCAGATATTCATCTCAAACAAGGACTGGCCGGGGAACAACTACAAGGCGTTCCGCTATTACCCCGAAGATGGCGAGGAATTGACCAGCGAATACATGGACGGCCGATGGCGGTTCATGTTCTTTGACGCGGAGTTCGCGTGGAGCCTGTACGGCGAGCGTGCGAACCTCAACACGCTGAAAGACCTGCTGAACGGCACTCACATGAGCGGCGAGAGCAAGGTGCTCCAGGCGCTTCTCCAGCGGGAGGACATGCGGGAGAAGTTCGCCTCGACAATGGCGGATATCACCGCCTACGCGTTCGAGGAGAACCACATCAAAGAGGTGCTTGACGAGCTGTGTGAGATAAGCGACAACGAGCAGTTCTACGCGCTGGAAAAGGGGATAACTTCCACCTGGGCAAGGAAGAAGAACTTCGAGGAGAGCAGGGAGCAGATACGCAGCTTCGCGGAAATGCGCGAGTTTGTGGTGTTCCGGGATATGTTCAGGCAATTTGAGTGGGAGGACGAGCGGTACACCGTATCAGTCACCACCGCCGACTGCGCGGTGACGAAGCTGAGCACACAGAAGAAAAAGGGCAGGGGCATAATCTCGGCGGAATATCACGTGAATTGCAGCGTGCCGTTGTGTGCTGATATAGCCGATGGCTGGGAGTTTGTCCGGTGGGAGATAAACGGGCAGAGCTACGACGCGCCGGAGGTCATTATCACCGCTGACATGGCGGACGATGACGGCAAGGTGATCGCGAAGCTGATAACACAGCAGCAGGAAACTTCCGGTTCGCCGGTGCAGATAAAGACGATATGCACCGAAAAAAAGGCGGGTTACTTCGTGCTGTACAACCCGAACAGCACCGCGCTGACCCTTAGCGGACTGTACCTCACCGACAAGCCGGAGGACTTACAGCGCTGGCAGCTTCCGGCGCAGACCATCGAGCCTTACGGCGAGCTGCTGATAGTCACCGACAACAACAAGACGCAGGACGCGCTGCGGCAGCTTCAGGCTGGGTTCAGCCTGAAAAAGGGCGAAACTCTGATGATTTCGGACAGCAGCGGAAACATCATCGCCAGCGTTGACGTACCGGACATTCCCGAGGGTAAGGTGTTCAGCCTCCAGACCTACGGTGAATACCGGCTTATCAACGGGTGACGCAGAAAGGACAAACCATGGACGAGAAGAAAAGAGCACGCATGATAAAGATATTCCGTGTGGTTGCGCTGGTTATTGCAGCGGCAATGATACTGGGTATCATTCTGGACGCATTTCTCTGATCAGGGCAGGAAAGGAACAATATGGGATTATTTTACGATAACAATGTAGCAGGCTCGGGCGTAGCAAAGCATGGAAAGCAGAAGAAGCCGTTTTTCCGTTACTGGGAGATGTTCGCGAACAAATTCTGGACTTTCTTCAAGATAAATCTGATTTATTTCGTATTCTGCATACCGATAGTGACCTTCGGTCCGGCAACGGCGGCAATGACCTCTCTTATGCGGAACATCTACCTTGAACGGCCGCAGTTCGTGTTCCACGATTTCTGGCAGGCATTCAAGAAGAACTTCAAGCAGTCCTTTGTTATTGGTCTGCTGGATGTGTGGTTTATCGTGATGGCGGTGTTCAGCTTCTTTTTCTTCACCGCGAACATGGAGAACACCGATAAGCCTTACTGGCTGTATTATGCGCTAGTGATGGCGGTGGAGATCACTATTCTGCTGATGAACTTCTATATCTTCCCGCAGATAGTGGCGCTTAACCTCAATCTCCCGCAGATACTGAAGAACTCCTTTATCCTCGCGTTCGTGAACCTGAAGGGCAATCTTGTTTCGCTTGCGGTGTACCTCGCGTACATCACGCTGGTGATGTTCTGCCTTCCGGTGCTGTTCCTGCTTCCGCTTATGCCGCTGGCATGGCTGGCTTTCACCTCTATGTTCACCAGCTATCCGGCGATACAGAAGTTCATCATCAACCCGTTCTACGAGCAGCAGGGGTTGAAGAACCCGGAGATACCGGACTATGACGATGATGACGAGGAAGTACTGTTCGAGGACAGGGGCGGCGAGGAAGCTCCTCTCAAAATTAAGAAGCAGGACAAGGGCGGAAAGGTGATAAAGTGAGCAAGTCGAAAAAGTCAACCAAGCCTGTCAGATCAGGCAGAAACAGCGCCGAAAAGAAGGAAAGCGGCTTCATGTTCTTCGTGCCGGATCAGGGCGAAGGCGCGGCAAAAATTGTGGTCATCGCGTTGAAAATAATCATGCTGATCATCACGTCGATTTGCGCACTGTGTTTCGGAATTCTCGGACCTGTGTGTATATGGGTGGGGGAGTACGACCCCTCCGTTACCGAAAATCCCGCCATAATGACATGGCTGGTATCCTCCTGCATTTACATCGTGGGCACGTTCGTGATAATGCTGGGACATTCCCGCATTGCGGCGGTCATTGACTGCATCGCGGCGGCAGGCTCGCTGGTGACATATTACTTCTTCGTCACCCGCGCCGCAGACCCTGATAAAAGCGTAGGACCTACCACGCTTTACATGCCATGCATAGCGCTGACCGTTTTAGCGGTGGTAATAGCAATGCTCATCAATATCCCCAAGTGGCTTGAAAAGCAGGCGCAGAAAGCCAATGCACAAGCGCCGTCCATCATTAGCGAGGACGACGAGGACTGACGATACATCTTTCAAAGGAGGAGCAGTATGGACAGCATAATTTCCGAGGACATCAGATTTCATCTCAGGACAAAGAAAGGCGATATCGGGCGGTACGTCATACTTCCCGGCGACCCGGGCAGAGTGCCGAAGATAGCCGAGAAGCTGAACAATGCGAAGCTTATAGCCAGCAACCGCGAGTACACCACCTACACCGGCTACCTTGACGGCGAGATGGTGAGCGTCTGCTCCACAGGTATCGGCGGTCCGTCGGCGGCTATCGCGGTGGAGGAGCTTATACAGTGCGGCGCGGACACCTTTATTCGGGTGGGAACGAGCGGCGGTATCAACCTCAAGGTGGTAGGCGGCGACCTGCTTATCGCCAGCGCGGCGGTTCGCAGCGAGGGAACCAGCCACGAGTATATCCCGGACGATTACCCGGCTGTCGCTGATTTCGAGGTAGTGAGCGCCCTTAAAGCCGCAGCGGACGAGCTTTCTACCGACGAGGACGGAAACCGCTGCCATGTCGGCGTAGTCCACTCAAAGGATAACTTCTACGGCGAGATAGACCCGAAGGACACCGCTGTTGCGGCGAAGCTGTGCAGTGCATGGGAAGGCTACCTGAAATGCGGCTGCCTTACTTCCGAGATGGAAGCTGCGGCGATATTCTCCGTGGCGCTGCTGCGGGGCGTCAGAGCGGGTGCAGTGTTGACTGCGCTGTGGAACGTGGAGCGCACCAACGCGGGGCTGCCAGACAAGCGGTGCGACAGCAGCGAGCGCGCTATCCAGTGCGCAGTGGGTGCGATCAGGCGGCTGATAAAGTCCGACCGTGGCTGACCCGCAACTACACAATAAGGAGCAACAAATGTACACCACTATCCTCTTAGACCTTGACGGAACGATAACCAATCCCTACATCGGCATAACCAACGGCGTGATGTACGCCTACGAACACCTCGGACTGGAAGTGCCGGAGCGGGAGAGCCTGCGCAGCTTCATAGGTCCGCCGCTTATCGTGGAGTTCACCCGGCGGGGTTTCCCGGAGGAGCAGGCGAGGGAAGCAGTACGGCTGTACCGTGAGTATTACGGCAGGACCGGGCTGTTTGAGAACGAGCTTATCCCCGGTACGGTGGAGTTCCTGACCGAGCTGAAGCGCCGCGGAAAGCGTGTGTGCCTTGCTACTTCAAAGCCGGAGCAGTTCAGCGTGCGGATACTGGCGCGATTCGGGATAGCGAAGTACTTCGATTTCATTGGAGCTGCGGCGATGGACGGAAGCCGGGACAGCAAGCTGGCGGTGATACAGTACGTGCTGGATTCTACCGGTGCAGAACCGGGGGAGTGCCTTATGGTCGGTGACAGAATGCACGACATAATCGGCGCCCACGAAGCGGGAATGAAGTGCGCCGGAGTTCTGGTGGGATTCGGAAGCCGCGATGAGTTTGCAGAGTACAAGGCGGACTATGTAGCGGATACGCTTGCTGACGTGCTGAATTTTGTATAAAAACCAATTTCTTCCTGTTGAATAACGACAAAATAATCGCAGATACTATAACTGCGGCTGACGGGGAAGTCCGGACGCCGCAGTTATTTCTTTTGAAAGGAATGTTATCATGGGAACTGAATTTGCAAACAAGCACATCGGCTGCACTATCCACAACTGCGAACATCACTGCTGCGGCGAGGATTATTGCTCTCTCGACAAGATCGAGATCGGCACACACGAGGCCGCCCCCACACAGTGCCAGTGCACTGACTGCCTTTCCTTCAAGCTGAAGAAGGGCTGAGAATGAGCGCAGAATCCCGCCGGGAGATGCCGGTGGAACGTATTTTCAGGGACGCAGGCTCAGAAGGGCAGCGCCCCGAACGCTCCGGACAAGCGGAGAAGCAGAAGCGGACTTCACAACAGCTCGCTATCGCTTCGATAATAAGCCGCGTTAACGGAGTAATGAGATAGAAACACCCGCCCGCCTCCGGGCGACGCCAATGACGGGTAAAGCGCAGCAAAGCGATCGGGCGCTGGGCTGCGGATCGAGGCGCTGCGAAATGCAGCGCCTTTTGTGTGTTGTTGAACATATACTATTTGTCTATAAGTCGATTAAAAATTTGTATTACTCGAACGGATCGCTGTTATTTTTGATTTCGTTTGTGGGATATAGCGTTAGGGTGTTGTTTGTGGTGTTCACCGTACCGAGGAATATTTCCACGGGGCTTTCAAAGCCCTGGGAATGAAGCTGGTTCGTCAGCCATGCCATGCTGTTTCCGGTGAGGGTGAGATTTTCCTCGTTTACGTTTCCGTCCAGTATCACGTTCACCATGAGCTGCTGCTGTGTGGGGTTGAGGTTCATGTCCGAGGGCGCTAGTGGGCGGTATTTGTCCACGGGAAGAATGCTTATCGAGCCGTTGAACTCTAACACCGCGGTCTGCACCTGCGCCAGATCGAAGTACCCCATGTTGCGGCACTGGGTCAGGAAATCGCTGAGGTCTATCTTGGATTTCTTGAAGTTGTCGCGGTAGAGATTTCCATTATCGAACAGAATAAGCGGCTTTCCGCTGATCATCTTGCGCAGCCGTGTGGATTTGTTTGTCACCAGTGAAACGAGATATGCGCTCAAGGCGTATATCACCATAGCCAGCAGCGAATGCTCGGGGTTTTCGAGCTCGGTCGCGAATTCCGCGGCGATAGAGCCTATCGAAATACCGATGATGTAATCAAACATGCTAAGCTGTGACAACTGCTTGTTACCCATAAGCTTAGTCAGAAGAAAAAGAGCGACTACGCTCAACAATGATGTGAGAGTTACCTGTAAAATAACCATGCTTATCCTCCTCTTTGAGAATAGAGTATGCAGAAATGCGGGTTTTATACTGTTTTTCGTCGTGTAACATGGTGGGATTACGGCATTGGAGCGGAAGGATAGTAGCCGAGATGTAATGAGTTCGTGATTATCTCTCCACAATTTCATGGGGGAACCCCATGGAATCTAAAATATTTTTGAAAAAGCTATTGACAAATCCGCTATTAGGTGGTATAATATATGAGTGCTTAGGAAAGCATAAGCGCCAGTAGCTCAGCTGGATAGAGTATCTGGCTACGAACCAGAGGGTCGGGGGTTCGAATCCCTCCTGGCGTGCCATAAGAAAACCGCTTAACCGTGAGGGTTGAGCGGTTTTTCTTTATGTCTGAAAATCCTTGGGAACAGCGTCTTGGGTACAGTTTTGGGTACACTCCCGAAAAATTTCTGTTCCCATAGGTCAAAATTATCGAGCTGAAAAAATATTATTCAACGCTGAAAAGCACCTTGCCGCTCTCCTCAGCGCCTCCGAACAGGGGCTTTCAGAGATGCGATTTTACAATATTTTCAATATATGCGACTAGCCTGTAGTAGTCCCCATGGTTCCACCCCAAAATCGTTTTTTGACACAAAACACCATATACTATAAAAACAGCCCTGCTTTGCCAGCAGAGCTGTTTTTATTTCAGTTTTCGTCTAATAGGTTCAAGAATTCAGATGGTGAATACACAGGCAAGTTGGCTGCGGCATAGTCTTTGAGATTTCTCGTGATAATACAGTCCGCTCCTATTCGTTTCGCAGTTTCTATCATTACAGCATCTTCATAATCGTTTGTTTCTGCTCCAAGTGCAATCTGGCAATCCACTGCAAAGGTGTCTGCAATGTCGAACAGGACAAACAGTTTGCGGATACATTCTTTTGTCAGCGCTTCATTATGAAGACTACGCCTTAGAATGTAGAAAATATCTGTGACGGACTTTGCAGTCAAGACTCCAGAAAACTTTCGATTGGACACTGCCAGAAAAATTTTTTGAGCATCGATGTAAAAAGGTTCTCTGTTCTGAAGCGCATCAATTATGACGCAGGTGTCAATTACTGCAGTCATACATTGTCCAGCCTTTCATCGCGTGCTTCCTCTGCGGTAATATCGGCAGGGATTATTCCAAACAACGACTTTGCCATTTCGACACGGTCAGCATTAGGATTGGTGAGCTTTGCCACCACTTTCCCGTTTTTTGTGGTAAACACATCTTCTGTTTCAGAAAGCATCAG
>JBJFGA010000084.1:0-4457 GCA_051892275.1 Oscillospiraceae bacterium | reverse complement strand
GCCTTTCCGCTTTCTTCAGATGTTGTCATGTAGATCGACATTGTGCCAATGCCGAAATACGGCTCGGTTTCCTCAATAATGAGCCGCATTGTTTCGTCGGAGTAGCCGTAGTACCGTTCTTCCTTCACCGGAGCGCCCAGTGCCATAAACGCCGAACAGCCCACCATGACGAGGGAAAGCGTCAGCAGCCCGGCAGCCCGCAGTATAACTCCGGCACGGCGTTTTTTTCGGCTGAAAGCCCCCGCCAGCATGAACGCGATAAGCACGCACTCAACACCGAGAACCACTGCCGCGACCACGCCAAAGAACGCCATCGGGTCGTCTTTGCCGATATTGTTTCCGTTTGCCGTGTAGATTATTCCGGCGTCGGAGCGCCCGGAGAGCACCATTCCTACGACCAGCATGGCTATGTCCAGCCCCAGTATCGCCGAAGCGAACAGCCACGGCTTCCGTACCAGCCGTGAAATACGGCTTGGTGCGGGGTCGTGCGACTTGTTCCTACTCATCACAAACGCTCCTTTCTCAGAAAGTATACTGCTTACGAGCTATCGCCTGCTTTTGCTTCTCGCCCCACTGTCCAGGGGACTTTATTGACAAGCAGAGAAGAGAACTCAAACTATCAGACCTCAACGTCTGCTTCGTAGTCTACGCCCTCTATTCCAAAACCAAACAGCTCGTAGAAGTCGCTCCAGTAGCCGTCAATGTCGGTGTACTGCTTGAAATTGTCGGCATTGAGGTCGTTCCAAAGCTTCGTTACCTCGTCCTGAATTTCGGGCTTCATCTCCCAGTCATCAAGACGAATTCTGCCCTCTTCGTCGGTTTCTGCGCCGTTTGCTGTCAGCTTTTCTGCAAACAGGCGGTACATCTGCTCAATGCAGCCCTCGTGCAGCTGGTGTTCCTTCATTATCTTGTACAGGATAGAGATATACAGAGGCACAATCGGGATAGCCGCGCTGGATTGAGTTACCAGTGCCTTGTTGACGGAGATGTACGCTTTGATACCAGACTGCTCATACTTCTCGGTGATGCGCTTTGAGGTCTCAAACAGGTGAGCCTTGGCCCTGCCGATAGAACCCTCGAAATAAATCTGGTGGGTTATCTTCGGGCCGATATATGAGTATGCGGCGGTTACGGCGCCGTCCTCTATCGCGTCTGCGGCTTTGAGAGCGTCGATCCATGCTTCCCAGTCCTCGCCGCCCATAACCTTGATGGTAGCGGCGATCTCCTCCTCGGTGGCAGGCTCGATGGTCACTTCGGAAACGGTGTTGTTCCTAAGGTCAATGGTCTTGTTGGTGTAGGGAGCGTCAGTGGTCTTGAGCACGGAGCTGTAAGTCACGTCACCCACTGTTCTTCTAGGTGCGGCAAGGCTGTATACAACCATGTCTACCTTGCCAAGATCGGACTTGATGAGGTCGATGACCTCCTTCTTGCACTCGTCGGAATAAGCGTCGCCGTTGACGGTCTTTGCGTAAAGTCCGTCGGCATGGGCGTACTTCTCGAACGCCATAGTGTTGTACCAGCCGGAGGTGCCGGTCTTGTTTCCGCTTGCGGGGCGGTCGAACATCACGCCGAGGGTCGCCGCGCCAGCGCCGTAAGCCAGCGCAATTCTGCTTGCAAGACCATAGCCCATGGAGCTGCCGATAACGAGCACCTTTTTCGGCTTTATTCCGTTGTACTTACCAGCCGCCGTCTGCGCTTTTGCGTAGTCTATCTCGCGCTTAACGACTGCGTCGCACCCTACTGGGTGAGCTGTTGTGCATATAAATCCTCTTACCTTAGGTTTTACTACCATAAATAAAAAACTCCTTTCGTGCGCGGAGCGTACAAGACGCGAATGTTCCGCCCTTTGCGTTCAAAATAATGATGCCGCAGTGGCTCACTGCAAAACGTACATAAATATTCTACCATATAATTTGTGATTTTACAAGGGGGGAGCGGCATATTTGCGGCAAAAAACCGGCGCTGTTCATTATACAGTGCCGGTTTTGATTCCTTTGTCCGATTTCACGGAGGGTTATACTATTTTCACTTCTCACTATCGACACAGTCTATAGGAAGATTGAAGAATAGTATAAATTACATCTCAATAACAACTTCGTTTTCAGCCTTTAAGATAGAGTCAAGAATAAGCTTGCCTTCGATCTTCTCGCCGTTTACGGTGACGGACTTCACGCCGTGCTCGGAGCCGTTCGGATTTTTTACGGTAACGTGGAGCTTCTTGCCGCGGAATGTCTTGTCCATGGTGTATTCCTTCCACTCGGAGGGAATAGACGGGTCGATAACAAGACCCTTTGTTTCGGGGTTAAGACCGAGAATACCCTCGGTAGTACCAACCATAACGGTGGACGCAGTACCTGTCAGCCAGTGAACGTGTGCGCGACCTGCGAACGGGCTGTCCTTGCCCTCAACGAACTGACCGTATACATACGGCTCGAGCACTCTGTGCTCTGCGTTATCGTTGTAGGTAGCCGGAGCAGCTTCCTTCCAGTACTTGTAAGCGCGGTTGCCGTGACCCAGCTTGGATTCAGCCAGAATCAGCCAGCCCTGCGGCTGTGAGAAGATACCAGCATTCTCCTTGGTGCACTTGTTGAAGCACTGCATCAGAGCGCCGTCAAAGCCGTGCTTTACATAAGGCGGATACATAACCATTGCGCCGTAGGGAGTGTTCAGCTCGCGCTCAACGCTGTCCATAGCCTTCTCGCCCTGCTCCTTGCTTGCGAAGCCGGAGATAACGGACCAGCTCTGCGGGTTGAGCCACATGGAAGCCTCGGGGTCGGTGCGCTGACCGATAACGGTGCCGTCCTCCTTGTAGCCGCGGATCCATCTGTCCTCGTTCCAGCAAGCGGAGAGAATGGTGTCAAGCTTAGCCTTTATCTCGTCAAGGTACTTGATGTATTCGGTGTCGTTCTTTTCAACTGCGTAGGTGCGGAGTATCTTTACTGCATAAACCAGCTGGAATGCAACGAATGTGGACTCGCCCTGCTTGCCAAGACGCAGGCAGTCGTTCCAGTCTGCGTGCAGACCTGCGGGCATGCCGTGGTTGCCGAGGTGGTTCATGGAGAAGTCTATCGCTCTCTTGAGGTGGTCGTAAACAGTGCCCTTTTCGCCGTCGTTCGCGTAGAATATCTCCTCGTCGAGGAACGCGCTGTCGCCGCTCTCGGAGATGTACTTATATACGGTCGGGAACAGCCACAGAGCGTCGTCTGCACGGTAGCTGGGGTGACCGGTCTGCTTTGCATATACGGAGTTCTCGTCGTTTTCGTCCGGGTGGTTCTCCTGACCTGCCTTGTGGTCGTACTTAACCAGCGGCAGACCTGCGCCGTTCGTTACCTGCGCAGACAGCATGAACTCTATCTGCTTCTTTGCCATCTCGGGAGCGAGGTGGATTATACCCTGAATGTCCTGTACGGTGTCACGGTAGCCGAAGCCGTTTCTAAGACCGCAGTACTGGAAGGACGCAGCTCTCGACCAGATAAAGGTGATGAAGCAGTTGTATGCGTTCCAGGTGTTTACCATGTTGTTGAAGTCAGCGTCGGGGGTGTGTACCTGGAGATTAGCCAGCTTGGAGTGCCAGTAGTTCTTCAGTTCAGCGAGTTCAGCCTCAACTGTTCCGGGCTTCTCGTACTTGGAGATGATCTCGGTGATTTCAGCTTCGGTTCTCTGACCGCCGAGAACATAGGTCAGCTCCTTGGTTTCGCCGGGCTGGAGAACAATGTCGCTTTCCAGAGCGCCGCAGGAGTTGGTGTTGTAGTTGAGGTCGCCCTTCAGACCCTCCTCGATGCCCTTGGGGTTAGCGTAGCTGCGGTAAGAGCCTACGAAAGCGTCGCGGTCGCCGCAGTAAGCGTCAACCTTTGCAGCCGCAAGACCGAGGAAACGTCCGCTGTTAGGGTTGTATATCTCGTTCTGCATCTGGTGGATATAGTTGCCCTTAAAATAGGTGCGGGTGATGAAAAGGGTGTACTGGAGGTTTACCTGATCCTGCTCATAATTCGGGTCGTTCACGAACTCGCAGTAGCCGGTAACAGCCAGCTTTCTGGGCTTGTCGGAGTTGTTCGTTACCTTGGCAGCCCAAACCTCATAGGTAGCGTCCTTGGGAACATAGTATGTGACCTCTGACTTGATACCGGTGTACTCGGAGGTGATAACGGTGTAAGCAGTACCATGGCGGCACTCGCTCTTGAAGCTGTCGAGGGGCTTGCAAACCGGTGCCCAGGAAGCGGACCAGTAGTCGTTTGTGTCTAAATCGCGCAGGTAAACGTATCTGCCGGGTGTGTCGTTTGCAACGCCGTTGAAGCGGTAGCGGATAACACGTCCGTTAGCGCCGCTCTTTACGAAGCTGTAACCGCCGGCGTTGTTGGAGATGATAGCGCCGTACTCGGGAGAACCGAGGTAGTTTGCCCACGCGGACGGTGTGTCCGGACGGGTGATGACGTATTCCTTGTTGAGTTCGTCGAAAT
>JBJFGA010000083.1:0-4509 GCA_051892275.1 Oscillospiraceae bacterium | reverse complement strand
CCATTGTGCCCCAGGCACAAATTGTGCGGTTTTCGGGCATTTTCAGCAATGTACAGTTGACATAGCACAAAAATCACGCTATAATTAACCCATAAAGCAAAGGCGCTTGAAGCTCATAACGAGCTTTGAGCGCCTTTCTGTTTTGCAGGACAAAACGATACAAAGAAAAGGAGTGCAGCTTTATGTACACATGCAGCTATGACAGAATGAAAGACAAGATCGAGACCTTCAGCAAATTTGGTGACGCGGGTCACGGCGGTATCACACGTTACTCCCTCTCCCCGGCAGCCATTCAGGCAAGAAACGAGTTCCGGCGCAGAATGGAAGCTATCGGCGCTGCCATAGAAGTGGACGACGTTGCCTGCATGTACGCGACGCTCCCCGGCTCCGACCCGGACGCAAAGCGCATCGTAATGGGTTCCCACGTTGACAGCGTCAAGAACGGCGGCAACTATGACGGTATCCTCGGCGTAATGAGCGCTATGGAAGTGCTGGAAACCGTTGCCGAGAAGAATATCCCCCACAAGCACCCCCTCACCGCAATGATCTGGACAAACGAGGAAGGCTCCCTCTATCCCCCGGCAATGATGTGCTCCGGCATAATCTGTTACGACTACCTGCCGGAGGATATCCGCAGCAAGTTCAAATTCGAGGATATGATGCAGTCCAAGAGCATTCTGGACAACAAGTCCACCTTCGGCGAGGCGCTGGAAAACTCCGGCTTCAAGGGCGACAAGAAGTACCGTATCTCACCGGAAAAGTACCAGTACATGTTTGAAACGCATATCGAGCAGGGTCCTATCCTTGAGGACGCCGGAAACGATATCGGCGTTGTTGACTGCGTGCTTGGCATGTTCAACTACCGCCTTAAATTCTACGGTCAGACTACCCACGCGGGCACATTCCCGATGCCCAAAAGAAAGGACGCGTTCCTTGCGGCTTCACAGGCGCTGTGCTACCTGCATGAGGAGATAGACAAGCTGGGCTTCTCCGACCTGGTTTACACCACCGGCGAGGTAGTTTGCCACCCCTGCGTTCACACCTGCGTGCCGGACTTCTTCGACTTCTCGTTTGACGCACGTCACGAGGACCCAAAGGTTCTTGAAAAGGTTCTGGCTATCGTCAAGAGCTGCGCCGAAAAGACATGGTCCGGCTGCACCTGCGAGGTAGTGAAGGCGTGGAACAGAGATACCGTTTACTGGGACAAGAAGCTGGTAGGCTACGTCAAGGCTGCCGCCGAGGAAGCAGGTATCAAGCACCAGTACATTCACTCCGGCGCGGGTCATGACGCACAGTTCTGCGCTTACATGATACCCACCACAATGATTTTTGTACAGAGCAGGGACGGTCTTTCCCACTGCGAGCCGGAATTCAGCTCCGTGGAGCACTGCACCGAGGGCGCGACAGTCATGCTGAACGCAGTCCTCAAGGCTGATAACGACTGAACGAACAAATAACGAACGGGCGCTGCCACCAGGACAGCGCCCGCTTTCTTTTACTTTTCTCCTCTGTACCCGGTGATGTCCTTTATCACCTCGCCGGCAATGATAAGCCCCGCAACAGACGGAACAAACGCGTTGCTTCCGGGAACGGTCTTCTTCCCGGGGACCTGCTCCTGTGACTGCGGAGCCTCAGCCCGCGGCGCTATCGGCTTCTCCTTCGAGTAGACCACTTTCAGCTTCTTTACACCGCGCTTTTTCAGCTCATAGCGCATTACCCTTGCAAGCGGGCAGACGGACGTGCTGTATATGTCCGCGACCTCGAACCGGGTGGGGTCTACCTTGTTCCCCGCGCCCATGGAACAGATTATCGGCGTGCCGCATTTCTGGGCGTTCATCACAAGCTCTATCTTTCCGGTCACGGTGTCGATAGCGTCCACAACGTAGTCGTACTGCGTGAAGTCGAACTGGTCGGCGGTTTCCGGCATGTAGAACGTCCTGTAAACATTCACCGTCATGTCGGGGTTGATGTCCAGCAGGCGCTCCCTTGCAACGTCAGTCTTGTATCTGCCGACAGTGCTTCGGGTCGCAAGTATCTGGCGGTTGATGTTGGTAAGGCACACCTTGTCGTCGTCCACGAGGTCGAGAGTACCCACTCCGCTTCTTGCCAGCGCCTCGGCGGTAAATCCGCCCACGCCGCCTATCCCGAACACCGCTACCCGGGAACGCGACAGCTTTTCCATTGCTTCACCGCCGAAAATAAGCTCCGTTCTTGAAAACTGATTCAGCATAAATTCTCCTTTTTTCTACAAAACATATCATTATGATATATTATACAATGTTGTCTTAACCTTGTCAATACCTGATGTTCAAAAACAATTCCAAAAGTAAAAAATGGTATTGAAAAATGCTGAAAAATAAGCTATAATAGAAGAAAAAGCTAATCCGCAGAATATCTGCGGAAAGAGGGGGCTGAATTATGGAAGAAAACTATTCAGGCATGAAAAGTCACATCAAGCGTGTGCTGTTCACCGAGCAGGAGATTCAGGAGAAAATAGCCGAGGCAGGTCGTGAAATAAGCGAAAAGTACGCCGGAAAGCCTCTGCTTCTGGTGAGTATTCTGAACGGCGCGTTCATATTTATGGCGGACTTCTGCCGCGCGGTGACTATCCCCTGCGAGATAGCATTCATGTGCGCCAAGAGCTACTATGCCGGAACCGAATCCTGCGGCGAGGTGACCATCACCAAGGACATCGGGCAGGACATCAGCGGCTTCCACGTTGTCATTGTCGAGGACATAATCGACACCGGGCGCACGCTTGCGGCAGTGGTGGAGAAGCTGAAGCAGCGCAGCCCTCTGTCGCTGGAGGTAGTCACGCTGCTGGACAAGCCCTGCCGCCGGGTGGTGGAGTTCAACGCGGACAAGGCTTTGTTCACTATCCCGGATTACTTTGTGGTAGGATACGGTCTGGACTGCGGCGAGAAATACCGCAATCTGCCCTACATAGCAGAATACTCTGCTGACTGAAAAAAGGTGGTAATTATATGAGTGCAAAAACAACAGACGGCTCAAAGCCCGGCTTCTTTGAGAAGGTATTCAAGCTGAAAGCAAACAATACAACCGTAAAAACAGAAATAACCGCAGGCTTGACCACGTTCATGACAATGGCGTATATTCTCGCGGTAAATCCCAGCATTCTTGCCGCTGCGGGAATGGATAGCACGGCGGTGCTTCTGGCGACCTGCCTTGCGTCCTTTATCGGCACTGCGCTGATGGGTCTGCTGGCGAACCTGCCCTTCGCGCTGTCCGCAGGAATGGGGCTTAACGCCTACTTCGCCTACACTATCGTGCTGGGCTTGGGGTACAGCTGGCAGGTAGCTCTGATGGCGGTGTTCGTTGAGGGCGTGATATTCATAATCCTCTCCCTGACCCGGGTGCGGGAGGCGATATTCAACGCTATCCCGATGACGCTGAAAAAGGCTGTGTCCGTGGGTATCGGTCTGTTCATCGCGTTCATCGGCCTGAAAAACGCCGGGCTGGTGGTGGACAACAGCGCGACCCTCGTAGCTATCACCAACTTCACCGAGAACTTCAACACCGCCGGCATAAGCGCACTGCTGGCTCTGCTTGGCACATTCCTGGTATTCATTCTGTATATCAAGAACATAAAGGGCGCAATTCTTATAGGTATCTTCTCTACATGGGTCGCAGGTATCATCTGCCAGCTTATCGGACTGTATATCCCTGACCCGGGAGCGGGCTGGTCGCCGCTGATACCCTCCCTCGGAATGACAGACTTCTCCGCTCTGGGACTTACCTTCTGGCAGTGCTTCAACATTGATTTCTCTGCGGTGGATATCGTAAACTTCATCGTGATAGTATTCTCATTCCTGTTCGTTGATTTGTTCGATACGCTTGGTACCCTCATCGGCGTAAGCGCCAAGGCGGGTATGCTGGACGAAAACGGCAGGCTTCCCAAAATCAGACCCGCGCTGCTCGCGGACGCTGTTGCGACCACAGCTGGCGCAGTTCTGGGCACCAGCACGGTTTCCACTTTTGTGGAATCCTCCGCAGGCGTAGGCTCCGGCGGCAGAACTGGGCTTACCGCGCTCACTACGGCGGTACTGTTCCTCCTTTCCGTTTTCCTGGCACCGATATTCGTCGCGATACCATCCTTTGCGACCGCTCCGGCGCTTATCGTGGTAGGTTTCCTGATGTTCAGCGCTATCACTGAGATAAAGTTTGACAAGGACAGCCTGACCGAAACTGTACCGGCTTATATTGCGATACTCTCTATGCCGCTGTTTTACAGCATTTCCGAGGGTATCTCGCTGGGAATCATCTCCTACACTGTGATGAACCTCTGCTGCGGCAAGGCAAAGAAGATACCGCCGCTTCTCTATGTACTGACGGTGCTGTTCATTCTGAAATATATCTTCCTATAAATCAAAAAATCAAAATCCAGGGGACTGCTGCTTCATAGCGGCAGCCCCCTTTTGTTGCATTATCCGGGGTTTATACTAATAACCGTTTGAACGAAGGAAAAGATTTGCAGAAAGACAGTGCCGA
>JBJFGA010000082.1:2931-18926 GCA_051892275.1 Oscillospiraceae bacterium | reverse complement strand
ATTTGTTTTGGTAGGATGTAATTCAAAACTATATTTACCATTCTTTGAGAAATAAGTCATCGAATGTCTTACATGAACTACTTTTTCATTAAAATCAAAATCTTCCCATTGAAGCCCTGAAAGTTCCCCGATTCTCATGCCTGTTTCCAATCCAACTATAAACAAATTATAGTAGAATGTACTCATTGCTTCCTCAAGGAATATTTTTGTCTCTTCTCTTGTCAGAACCCGTCTTGGCTTTTTCTCTTCCTTTGTGCTATGATTATTATAGCACGAGAAATGAACCGTGTCAAGTGAAAAGAAAAATAATTTTACAAAAGGTGGTGAAAGAATGGGCGCAAAAAAGATTGATCTCACTCAACTCAACGCAGAAGATCGTGCGGTTATTGAAGCTCGTAGAGCTTACAAAAAGGCATGGCGTGAATCCAACAAGGAGCGTGTAAAGGAATATGACCGCCGATTCTGGGCAAAGAAAGCAGCAGAACTCAACAACAAGAAAAAGGCATAAAAAGAGCCGCCTGACGTGTTGGCGCACATCAAGCGGCATGAAGCCAGTTACCCACAAGCATAATGATAGGTTTGCAGCTTCACCGATATTATAACACATTCGGTGTGGTTTTGCAACCGGAAAGAGAGGATTTTTTGAAACCTTTACAAATTACCGATTTTATACCCACCGGACGCAATAACGCAATCTCTATGAAAGATCTCGCTACTTTGCTCAACATCAGTGAACGCGGGGTTCGTAGCATAATTCAGCGTGCAAGGGAGCAAGGCGCTCCCATCTGCTCCGAGTATGAGAACAGAGGCGGCTACTACCTCCCCGCCGATAAATATGAAGCGTTAAGCTTCCTGCGTCAGCAGAAAGCGAGGATTCGCAGCGCACGATCCGCGCTGAATGGTATAGTTACATATTTGCAGTCTTTTGTAGACCCAGACGATATAGATTTAAGTTGAAAGGGGGTATATTTTATGAACGATACAACTATTCCACGTATGGAAACTATCAAAAAGACTGCGGAACTGTTCGGGCTGCCGGTGCATTTCGTTCGTTGCAAGGTTGCAAGTGGTGAGGTTGTAGCAGTCCGCGCCGGGCGGCGCATTCTTGTTAACGTAGATAAATTCGCAGAATACCTTAACACCAACACCATACACCCTGAAGCCGATGAAACCAACAGTGCCTCTCGAATAAAGCCAATAGGAAGGTGAGCGGCTATGCCCGAAAGCAAAGGTTACATAAAGCTGCACCGGACTATTCTAAGCTGGGAGTGGTACGGTGATATAAAGACACGTGTGCTGTTTATTCACCTGCTGCTTTCTGCCTGCTGGGAAGATACTCCATACATGGGGAAGCTCATCAGGCGAGGGCAACTCTGTTCCACTGTGAAGGAACTTGCAGAGCGTAGCGGACTAACCATCAGGCAGACCAGGACAGCACTGGAACATTTGAAGACTACCGGAGAAATAAAGGTACATTCAACGCCAATATGCAGTATAATCACGGTTGTGAATTATGATACATATCAGGGCGAAAGCGGAGCGACAAACAAACGACAAACCTACGGTAACGAAAACGACAAACCAAATGGCAAACCTATTGACAAACCAAAACCACTAGAAACGGCAATCAGTACAGACCCGGATAATGGCTCTATTACTTACATTGAAAAGGGTACGCAGTACCAGAGCGACATACCGAAAAACATTGAAGCGACAAACCAAACGACAAACGAAACGGCAAACAAACGACAAACCTCCGGTAATGAAAATGACAAACCTTCATTATTATATAAAGAAATAAAGAATATAAGAAGAGAAGAATATAGCGGCGCACTTCGACAGCTTCTTGATGATACTGTAAGCCAATACAATGCCGTCTGTAAGAGTCTTGAACCGTTCACAGGTGATTTGTCATACCATCAGGCGCACGCTGTTCAAGAAGCATACAAGGAGCTTCACGGTGTCAGCTTCGAAGAGTATTTTCGGCGGGTGGAGGCTTCAGCTTTCCTCACCGGGAAAAGCTCCAGCGGATTCAAGGCTGATTTTATCTGGCTGATAAGACCGGAAAATATTGCAAAGGTGCTTTCCGGGAAATACGATGTTAGTTTTGGAGAAACGGCGAATAGTCCGGAGGAAAAGGTTTATTCCGGTTCGCTATGGTAAGGAGGGGCAATGTACAACGTAATTATCAAACAGCTTATTGATAAAGCAGAAAACGCAAGCACTGAGAATCCCACCGACTACACCGGCGAGGACGGTTTACTGTATTGTGGTATCTGCCACGAGCCAAAGCAGCAGCGCATTGAAGTGGGCAAGCAGTTCTTTCCGAACGGTCTTGCTCCATCACCATGCAAATGTGACCAAGAGCGAATGAGAGCGGCTCAGGCAGAAAGAGAGCGAACAAAAGCAAGGGAGCTTTCGGAGGAATTGCGCCGCTCTGGGCTTACAGATCGTGCCTATTACGGCAATACTTTTGACAAGGACAACGGAAATACACCTCACGCACGTCAAGCTGCTGAATGGTATGTGGAGAATTTCGCAGATTTGAAAAAAGCCGGCAAAGGTATGATATTTATGGGGAAAACCGGTACAGGAAAAACCTTTTATGCCTGCTGCATCGCAAATGCGCTGATGGATAAAGGCATACCTGTTTGGGTGACAACGGTTCAGCCCCTGCTAAGAGCGGCGGGAGATTTTAACAAGGCTGATAAGGTATTCAACAGGATAAAGGAAGTCACTCTGCTGGTGCTGGACGATTTCGGAACGACTCAGAACAACGCCCGAAATCTTGAATTACTCTTCGAGATAATTGATACACGATACAGGAGCGGCTTGCCGTTGATAATCACGACAAATCTTTCACCCACCGATATGAAAAATGCGCCGCTCGAGCTTGATCGTATCTATGACCGGGTAAAGGAAATGTGTATGTGCGAGAAAAGTCCTGTTTTTCTTGATGGCAGATCAGTCCGGGAACAAAAAGCCAGAGAAGCGCGAGGAAACAGAAGATGACATTACAGACCCTAAAAGGCTATGCCGGTATGCTGCGACTGCTTGACAGGCTGGACGAAAGAATATCTCTTATTTCAGCCAAAGGGGGCGATGTTTCCCGCGAACAGGAACAGAGAGTAGAATTGTGCCGCCGTATTGATGAGGTTGAATGCTGGATCAGCGAAATACCAGATAACGTGACACGGTTTATTTTTCTGCGTAGGTTTGCAGATGGTGCGCAGTGGCGGGATATTGCCGATGTTTTGGGTGGAAGAAATACTGAAGATTCTGTAAAAAAGCGCTGCCAGCGTTACATAAAATCGCACGGATAGAATACGTTTTGCAGCTGATTGAAAAAGGAGCGAACCGGAATGACAAACGAGGCACTTGCAGCGCTTATCCAACAGGGTGATAATGATGAGCTTCTGCCGCTCCTCTGGGATAAGACCAGTAAACTCATTTTTCAGAAGATAGGACGATACTGGGAGCTGTTTGGTGAAACGTTCCGACGATTCGGCTATGAGCTTGCAGATATACGACAGGAGGGCTATAACGCTCTCCTGTACGCCGTTAAGCATTACGACAGCAACAAGCCGTATCAGTTCACCACCTACCTCAATTATGCCATAAAAAATACGCTGCGAGGTTTGTTGAGAGGAAAGGCAGACGCACTCAATCAAAGTGGAACAGTCAGCCTTGATCAACCTGTTGGCAGCGAAGATGACAGCAGCGAGTTTTGTTTGTCTGATAAAGTCCCTGATGAACGAGCGGCGCAGGAACACACCAGGATAGACGAACTGGACAAGTTCAAAGCTCTTCATGATGCAGTTGACAGCTTGCCGGACAGGGAGCGGAATGTAATTCATTTCCGGTACTTTGATGAGCTGACATTAAAGCAGTCCGGTGAAAAGCTTGGGATCTCGCTTGATGGTGTTAGGCGAATAGAAGCTAATGCTCTCCGGCTGCTGCGAACCGGCGAAATCGGCGATATGCTCCGTGAGATTTACGGGGATGAATATTCTCCACGTTATTTTGTAGGTTATTCACGACATAAGGGGCTTGCTGCTTTTCGCACGTCTGGCAGCTCTGAGGTGGAAGACTATGTGCTGCACCGTCTTTACAAATTCGGATCATGATACAACATTATTCAGGAGGTTGCAATGGCGAAAGAATATCAAGTGTTATTTCGGCTGGGCGCTGCTTTGGGTACAAATTTCAACGGTACCTTTAGCGCCGCTCAAAAAACGTTAGCAGCGGCGCAAAAAGAGATTGATTCCTTAAACAGGGTACAATCCGACATATCAGCATATCAGCGTCAGCAGGTCAATATAGAGCGTACAAATTCCAAGCTCGAGATGTACAAGAAGCAGCTTGAAAATGTTCAGGCCGAAATGGCTCAATCCGGTTCGCAGAGTTCAGAGCTTGCAAATCGTGAGCTTGAACTTCAACAGCGTATTCTTAGTACAGAAGAGGCTCTTGCAGAGAAGAATCAAAGATTATCTCAGATGAGCGGCGCTCTCACAGAAGCAGGAGTTGATGTCCATTCTCTTTCAGAAGAGTCACAACGTCTTGCTGCACAAACAGCCCAGCTAAGCGATGAGCAGCGGCAAGCAGCAGAGGAAGCCCGTAATTTCGGAAATAGCTCTACTTCTGCTTTTGAAGCTGTTGGTGGCGCTATTATTACATCTGGAATTGTCAAAGGGCCGAATGAAATATATGACGCATACAAAGAGTGTGTAAGCATTTCAATGGAATTCGGCAGTACAATGAGTACGGTTGAAGCTCTTTCCGGTGCGAATTCCGAAGAAATGCAGCAGCTCTCCGATATGGCAAAGGAACTTGGTGCTACCACAAAATACACTGCAACACAATCCGCTGAAGCCATGACCTACATGGGCATGGCAGGCTGGGACGCACAAGAAATGATGTCGGGCATGAGCGGAATGCTCAATCTAGCAGCTGCGTCCGGTGAAGATTTGGGGCTGACCTCTGACATAGTTACAGATAACCTTACGGCGTTTGGGCTGTCTGCTGCTGATACCGCGCATTTTGCTGATGTTCTTGCACAGGCAGCAAGCAACTCCAATACATCGGTTGCTATCATGGGCGAAACGTTTTCCGGATCTGCTGCGATAGCTGGCGCTTTGGGATATAGCATTGAAGATGCCGCAACTGCAGTCGGTCTTATGGCGAACGCTGGAGTAAAAGGCAGCGTTGCCGGGACGTCCTTAAAGAATATCTTTAACGGTCTGACTGAGGGCGCTAATCTTTCAGCGACTTCCATCGGTAAAGTTGAATTCTCTGCAGTGAACGCTGACGGTACAATGAAATCCTTTGGTGAAACCATTGATGAGCTGCGTGGTTATTTCGAGCAAATGACTGACGTTGAACAGGTGAACAATGCAAAGCTCATTGCCGGCCAACGCGGATATAACGGACTGCTGACTATTATCAATGCAACCGATGAAGAATTTTCTTCTTTACGCAATAATATTAACAACTGCACCGGAGCGGCTGAAAGAATGGCTAAGATCCGCATGGATAACCTGCAGGGGGATGTTACATTGCTTGATTCCGCTGCTGATGGGTTGAAAGAAACGATTGGCGAACTTTACAATGACGATTTGCGTAAGCTCGCTCAAATGGGTGCCGCAATACTTACATCTGTCAATGAATTCTGTCAACAGAATCCTGTTCTTGTAAAATCTCTCATGGCTATCAGTGCTGAAATCGGAGTTGTTGTTCTGGCTTACAATGCGTGGAATGTTGCCAAAAAAGCCAAGAATGCACTTGACGAACTTGGAAACGCTCTTAAGGCACGTAAAGCAGCAGCGGCGGCAGAAGCGGCAGCCGAAGCCGGAGAAGCTACCGCTACAACGGGCGCAGCAGCAGCACAGCAAGGGTGGAACTTAGCTATGTTGGCAAGCCCGATTTTCATTTTTACCGCTGCCGTAGCAGCACTTACAGTCGGAGTAATTGCGCTCAACAAAGCGTGTGAGGTTGAAGATTTTCAAACAACAACTCTGACAGAATCATCTCAAAGGCAGAAAGAAGAACTGGACAGCCTTACCGCAAAGTATGATGAGGCCTGTGAAAAGTACGGTGAAAATAGTGAACAGGCGCAGGCACTGAAATACGATGTTGATCAGGCGACAGAAAGCTTTGAATACAATAAGCGTACTGTTTCAGACCTTTATGCTGAACTGGACACACTACACTCCAGCTATGAGGGTATTCTTGGAACGTGGACTGACACCAACCGGGAGATACGAAGCCAGGGAGAAAACACCCAATCACTCATTGCTAAGATGCGTGATCTTACATCTGCTTCTGATGGAGCAGTCAATATTGACAAAGAGCTTTTGAGAATTGTCGGAAAGCTGAATGAAGCATATCCGGATCTTGGTCTGTCAGTCGAAGATGTAAATAATAACCTTGATGGTATGATAGACCGCATAAATGCTGCGTCCATTGCTGAAAGCAAGCGAGCAAAGTATAATCTCGCTTTGGAAACCAAAGACCAGTTAGAAGAGCAGCAGGCTCAACTTGAAGCCGCTCTTGCTGAAGCAGAGGAAGCGATGAACAAAGCAGGAAAAGACTTTGCAGTAAATAGTAGCGACCAATGGTATTCAGCGCTTTTCACCAAAGTAGGCTGGCAGAACATTGTTGCAAGAGCTACCTCTTTCGGTGCAGAAACAGAGGGGCAGATACAGAAAGCATATTCTGA
Source organism: Oscillospiraceae bacterium (assembly GCA_051892275.1). Classification (GTDB taxonomy): domain Bacteria; phylum Bacillota; class Clostridia; order Oscillospirales; family Ruminococcaceae; genus CAG-115. Next base: position 12,208 of record JBJFGA010000082.1, on the reverse strand, counting down.
GGCGCAGCAAAAATACTGGCAGGCAGCGGAGGACGCACGTAACGGAGCGGCGGCGCTAGCAGATGCTCAAGCAGTCATTGACGAATATGAAGGAATGGTGTCTGGAACTGCTGAAACCACCGCAACAGCATTTGAAGCAATGAATCAGGCAATATACGAGGTCAGATCTCAGTCAGAATTATTACTGGAAAGCTATAATGAAGCGTATGAAGCTGCTTATGACAGCGTGACCGGGCAATATTCGTTGTGGGATATAGCATCGACTGTTATTCCTACCAGCATTCAAACCATCAATGATGCGTTGACTACACAAGCTTCTTATTGGAGCGATTATAATACAGACTTAACAGATTTGCTTAAGAGAGCCGATGATATTGACGGATTAAGGGAAATGCTTGCTTCATTCTCCGATGGTTCAGAAGAAAGCGTGAATGCTGTTGCTGGTATGGTCCGAGCATCTGATGAAGAACTTACAGAAGCGGTTAATTCTTGGAAGGAGCTCATGGAACAACAGAAGCTTGCTTCACAGGAACTTGCCGATGTTAAGGTAGACTTTGAGAGCGAACTGGGAAATATCGCTTCCGCTATGGAAGATACTGTAAACCGCATGAATCTTGACGAGGAAGCAAGAGCGGCAGCAGAGGCAACCATATCTGCATACGTTGAAGAGATAAAGAGTTATCGCGGTTCTGCTGGTGAAGCTGCTGATGAAGTAGCAGAAGCGGTAAGGCTTTCATTATATGGCGCTGATTTATTCAACAATACCACCTCTGTTACAAACGGCGGTACTAAGAATGCTGTTTCAGACATCACGGAACAAGAGGTCAGCACCGATCCAATTTCCTATTATGTCGGGAATGGAACTTACAAAACTTTGAAATCAAATCCTAACAGCGCAAAACTTGATTCCAAGATAAAAGAGCTTCGACAATACGCTACCGGAACGTACTCAGCTGATTATGGATATGCGCTGGTTGGAGAAGAAGGACCGGAACTGGTGAAAATGTCCGGCGGCGAACGAGTGTATAATACCTCTGAAACAAGAGCAATCGCAGCAGAGCTATCCGAAGGAGGACAAACTATCATCAATATTACGGCTTCACCTTCGTTTACTGTTTCCGGAAATACTGATGATATTGAAAGCACCATGCAGCAGTATTCTAACGAACTCGTGGATAGGGTGATGGATGCGTTAGAGTCCGCTGGAATAGACCGAAAGCGATGTGTTTATGCATGAGAGCGGCGGAAAAGGTACTGTGAAAGGGGTATGGGTCAAGGTGCGGGCGCTCCGACCCCAAATCTCGCTTAGTCACTATGGAGAAAATTCAGGACTTTAATTGAATTTTGTGAACAACGGCGTTTTGAACCGACATATAAGCTAATAACCCCGCCGGGTTCTATACGGCAGGAATAGATGGGTGAACCCATCTACTTTACACCGCACCGCCAAAGGCGTTGCATGGGGTGAATGGCATAGCAGAGGTATCCACTTTTTACACTACTGATTTTGGACGTTATTGTATGTTATGTATGAGCGGCGCACCCGGTAAAGTGCGCCGCTCAATGATATTAGACAGATGAATTGACGCTCTCAGACATGATAGAAGACCCGACAGCGGGGGGACGGATACGAAAAAGGAGATATGAGCGACTATTACACGCCGCTGCACCAAGCCATTGAAAGCCTTGAACCGGCTGGCCGGGAAATCATAGAAATGTGTTTTCCCCAAACCAGAGTAGCTAAAGCTATTCTGAAATAGGGGAGCGGCTGGGTGGCGTATCAATTGAAACCGTCCGGCAAAGGATAAAGAGCGCCTTGAACAAGCTGCGACAAGGCAGCACCGGGCGCCCTATGGTGATGATTTCACCCCGCGCACGTTCTCTTGCAGCTTGACAGCGTTCAAGCACAACCGAGCGAGCGGCGTTGAGCTTATGACAATAGCCCGGATAAGGCACGAAGAACGGTTGAAGCGAGAGCGAACTGAGAGAACGGCGGGAACGTGCGCCGCTCGCAGACCAGAGCAACACGGCATAGCCGGGCAGAACGCCGCCCGAATTTCGGACAGCCTTTTTCTTGCTGGAAAGCAAGAGAGCGCCCAGAACGCCCCGCAAAGAGCCTTTACCGCGCATAGGGTAAAATTTCACCACCCGGAGCGCAGACCGCCACCAGAGAGCGGCACACGCGCTCACAGCGCCGATAAAAAGGAAACACCGCCGCGCTTTTGTGTTTCCTCGCTAACTCCGAGAAAAAGCGGTATTAAGTCGCTGATTTTGCGGGATTTGTGCAAAATCCGGGCTTAAAACCTCAAAAAACCGCGATTTTGCGGCGGCAATTTGAACATTTATGCAGTGAGGAAACAGAGAGCATTGCGGCAAATTCGCTCGCGCTTGATCGGGCAATCATGAGCGGAGCTGATTTATAAGTATATCTTGTTAGACTTATACAGAGCAAGAGGGGACAGAAGCACACCGACCCTCTTTTTTAGGGTGGTAAAACACCACCCACCAGAGTGCGGGGGCTTCATCCGTTTTTCGCACGAACTCCGAGAAATATTAAAATCCCAAGCATATTTTTAAAATATCGGGCTGAAAATTGAAACAACATTTTGAAATTCCCACCGCAATTTGAAATATGCCGGGCTGATATGTTAAGAAATCCTAAGGTTTGAGCGTCGATGAATTCCGCCTGTTCTGGAGCAAGCCGAGCATATTCTCATATTTATAGGGGCGGCGGCATACCGGACTTTTCTTATAAGTGTAACAAGATATACTTATAACCGGGCGCAACGATACAACGATATAGCGATGGTGTGAGCTGCTTGGACTATTCGACAATTCCGGCGAACAGCACCCGCGCCAAGTTTGCACCCCTTTTCTTACAGGCTTATCGAGCCGATAAAGAGGAAGCCGCCGTTTACTAGACCTCCCAGCTCATGGAGAACAAACGCCCATCGGAGCGGCGCAGCATACCAACGGGGGCGATGCACCGCACCCGGAGCATGACAGGCAGAACCGCGCCCTGCTTTCCGTTCTGGACGTTATGGGCTGCACGTCAAAACCGCTAAACTCAATAGCTATTTTGTCAAAGCCAAAACAGCCGGAGCTGCAACCCACTCATTATTGAGCAGCTTCACCGCTGGGACGTTCGATGAAATTCGTCGGGCGTTCTTCGGGGCTTTAGCTCAAATCTAGGCACAAGGTGTAACAACATGGCGCGCCACCCTTATGACCCTATGAGCGGCGCGGTGTTTTACTCAAATGTGAGTAAAAGGGATAGCGTGAAACGCGACACCCTTTGAAGCTGGACGGGGGCAAAAGAGGCGGCGATATTCAACCGCCCGCGCTGACGAACTGTCGAAGCTGCGGGTATACCCCCCGCACCCTCGAAATCAAAAAATGGGGTGTCTTAACACCGACACCATGCCGCCGTGAAAGAATTATTCCCGATATAGCTTTCATGCTAGGAATGTACAATCAATTGGACAAATTGCGCCGCTCATGCCGCTCCCGTTCTGTATTATCTGGTATTATATGAACTTTTCGGTGACTTATCGGCTTTTATCCCAGAAAAAACGGTTTTATTCCCGGAATAACCCGCATTTTTCGGGGTGATACACTTTTGACCTCCGCGCCGCTCATTTCTTCCTGGACGTGGGGAAAATTCCGCATAAAACCGCCTAAAATGGAAATGTGTTACACCAAAATTGCTCCAAGTGATACAACCGCTGTGACATTTTCTCTTTACAAGGGACAGGCTGCACCCGGACGAACGAAGCACGAAAACAACAAACGGAACGGCGGACTATCTGAACCCGGGCATCATTCCTCGCGTTGAGCTGCTCACATACTACCATCCAAGTTATGTCGATAAGAAAAACCTATCAAAACCTTGCTTTTTCGCAATCGTGCGCAGGCTGCTGGAGAATCTGATAAAACTTGAACTGTAACGGAGTAAAGAAATGCACCGCTCACAAAGTACGGGCATTTCTGACTGTTCCTAGAACCTTTAACCGGCTCTACAAAAGGCTTGAAGGAAACAACAGATAAATATTATCGAGCGGCGCAATCCTTACCGGAGGTTTTGCGCCGCTCATGCTGTATGCTGTCGACACGGGATAAGCTGATACGGTATTCATTCCATAGGCTTTGAATTTCGCCAAATGGACAAGGGCTGGAGAAAGGTGGTGCAGGTTCGATAGCTTCCTCCTCCACTCTAATATCTGTATCTTTATCTCTATACCTCTACTCTCTGTATGGACACTGGTGTGGACATTGTCCACCTTACTTTCCACTTGATTTCCGTTTATTTGGGAAGATATACCTCAATTTCAACTTGACCCTGACTGTTTACGTTTTGCCTTATTATACGGGGAGCGTTTGGGTTTGATGGTTCCTGTTGTGTTCGTTTTGTGTCCTCGTTTTCCTTTATCCTGCGGAATACTTCTCTCCCGCGCCGCTCGAGTTCTTCTGCCGCTCGGGGGTTATTCCGTATGTATTCTTTTATGGATTTGAGCAGATCTTCGCAGAGAGCGTCCGCAATGTGCTGCGGAATGTTCGCTGTGTCAACTTTGATTTCAGACATGATGTTACCTCCTTATAAATCTACGTTACGCTTCCTGTTCTGTATGCTTTTTCTCCAACAGCACCCGCCTTATGCGTTTTTCAGCATAGAAAAAAACATAGTTGGCAAAAAAAGGTAGCGTTTTGTCTATGCATTGCATATCTTTGGGTGCCGAACCGCTTCTCCCTTAACTGAGTGTCCGTCTTTCCGGGCACATAGTTGAAATGTGGCTGTGTGTAAACACCCCGCTCACAAGCCTATAATGGCACATTTGCGCTTTTACGGTAAAATTCCCCGCCATCAGCCTTAGCGTGGATTGTGGGCTATTCTGGAGCGGTCGAGAATGTTTCGGTGAATATCTGCTATTGTCGGAAAGAAATGCGCCGCTCATGTGGTACAAGCGGCACTGTTTGTTATTTCCCGAACAAATCTGAGTGTGTCCCGGTACGGACTAATTGCAATTCGTCACCGGTCTGCTTGTAGATAAGCAACCAGTCCGGCTCAATGTGGCATTCACGACAGCCCGAATAATCGCCAATAAGCTGATGGTCTTTGTTCTTTTCGGGGAGAGCCGCTGGAATACGCAGGGTATCAATAGCAGCTTGCAGGAGCGGCATTTTGTATCCACGCTTCACACACGCTTTAAAGTCCTTTTTAAACGCAGAAGAATAGCGAACATTCAGCATTGTCAATCCTCCATAAGGCTGGAGAATAGCTGCTCCGTTGTCCCGGTGAACAGCGTACCGCCGCCGCTCTCGATTTCCTCTATTGCCTGCTGTGTTTCATTGTTGGGAAAATCGCCGCCGAATAACGTAACAAATGCCGCAATCTGCTCATCTGTCAGACTGTTCAATATAATTTGTGCCTTTTCTCTGGTACTCATTAAGATCACTCCTTATTCTCGTTATCGGTCTGTATCTGGTTTTCTATTGCTCGATTGATGAAGCTGTTGACCGTTTCGCCCCGCTGTTCTGCATGGGCTTTTATACGCTCTTTTCTGCCTTTTGGGGTGGTTAAGTTAATTCTGTCATATTTATCCGCAATATACCTGTTTACACAAGCCTGCTGTTTCTTTGATACTGCCATAGTCTTTCACCTCCCCATTTTATTATACCAGAGCGGCGAAAAGATAACAATGCACTATTTACACAAATATGCACTTCACTATTTGTGCAAATAGCAGAAAAGTTGCAATGTTTGCGTAAATGTATTCATACCGGCAAAGGAGAGAATATGCCGCTCCCTGCTTCCAGAGCTGGGAGCGGCGCTTTTTTTGTTGAACTGAGCAGATTTGCGCCGTCCTTTGCGGAGTTTTCGCGGCAATAATTCGCGCTATCAATCTTCGGCTTCGTCCGTTCCTCCGGAGCTGTCCGGGACGTATTCCAGAATGTCACCGGGCTGGCAATTCAGCAGCGAGCATACAAGGGCTAAATTATCAGCCGTCACTATTTCGCCGTCGCGGAACTTTTGCATAGTGCTTTCAGCGAGTATCTTCTCTTTTCGCAGGCGATAAGTAGAATAGCCCGCCTTTTTGAGCGCGTCCAGAACGTTGATTTTATACTTTATCGGCATTTGTTTTCACCTCCCCATTATATTATACACCAAACATACACGAAAATCAATGTACAATATGCACGAAATCTCGGTGTATACTTTGTTGGGTTTGTCAATAGACATACACGCGATTACGGTGTATAATATATATAAGCTCAAGAGCGAGCGGGACGAACCGAAAGGAGTAAACACCATGTATAAAAGATACTGGCTTATCACAATCAATAGAAACGGCTTTGAAACTAAGGCGCTTGTTTACGGAACTGAAACCGAGATGCAGGAGTACATGACAAGTGAGTGCGGCTTCGTTCCTGCGTACAGAGTGGCAACAGAAGCGGAGGTTGAAGCCGCTAAGCTCTTAGGAATGAAAGCGTACACAGCATAATCGCAGAGTGACGGGCGAAAGCTCGGTAATGCGGGGAGCCGGTCACAACCCCGGCGCGCATAATCAACCAGAAAGGACGCTAAGACCATGAAAGCAAACGACATCAGAAGCAAGGTTATGGCGATAGCAAACGCCCTCGTAAAGCAGGGCGCGAGCCGCTCCGCCGCTATGGTGCGGGCGTGGATAACCATCAAGCTGCACCGCATAGACACCAAAACAGCCGGAGTAACTCACGGCAACCGGCAGAAGCTCCTCGCCCGCCTGTCCCGGTACTCGCCGGAGGAAATCACCATCAAGCTGAACAGAGAGCCGGAGAACGCAGCAGACAAGAACGCCGTGCAGGTTATAGCAGCCGTTAAAGGAAAGGGCGCGGCGGTGATGGGCTACTTAAATAGACAGCTCGCTGCGGCAATAGCGCCGCTCATGGATAAGGGGAAAGCTGTTGCAAGCTCCTATTTAGCGGTCACGGGCGGGGCTGACTACTACTTAACATACGGCTTGAACATCAGAATAGCGGTGTATAGGGGGTGAACAGCTTGAAACCAAGAGATTATGTGCCTTTTCTCTTATCGGGAGCGGCGGGGCTTATGCTCCGCACGGTGATGGCAGATATTGCCGGCATAGCGTACACCATGAACTGGCGCGACCTGTTCAACGCTCTGGCGGGTCTGATTATATGCTACTGGCTGCGGGTACTTATCAGAGCCGCCCGCGAGGAACGCCTGGAGCAGAGCAGGAGCAGGAACAGGGGACGGCGGGGAACAGGCCGCGCCGCTCGCAAGGACAAAGCCGCATAGAGGGGGTGCAGACGTGGACAACCGTATATATGTAACCTACATTCGCACGAACAGGCGCGTAAAGTGGAAATATGCCGATTATGGTGGGCGCTGGGGGGCATTGATGAAGCAATCAAGGCGGCAGAGGAACACGCGGGGGCGGGCGTACCGTTTGAATACCGAATAGAGAACCGGGCAACAGATGAGGTTATAACCGGATTCATCAACTGGGAGTAGAGAGGGGGCGCAGGCATGGCAGACAAGAAAAAGCAGCCGGGTGCGCTGTTCTCTTTCCTTTACCGGGCTTCGGAAGCGGTGCAGGGCAAAGCGTGGGGGAAATCGGTAGAGTTTGAATGCCCTATATGCGGGGGAAAGGCTAAATCCGTCAAAAACAAGCATAACGGGCATTACCGCGCGGAGTGCGTGAACTGTAAAATCCGCCTGATAGAATAGAGCAGGCGCGGTGCTGAGCCGCTCACGACCTCACGGGAAATCACTTATTATTTCGGCAACAACAACCTGCTTACGTCCTTGTCCGTGACGGCTTCACGCTTTTGGCTATGGACTTCACAGGGGCTATTTGCGGACGTGGATTACAGCTTGTGCAATGTAACGCCGTTCTTGTCAAGATTTATTGAAAGGAAAATGAACATGAATAAGGCTATCAAGATTGTTCCAGAAGAAATAGACGAACTGCTCAAAGCGTGGGATAAATCCGACGGAATCTCAATAGATGATATGTATAAAGCTAATGAACTCATGGAAATCTGCACCGAATACGGAAAGAAATATAGCGAAGGAGTTTATAGGGAAATTATTGCACAGGCTGCTTTGTTTAGAGTTTCTTTTGTACTGGGTCAGAGGTATGAGAGAAAAAGGCGGGCTGAGAAATCAAATCTTCGACTAAAATAACAAAAAGCCCTCGCAGGTACTCGAACTGCAAAGGCTAAATGCTGTATATGGTGAAATCCACCTTAACATAAAAATTATACCACAAAGCAAGACTCTTGTCAATACTTTATGAAAGGATATGTGAGATATGGCAAGTAACATAGCAGAATCACTTTTTGGCACCATAACATCTGATGAGAAGCTATACAAGCCGCTTCTATGGAATGATGGCGAATATGGTGAAAAGCTCGACACCGCTTATTCTGATATGGGAATAAACCTTGAACAGAAGCAATTAATAGATGGGATAATTATGGATATTTCCTATATATCTGAACAGCACGGATTCGAGCAGGGTTTAAAACTGGGCTTGAAGCTGGCGTTTGAGTTATTCGGCAATACATAGACATCAAAGCGGGGCAAACACCCCGCTTTTCTCTACGTCATCAGAGGGCGGCAGAAACACCGCTGAAATGTTCGCGCCGCTCTAATGAGTAACTTTCCTCATGATCGGCGCACGGCTTGTATACGGCGAATTCTGAGATTTCTCGTGATTATATATAGTGTGGTTTTCACGGTATTGCTCCGGCATATCTGATCCAATTTCAGAGCAATTGTTGAGTGCGCCATGAGTGCGCCATTATCGCTGAATTATACTTAATACAACTTAATGAAAGAATACTCGAAATCCGTGAAGCCGCATTATTACGGCATTTGCTAAACAAGACTTAATCAACCAAAACGTCAAAAATCACTTTTGGGATGTTGAGGCCGCAGGTTCGAATCCTGTCACTCCGACCAGTCGAGTGCCTCGACACGCATTTCGCGCGTTGAGGCACTTTTGTTATTATGGTTTTCACCCGCGAAAAAAATCTATTTTGTATACCATAGACAAGTTTTGCCGCGGGAACGACCGCGGCAAAACCTCCGATTTTTCTCGGCAGTCCCGGATTGGTACTGCCGTTTTTGCTGTATATACTAGATATATTATGTTGTAAAATCCGACCGCAAAAACCGAAAAATCTCAAGCGCCATTATAGCGGGTTTGTGATTGCTGCCGCGGGAACGACCGCGGCAAAACCTCCGATTTTTCTCGGCAGTCCCGGATTG
>JBJFGA010000082.1:0-2831 GCA_051892275.1 Oscillospiraceae bacterium | reverse complement strand
TATATACTAGATATATTATGTTGTAAAATCCGACCGCAAAAACCGAAAAATCTCATGCGTCATTATAGCGGGTTTGTGAATGCTGCCGCGGGAACGACCGCGGCAAAACATCCGATTTTTCTCGGCAAACCCGGATTGGGACAGCCGTTTTCGTTATACAAAAATACTGCCCCGGAACTATACTCCGGGGCAGCACTACACTAATTATCAGGAAATCACATATTTGCAAGCTCCGCGAAGCACTGCTTCATAGCGGGGTAAAGCTTGCGGTACATTGCGTAGACCTTCTCGTACTCGGCGGTGTTTTCGGGGATAGGTTCCTGAACCTTTTCCGGCTTGATGACCGCGCGGCATGCCTCGGGAACGCTGCTGTAAATTCCGGCGCCCACTGCCGCGAGGAGTGCAACGCCCAGCGCAGGACCTTCCTTGTTCTGGGTGGTCTTGACCTGACAGCCGTACAGGTCGGCAAGCATCTGCCGCCACAGCTTGGAAGTTCCGCCGCCGCCGCAAGCCATCATGTCGCTTACGTTGATGTCCATTTCACGCATTACCTCAACGCAGTCGCGAAGCGAGTAGGAAACGCCTTCCATGACCGCGCGCAGCATGTCCTTTTTCTTGTGCATGGTGGACAGTCCGAAGAACACGCCTCTTGCCGCCGGGTCGAGGTGGGGTGTTCTTTCGCCGTTGAGGTAGGGCATGTACAGCAGGCGGTTTGCGCCAATAGGAACGCTGTCCGCTTCCTTGTCCATCAGGTAGTATGGGTCAACACCCATTGAAAGCGCGGTCTCCATCTCCGACCATGCGAAGTTGTCCCTGAACCACTTCAGCGAGAGACCCGCGGACTGTGTAACACCCATTACATGCCAGCAGCCGGGAACAGCGCAGCAGAATGTGTGTACTCTTCCCATTTTGTCGATGGAGATGTTAGAGGTGTGCGCAAAAACAACGCCGGAAGAACCGATAGTGGTGAATGCCTTTCCGTCCTCGACAACGCCAGTGCCGACCGCCGCAGCAGCGTTATCGCCTGCGCCGCCGACAACGGGAGTGCCAGCCTTCAGACCTGTGACCGCCGCTGCCTGTGCAGTGACAGCACCTGTTATGTCCGGGGACTCGTAGACCTTGCCGAGAAGCGCCTTGTCGATGCCGAGCTTTGTCAACACCTCGTCAGACCAGCAGCGGTTCGGGATATCCAGCAGCTGCATTCCGCTTGCGTCAGAAACCTCGGTGGCGTACTCGCCGGTGAGCATGAAGCGGATATAGTCCTTCGGAAGCAGGATATGGCGGCAGCGCTCGTAATTCTTCGGCTCGTTGTTTTTCACCCACATTATCTTTGCGGCGGTGAAACCGGTAATAGCGGGGTTAGCGGTGATCTCGATCATTCTGTCCGCGCCGACCTTGTCAGTGATCTCAACGACTTCCTTTGCGGTGCGCTGGTCGCACCAGATTATGGACTTGCGGATAGGCTTGTTGTCTGCGTCCAGCATAACAAGTCCGTGCATCTGACCGGAAAGACCAATGCCCTTTATGTCCTCGGGGCTGACCCTGCTCTCTGCAATAACGTCCTTTATTCCGTTGACGGAAGCATTCCACCAGTCCAGCGGATCCTGTTCTGCGTAGCCGTTCTGTGGGGTGTACAGCGGATATTCGTAGGTAGCGGAAGCCACCGGAGTACCGTCTTCAGAGAAAAGCACTGTTTTAGTGCCGGAAGTACCGATATCAACGCCAAGTATGTAAGCCATGTCTGTTTTCTCCTTTGTGATTTCGTTTAAAACGTCAATGAAAACGTTTATATTTACTATTATTCTAATATAATTTGACGAATTTGTCAAGAGGTTTTAAGTAATGTGGGTAAATATTGTCTCCCAGTAAAAAATCGTCAGGATAATACAAATCCCGCGCTGTCAGCGTCATGACAAAAACTATAAGTTATTCTTTAGTGCCTGAATATACACTGCTGTTTTTATTCATATATCAAAAATATAGTAACAGTTATTCATAATTGACATAGACTGTATTCACACAAAAAGTCCTTTTCTGTTGACAATCTCTGTAAAATGCTATATAATAAACGCATGTGAAAAATCCTGCCGGGATAATAAAACAGATAAGAGGGTTACAAATCATGACAGAACGCAGCACCGACAAGCGGGTCATTCGCACCAAAAAAGCGATAAGGGCGGCACTTTTCAAGCTGATGGAGTCCAAGGACATTGCGACAATAACCATCAGTGAGCTTACCGCGCTTGCGAATGTTAACCGCCGAACATTTTACACGCATTACAGCAATCTTACCGATATTCTTGATGAGACCGAGTCGGAAATTGTCGACGCGCTCCAGGGACTTATCGACCAGTTCAACACCGATGACCTGATGGAGAGCACCTACACCTTTTTCATCGGGCTGAACCGGCTCATCACCGAGGACTACGGCTTCTACTTCAGGCTGATGAACAGTGACTTCCGCGGCGTTCTGCTCACAAGAATGAGGAGCATGATGAAGTCCTCCGAGGACAAGATAATCGGCAGATTTTCCGTGCCCGCTGATGATAAACTCGGTATGCCGCTGGCTTCGTTCGTCAACGGCGGCTTCCTGAACCTGTTCCTTGAATGGAACAAGTCAGACAAGTCCGTACCGATAGAAACAGCAGCCCGGGTCGCAAGCGTAATGGTAGCTCACTGTGTGAAGAACCTCCCGGAGATAACCAGGCAGCTTAGCAATGCCGTTTCCCAGGATAATTCTAATTGAGAACCTGTCCACATAGGACATGTGTGCGGTTTTTCGAGCATAATTTTGTTGCAGACAAGGCAAAAATGCGCAGGCGGGCTGTTCT
>JBJFGA010000081.1:0-19031 GCA_051892275.1 Oscillospiraceae bacterium | reverse complement strand
ATCGGCACTGTCTTTCTGCAAATCTTTTCCTTCGTTCAAACGGTTATTAGTATCAATTCGTGCAGGATTTGTCTTTCTGCACGAATTTCTTTTTAAAAATTGTTGACAATACCGAAAAAATAGTATATAATATTACGGTGTAGGCGGAAATTGCTCCGCTGGTATAGAATTGGAGGAACAAAAGAATGAATTTCAGAAGGCTCATTTCAGCAGTCGCTGCTGCGGCTGTTGCAGCAAGCGCAGCTTCGTTCAGCGTATTCGCAGAAGATGAAGCTCCCGCAGGGTATGTATATTTCATGGCAGACAAGACTACGATCGGTCAGGGCTTCACGGTACAGCCGACCAAAGTTCCTTTCTATGAGGGCGACACCGGTCTGGACGTTGTTCAGAGAGCAGCTGACGTGCTGACAGAGGACAGCGGCTACGGCGCGTACATCACCGCTTTCGCGGACGAGGACATTGATACCTATGTTCCGGACCCCATCGCAGAGGTTTGCCCGGAGATGACCGGCAGAAACACCGAGGGCTATCTCGGCGCAATGGACTACACCGCAGAGAGCGGCTGGTCCTACTTCATAAACGACGAATATGCGCAGGTGGGTATCACTGATTATGTACCCGCTGACGGAGATGTAGTATGCTTTGAGTTCACGGTTTACGGTTACGGCGCAGACCTCGGCATCGACAATTCCTCATGGGGCGGCGCTGCTGCGCTCAAGGAGCAGGTCAATAAGGCTGAGCTTATAAAGCTCTGTGCTGACGCAGCGGACTCAGATATCGACGAATATGTTTACACCTATGGAATGGAAACTCTGGCTATCTACGAGTCCACACAGGAAGAGGTAGACGCAGCTGTTGATACTCTGACAAAGGCGCTGAACGGCGAGCTGGAGATAACCACCTCTTCCGAGGAAGCTGCCGACGCAGTTGAAGCCCCTGTTGCGGTCGAGGACGCAGACGAGGACAAGGGTTCTCCTGCTACCGGCGTAGAGGGTGTTGCAGTCGCATTCGCGGCGGTAATTCTGGCGGGCGCAGGCGTTGCGCTGTGCAGAAAGCACAACTGATGAACAGTATATCAAGAAAAATCACAGCGGTCTGCATTGCGATGTTTTGTGCGGTGCAGACCGCTTTTTCTGCCGCCGCGGCAGATTTTTCCCGGGCTGATGAGTGCTTAGGGTACTTCATGGAGCAGCGCGGCGCGGTCAGTTTCTGGGACGGGCTGGAGTACGGCGAGGCGGACTGGGCGGCTTACTGCCGGGCGCGGCTTTACGGCAGCGATGGCGCGGAGGAATACGCGCGTTCGGCAGAGGAAAAGGTGGAGCAGCTGGAACAGTCCGGCGGTTTTGTGAAGCCCACTGACTACCAGAAGGCTGCGGTGTGTATCGCAGCTGCGGGGGGAGATTTCCGCAGCGCCGTGGAGTTTGGGGTGTTCGGAAACGAACAGCTGGACAGACAGGGCTTCAACGCGTATATCTGGGGGCTTATCGCGGTGAATGTCACCGGGGCTGAACCGTCCGGGGTGGCGGTGAACACCGCAGAAACGCTGGCGGAGCATATCATTTCCCGTCAGCACGAGGACGGCAGCTTCTCACTGATGGGGGATACCGGGGACGTGGACATGACCGCGGCGGCGGTCTATGCGCTGGCAGGGTGTGGAGTTTCCGGCGCGGAGCAGGCGGCGCAGCGTGGCGCGGACTGGCTTAGCGCGATCGGTGGTGGTTATTCCTCAATGGGGATAACGAACTGTGAAAGCACGGCACAGGCGGTGATAGCGCTTTGCGCCGCCGGTCGCAGCGAAAAGGCTTATCAGGCGGCGGAGCAGCTGGAAACGTTCCGCAGGGACGGCGGTTATTCGCACCTCGCGGACGGGGATATAAACGGACTTGCCACGGTTCAGGCGCTGGAGGCATACACCGCACTGGCGCTTATGGAGCGGGGCGAAATGCTGTTCGGGGAGATTCGGGTATCAGCGCCTGAACAGGAAGAAGTTCTGCCACAGACGTTTGAAGCGCCGCAGACAGCCCAGCCGGAAATGGCGCAGACCGCTGAAGCACAGGCGGGAACCGGGATTACCGGCACAGACATCAAAATCGCGATATCGGCGTTGGCTGGGACAGCGGCGGCGGTGTGCCTTGTGATGTTTGTGGTGCGCAGGAAGAAGGTGCTGGCTGCGGCGGCGGTGTTGCTGGCGGCGTGTTGCGGCGGCGCGTGGCTGCTGGACATAAAGACGCCGGAGGAATACTATGCCCAGGGTGGAAACGGCACGATGCGGGCGGTGGTTTCGGCGGACTGCTCGGGGGTGCTGGGCAAAATTGACAGCATAGACCCGGCGGTGAATCCCCCGGAGCTGATACCGCAGGACGGCGCGGTGATACCGCAGTGCGAGGTAATGCTGCCGGATGGGGCTTCTGCCTTTGACGCGCTTGTCGCGGCGGCGCGGGAGCGGAGAATACGGGTGGACTACACCGGAAGCGGCTTCGGGACTTACGTCAAGGGTATCGGCGGCATTTACGAGCTGGGCTTCGGGAGTCTGAGCGGCTGGATGTACCGGGTCAACGGAGAGTTCCCGGAGATGTCCGCTTCCGACTATGTGCTGCAGGAGGGCGATGTGGTGGAGTTCCTTTACACCACCGACCTCGGGCGGGACGTGGGGGAGCATTATTCCGCTGAAACCGCGGGATAAAGTTCAGTATATGAAAACGTTGTCAGCTTTTTGCACAAATATTTTGAACAAAATTTGGTGAAAGAGCATGGGCAAAAATCCGGGTTGCTGCTTGCAAATCTGACAGGAATATGTTATAATTTAATAGAGTTATATGGGCAATTGCGGTTTTTTCCGGTTGCCTGTGCATGGTGCAGCGCACAGGGGAATGTGCGTGTGCCATTTTGATTAGGGAGGAATAACCAAATGACATCTGCCGCAGTAAATAACACCGCAGCAGGAAAAACGCCGCTGAACAAGCTAATAGGCATCGGCATGGCGGTTTTCGCTGTAATCGAGGCTGTTGTTACATTCTTTCTGGTGATGAAACCGCTTTACATCAATCCGGTTTACGCCCAGCGCAACGCCTATATTGAGGAAGGCAGGACCTGTATCGTCAAGATTTTCGGCAAGACCTTTGCGTCACAAGCCGAGATCGATGGCAATCAGATAATCCTTTCTCTGCTGGATACCATTGTAAATATCACTCTCATCTATTTAGTGATCACAGGTGTCCTGCTGGTGCTGGCGTTCTGCTTCTATAAGGGCTTCGCGTTCGCTAAGTCATATCTGATCGCAGTGTTCGGCGCAAAGGCTCTTATCGGTCTTGTTCCGATAACGATCCCGTTCGCTTATTTCAGAAATTCCATGCGCATCTTCGGCGCCATTGACGCAGTTATCTGCCTTGTGGCTTGCGCATACTTCGTGTATCTTAGCTCGGTAGAGTACGCAGACGATATGCTGCTCACCAATGAGCAGATCGGCGATATGTGGAAGCGCGGCAAGTTCTCCGCTGTGATGTTCCTTGTCATGGCTGCGGCTGCTGTCTTTGCTTCCTTCGGCATGTCCGCTTACGGAAATATCGGCAATGCAGGCGGTAACTGGTCTATCGTTATCGGCTGGCTGGACGACACAAGCGTTGCACAGGGCGTAGTTCTCATGCTGCTGATGGCTGCGGCGCTTATCGGGTCTATCCTGTATGTCCGCGAAGGCGACTGGGCTATGATCTACTACTTCTCCTTCGGCGCTGCTATGACAGTGACCAACCTCGTCGCTATCCTGTTCAGATTCCTGTGGGTAGTAAAGACCTACAACCCCATGAAGTCGCTCGCAAATGCCGGCGACGCATACGCTCTCGCATGGGTAGGCGCGAACGGTATGACCACACGCTGGTGGATCGCTACTATCATGCTGATACTGTCCCTCGTGGCTGCTGCTGCGCTCACTTTCCTTGCGTTCACCAAGATAAAGAGCAAGCTCAGCTTCAAGATCAGCGAGAGAGACAAGAAGCCTGCTATCGCAGTGCTTATCGGAGTTGGTTCGCTGGTGCTTAGCTTTGTGCTCACAATGATCGCTGTATTCATGTGGGATAAGCAGCACTACGGCGCTGTTACCCTCGGTGCAATGGACTACATGTACTTCATCGCTTACGGCGGTATCACGCTGTTCCTTGCAGTCGCTATGTGGTGCGGTTACAGCTTCACCAAGTTCGGTACACTTGCACTGTATATAATGATCGCGTCCTGCAACTTCTCCTCCATCTTCACAGCATTCGGCGAGAGAGGCATTAAGGTCGCTAACTCTATCGCAGCCCGCGACGCTGCTATCGAACAGGGACTTGCCGAGATACCCGGCGTATTCAAGGGTTATAACTACATAGTCAGTGGTATCTTCTTCATACTGTCGGTTATCGCATGCCTTGCTATTATCGTGGTATTCGTGGTGAAGGAAGTCAAGGATTATATGTACGAGAAGCGTTATTCGTAATAATGCACTGAACAGAATAATTTACCCCCGGTTCATTGAGCCGGGGGTTTTTTGTGCTGTATTAGGTCAGCCGGTGCGCGGTGTGCCGAAGCGGATATAGTTGTATTCCCGGGATACCGCGTCCCAGGTCGGTGCGCCGACCACGCCGGACACTGGTATTCCGAAGCGCTCCTGGAATACCCGGACGGCGTTTTCTGTTTCCGTTCCGAAGTACCCGGTGACCGGGACTTCCGGAATATCGCGGTAGGTTCTGCCGATAAGGTTCAGGTAGGTCTGGAACGCCTTAACGTCGTTGTTCTGCATTCCCGGGGTGAGGACATAGCCGGGGTAGAGCGCGGCGGTGTTCCCGGCGTAGCCCTCGGGCAGTCCGGCGCGGATATCGTTATACACTCGCTGGATAAGTTCCCATGTTCGGAAGTCCACGATACCGTCCGGATTCAGCCCGTAGAATTGCTCGAATGCCCTGACCTGGTTTTCGGTGGCTGCGTCAAAAACTCCGTTTTGTTCGGTGCTTGGTATCTCGGGGTTGAAGTAGGCTATTACGTTCAGATAGTACTGCACCGAGCGCACCGGAAGTCCGTAATCCCCGCGGGATAGAGTTTCCGGGAAGAACTCCTCGACCTCGCTGGGGCGAAGTCCCTCGGAGGTAAGCTCCGCGAGGTTCTTCACCGCGACATAGATGTACTTTATCTGATACCATGTTGCCTTGTTTACGACGCCGGTCTGTGGCAGCCCGAATATTCCCTGGAACGTCCTCACGGCTTCGGAGGTACTGTCGTCGTAAAAGCCGTTTGCAGGGTATATCTTCGGGATAGCGGGGTAGTTGTCGGCGATACGGTTCAGCTCCACCTGAATGGTTCGGACTTCGTTGCCGGCGCTGCCGAAGCCCAGCGGCGAGCCGGGGTAGCTGCCGATGTACGGCTCGACAGGGGCGTTGCGGACTATGTTGATATCGTCGCCGTAGTAGTATTGCAGCATTTCGTATGGCGTGAAGCCGCGGTTTGCGAGGTCGACCGTTCCCCACTGTGAAAGACCCTGACAGGTGACCGAGGTGCCGTTGCAGAACTGTGTGAACAACGGCTCTACGCTGCCCTGCCGCACAACGTAATTGTTGAATACCTCGTCCACGATATTGCTGATGTTGTTGAATATATCCCGCCCGTATACAAACGCCTGGTCGTACTGGGTGGAGCTGGTTATGTCGAAATCATAGCCGCGGCTGCGGTACCACTCGGTGAAGATTCGGTTCAGCGCAAAGGAAATCTGCGCGTAGATGTTAGCGCGGAGCGCCGCTTCCGGCCAGGTAGGGTATATTTCGCTGCTGGCGACATTCTTTATGTAGTCGGGGAAGGAAAGCGTGACGTTCTCTGCCGGGGAGTTGGGCGGACCGAGGTGGACGGTTATGGTTTCCGGGATAGACGGTACTGGTATTTCAGGCATTAGGCACCTCCGTAAGCTCTGGTTCTTCTTCGGTGATGGTTTCGCCGACGGACAGACCTGCGGTAGGTATCATGGCGGTTCGCTGCACAGAGAGAATGCCCTCGAAGATGGGAAGATTCTTCACGGAAACCGGGTCGAAGCCCTCGGCGGTTATCTCCGCGTCATACAGCGAGTAGGGCTGCACTGCGCTGGTGGGGGACTGTGACAGGGAACTGGGCGGCGCTGGGATAGTCACCTCTTCTGTCTGACCGCTGCGGTCGGTGGTGAGGGTGTAGAAGGTGTGCCGCTGTCCGCCTATCTCCTTGAACACCACGATATTTGCGTTGGGAACAGGCAGCGCGTTCCGGGCGGTGTAGGTTCGGAAGCTAAGCGACCCCAGCCGGCTGTTCGCTCTGATGAAGTCCTCGTAGGTATCGTACTTTGGTTCGGGCGGGAACTTCGGGAAGCCGTCATTCTGCTGCTGCACCAGCGGCTTTATGTCCTCGGGGGAGTTGCGCGGGGTCTGCTGGCTCTCAAAGCTGCGTCTGCCGAGCTGCTCCTCCGGGTTTTGTCCACTCTCCGGGATATTTCCGATGTTCTCTTCCTGCCCGGGCGCGGCGGTGTTGACCTCGCCGGTTCGGGGGAAAGGGTTGGGCTGCTCCGGCTCGGTGATGTCGGTGGAAAAGTTTGTTTCGGGAATGACCGCGTTCCCGGTGAAGTCGTTCTGGGGCGCGGTATCAGTGAACTGCGGCGGAAGCTCGTTGAAGCTCTGCTCCGGCGCGGGCGCTTCCGTGGCAGGCTGGGCGTCCATGTCCGGGGTGTAGTTCATGTCGTCTGCTGTGTCGGTTGGGGTGGTTTCCAGCCCGGAAAGGTACTTTTCAAGCGAGTCGAGGGCGCTCTGGTCATCGGAGTAGCCCACTATCCGGGGCATACGGGGCTTCTCATCGGCGTCCTCAGGCATGTAGGTGAACGAGGGTGGTTCCGGGAGCGGTTGCTGCTCGGCGGGTGCGGTTGCTACGACTGCCGGGGCTTCGGGCTGTTCGTCCGGCAGCATTTCCGGAAAGCTGAGCTTTTCCGGCTTTGCTGTGCGGCTGTATTCCATAAGCTCACGCTTGTATTTTTCAACAAGCTTCTTCATGTCGTCCATGGTTGACCTCCTGACATTGTATTTGCTTAATCTTATGCAGAAACGCCGGGAGAAATTCAGATATCACGGCTTAATTTTTCGGTAATACAAATATTTAATCGACTTATAGACAAAGTCTATAAGTCGATGCCGCCAAATTGGCGGCTGTCAAAACCAAGGGTTTAGTATTAAACGGCTTCTTCTGAGGCTTCGCCGCAACCCCGCTATGCGGGGTAATCTTCCTATAGACTTTGTCTATAGGAAGATCGAAAAATAGTATAACACCCCGTCGTTTGTACCAAACAGACATGACGAAAAGCAATTTATTGCACAAAAAATAAAAAAATTGCAGAAACCCCTTGACAAATCATGCTAAACAGATTATACTGTATATACAACACATGAACAGTCGAAAGGGGAATGTTGATATATGTCGCTTAAAGTCGATCATATCGTAAAGAATTACGGCAATTACACCGCCGTGAACGACCTTAGCTTTGAGATGAACGAGCCGGGCGTGTTCGCGCTGCTTGGCACAAACGGCGCGGGAAAGACCACCACGATACGAATTATCCTTGGAATGCTCAGCGCGGACAGCGGCTCTGTGACATGGCGCGGAAAGCCGTTCTGCACCGCGAATGAGTCGATAGGCTATCTCGCGGAGGAGCGCGGGCTTTACCCGAAATACAAGATAATGGATCAGCTTATCTATTTCGCTTCGCTGAAGGGCATGAAAAGACCGGACGCACAGAAGGCGCTGGATTACTGGTTCGAGCGGCTGGGTGTGCAGGAGTACCGCGACAAGCGCGCGGAGCAGCTTTCAAAGGGCAACCAGCAGAAGATACAGCTTATCGCGGCGCTTGCCCCGAACCCGGAGCTACTTATACTTGACGAGCCGCTCAGCGGTCTTGACCCGGTCAATGCGGAGCTGTTCAAGGGCGTTATCCGCGAGGAGATAAAGAAGAACAAGTTCGTCATCATGTCCAGCCACCAGATGTCCACTATCGAGGAATTCTGCCGGGATATCGTGATACTCAACAAGGGAAACACAGTGCTCCAGGGCAACCTCAATGAGATAAAGAAGGGCTACGGCAGAGTAAAGCTCACCGTCAAGTGCGAGGGGGACATCACCACTATGGCGCAGGAGTGCGGGCTTGTGGTGACAGAGGAAACACCGAACGGCTCCAGCTTCAACGTAAGCAGCGAGGAGCAGGCGCATGCGCTGCTGCACAGGATAATGGACAGCGACATGCCGCTTATCAAGTACGAGCTGCGTGAACCGACGCTCAACGAGATATTTATTGAAAAGGTGGGTAAGTCTGATGAAAAGTAATGTTTCGGCGGCAACAAGGGGCTGGAAAAAGGTTTTCGGCTTCACCTTCGTGCAGTATGTCAAGACAAAATCGTTTATCGTGGGTACAATAATTGTGTCGCTGATTACCATGTTGATTGTGGCAGGTGTGAATCTTATTCCGAAGTGGATGGGAGCCGGCGAAAAAATCTCCGATATGATGGGGCAGGACACACAGATACTTCTGAATACTGTGTATATTCAGGACAACAGCGGTATCCTCACCGAAGAGGATATGCAGTCGCTGACTTCCTGCGGGCTTCCCGTTAAAGCAGCAGAAAAGGGAGCGCAGGAGCTTATCGACGAGCTTTCCGGTGCTCAGGCGGGTCAGGCGCTTGTAACCGTTACTCCTCAGGAATATAACGGGGCTGTGACAGGCTATGCGGTAAAGACTTATTATTCCCCTGAAACAGATGGAAGCTCGGTGGACGCGGCAATCAGCCTTGTGTCAAATATAGTTACATACCGCAATATAATCACCCTTGGCGTTTCTCCTGAGGACTTTGCAGCTTCACAGAGGACCGTAGTTACCTCCAAGATACAGGCAGGCTCTGACGAGTGGAACGTGTTCGAGTCGATGATAAATTACATGGTTCCCATCGTATCTTCACTGATACTGTTCATACTTATTTTTGCCTACGGGCAGACGGTGGCGCAGTCTATCGCTACCGAAAAGACCTCCAGAGTGATGGAGCTGCTTCTTACCTCGGTAAGACCTCTCGCAGTGGTAATAGGCAAGGTGCTTGCCATGGGGCTGGTTTCGCTGCTGCAGTTTATCCTGATAGGCGTTGTGGCAGGAGGCACGTTTGCGGTGACAGCGCCGTTTGGCATCGGCGGCGACCTGCTGAAAATGCTTGCTGACCCGTCGGCACAGGTCGGGGAGAGCGCCGAGATAGTTCAGGCGTTCACCAACAGCTTCGGCAATATTTCCCCGCTGTCAATAATTCTGATATTCGTGATATTCATTCTTGGCTTCATTTTCTTCGCGCTGATCGCGGCTCTGGTGGGCGCTTCCGTCAGCAGAATGGAGGATCTGGCGCAGGCTATGCAGCCCTATTCGCTGCTGGGCGTACTCGGCTGCTATCTGGCGTACTTCCCGGTTATCTTCAACGCGGAAAGCATTGACACCGGCGCGGCTACCACCAATCCGGTGCAGATATTCTCCTACTACTTCCCGGTAAGCTCGCCGTTTGCACTGCCGTCGGCGATGCTGCTCGGCACGCTGTCGATGACCGAGGTAATTATCGCGGTGCTTATTCTGGCGGTGTTTGTGGTGCTGGTTGCTGTTATCGTGGCAAGAGTTTACGAGATGATAATCCTGCACAACGGCAGCAGGCTCAAGATGGGCGATATCCTCAAGATGGCAGGCAAGAAGTGATTTCCGAAAGGAGCGTCCTGTGATGAAAAAGCGCAGAGGTAACTGGCTTGTGAGAGCGGCGGGAAGTATCGCCGACAGTGCGCTGGAATTTGTGCTTGATGTCGTAGGCGAGATCATTCTGGCGCTGTTGACATAAACTGTATTCCGCTCCTGCCGGATATGGCGGGGGCGGACAGCTTGTCGAAAAACTCTTTCGCGAAGCGAAATGGTTTTCGCTTCCTTTTGACACAAAAGGAAGCGGGGTGTGGGGCAGCGCCCCACCACTCTGCGCGATAGCGCAGTAATACGCGTCAATAGCGCTAAAGGGATTTGGGGGAAAACAAGAGTTTTCCCCCAACACTTTTGATGGCTCGATGCCATCAAAAATGATACTTCAACTTTTTCGACAACCTGTCCGCTACTGCCGTAAATGGCGGGGACGGAATTGCTTTCGCGGTAAAAATCGTCAGAAAACCCGGTTTGACGGTCGGGAGCAATTAATCTGCAAATAACTATTGCAAAAAAGACAAAAAAGTGCTACAATATATAGGAACGTATTATTTTCGGAATATCCGGAGCAATCATTAAAATAAAGAGAGGTTCTGTAATGAAATTAGGCATGGTAGGGCTGCCGAATGTCGGCAAGAGCACCCTTTTCAACGCACTCACAAACGCGGGCGCCGAGTCCGCGAATTACCCGTTCTGCACCATCGAGCCGAACGTTGGCATAGTTTCCGTACCGGACGAGCGTCTGGACAAACTTGCCGAGATGTACCACCCGGAGAAGTTCACCCCGGCAACGCTGGAGTTCGTGGATATCGCCGGGCTGGTAAAGGGCGCGTCCAAGGGCGAGGGTCTGGGCAACAAGTTCCTGTCCAATATCCGCGAGGTGGACGCTATCGTCCACGTTGTTCGCTGCTTTCAGGACGACAACATTATCCACGTTGACGGCAGCATAGGCGCGGCAAGAGATATCGAAACCATTAATCTGGAGCTTATCTTCTCGGATATCGAGATACTGGAGCGCCGTATCGACCGCACCAAGAAGCTGATGAAGGGTGACAAGAGCCTCCAGAAGGAAGTGGACTTCCTTGAAGCGCTGCATGAGCACCTGATGAACGGCAAGTCCGCGAGAAGCTACCCGTTCAGCGACGACGAGCGCGCAATGATAAAGGACACTCCGCTGCTTTCCAACAAGCCGGTCATATACGCTGCGAATCTGTCCGAGGCGGACTTCACCGGCGATATCAACAGCAACCCGGAGTATCAGGCGGTCTGCGCTATCGCTAAGGAGGAAAACGCAGAGGTTCTGCCGATATGCGCACAGATAGAAGCCGAGATATCCGGCATGAGCGACGAGGACAAGGAGCTGTTCCTTGCTGATATGCACCTTGAAAGCTCCGGTCTGGCGAGAATAATCAAGACAGGCTATCGTCTGCTGGGACTTATCTCCTACCTTACCGCGGGTGTGCAGGAGGTACGCGCGTGGACTATCACCAAGGGAACAAAGGCTCCGCAGGCTGCGGGCAAGATACACACCGACTTTGAAAAGGGCTTTATCCGCGCAGAGATAGTCGCGTTCGACGACCTGATGAAGTGCGGCAGCATGGCGGCGGCTAAGGAAAAGGGACTTGTCCGTCTGGAAGGCAAGGAGTATGTGATGCAGGACGGCGACGTTACGCTGTTCAGATTCAACGTTTAAGGCTGATTTACCCCGGCACAGCAAAGCGAGGCTCTGAATGAACAAGATAATCCGTGGAAGAAATGCCAATACGAAAAAGGTAAAGGTTCTGTTCATTGCGCAGGTCGCAATGGGCGTAATGCCTGTGCTTCTGCTTGTTCTTTTTGTCTGGAAGAAGCTCTACAACACCCCGGTGGTGGCAATGGTGTTTATTATACTGATATTCCTGTGCAACCTCGCATACGTATTTCTCGCCCGGAACTACGCGGTGCTCAATTCCGGCGTAAAGGGCGAGCGGAAGCTGTTCCGCACGGTAAAGAAGCTCCACGGCACGAACATCGTGTTCCACAATCTCCCGGTGCGGTACAAGCGCGGGCGCTCCGAGCTTGACCTGCTGATAATCTCCCATTCCGGGGTGCTTATCGTCGAGGTGAAGAACCATTCCGGCACGATAAGCGGCAGCTGGAACGACGAAAAGTGGACGCAGCGCAAGCACTACCGTGACGGAAAGGTCACGGAAACCTTTATGGACAACCCGATAAAGCAGATGCGCCGACAGAGGGATATCGTGAAAAGTATACTCTGCGCTGCCGGCGAGGACGTATGGATAGATTCGGTGCTGTACTTCTCCTCGCCAAACGCCCGGCTGAAGCTGTCGCTTCGCGAAAGAGACTATGTTTGCAGCGAAAGCGCCGAGCTTCTTAGCTTCCTGCGGAATTATGAGCGCGGGGAGACTCTATCAAAGACGCGAATGGAGAATATCGCACGGATACTGCGGGAATCCTCGGGGATATGACGTCATAGAATTGCGGCGCTGCTTTTTCGGCAGCGCCTTTTTGTCATGGTTTAACTTCCGGCGGCAGGAAGCCGTAAAGCTCCGCGTAGCTGTCGTACTCGTCCTCGCCGGATATCGCCGGGATAAGTCCGGTGCAGTCACCGGCGCTGCTGATGTTCATTGCCGGGGTCTGGAGATTCTGCGCTTCCTCGGGGTATTCCTCCGGCGGGTATGGATATCTGTTCATCTGTACACTTCCTTTCGCGGTTAGTTTGCGCGGATTTTGTCGTTTTATTGACGGAAAATATTGAGCTTCTGGCTAAAAAATCCTCAAAACCCTGAAATTCCGTCTGGTTTACGGTTGACAAATTGCGGTCAAGATAGTATAATATAAGATGAGTATTTGTATTCATCATTGACTTTAACAGAAAGGGTTATAATAATAAAATGGGTTTATTCAAATCATTGTTCGGCACTTACTCCACTAAGGAGCTGAAACGTATCGAGCCGATAAAGCAGGCAGTGCTTGACCGCGCGGACAAGTATGCGGCTATGTCAGAGCAGGAACTGAAGAGTCAGACCGGTATCTTAAAGGACAGGCTTGCCGCCGGGGAAACTCTCGACGATATCCTGCCGGACGCTTTCGCGGTCTGCCGTGAGGCTTCCACCAGAGTTATCGGCATACGTCATTACCCGGTACAGATAATCGGTGGTATCGTGCTCCATCAGGGACGTATCGCGGAGATGAAGACCGGTGAAGGTAAAACCTTCGTGGCGGCGCTCCCCTCTTACCTTAACGGACTTACCGGCAAGGGTGTACACATCGTAACCGTAAACGACTATCTGGCAAAGCGCGACAGCGAGCTTATGGCAAAGGTACACAGATACCTCGGTCTTACTGTGGGACTTATCACCCACGATATGGACAACGATGAGCGCCGCGCCGCTTATGCCTGCGACATCACCTACGCGACTAACAACGAGCTTGGCTTCGACTACCTGCGCGACAACATGTGCATTTACAAGAAGGACAAGGTTCAGCGTGCGCCGTACTTCGCTATCGTGGACGAGGTGGACTCTATCCTCATAGACGAGGCGAGAACTCCGCTCATCATTTCCGGCCGCGGCGACAAGTCCACCGACCTCTATGAGAAGGCGGACAAGTTCGCAAAGACTCTCACAATGAACAAGGTAACGGAGCTTGACGATAAAGAGGACTACGAGGGCAACTTCGACGGCGATTACCTCATTGACGAGAAGGCAAAGACCTGTAACCTGCTTCCCGCCGGTGTTGCAAAGGCGGAGAAGTATTTCGGAGTAGAGAACCTGATGGATCCCGATAACACCACTCTGCTCCACCACATCAATCAGGCTATCCGTGCGAACGGTATCATGAAGCTGGACGTTGACTATGTTGTCAAGGACGGCGAGGTGGTTATCGTTGACGAGTTCACCGGACGTCTGATGTTCGGACGCCGCTACAACGACGGTCTGCACCAGGCTATCGAGGCGAAGGAAGGGCTGAAGGTAAACCGCGAGAGCAAGACCCTTGCGACCATCACCTTCCAGAACTTCTTCCGTCTGTACGACAAGCTGTCCGGTATGACCGGTACTGCAATGACCGAGGAGTCCGAGTTCCGTCAGATTTACAGCCTTGACGTTATAGAGATACCCACCAACAAGCCGGTCATTCGTACCGACAACCATGACCAGATATACAAGAACGAGCGCGGCAAGTTCAAGGCGGTCTGCGACCAGGTCGAGGAATGTCACAAGAAGGGTCAGCCGGTGCTGGTAGGTACTGTCACCATCGAGAAGTCCGAACTGGTTTCCAAGCTGCTTAAGGCGCGCGGAATAAAGCACCAGGTGCTCAACGCGAAGAACCACGAGAAGGAAGCGGAGATAGTAGCACAGGCAGGCAAGAAGGGCGCTGTTACCATCGCCACCAACATGGCGGGTCGTGGTACGGATATCAAGCTGGGCGGTAACGCTGAATACCTCGCTATCCACGAGATGAGGAAGCTGGAGTATTCCGAGGAGATAATCCAGGAGGCGACTGGCTTCGCTGAAACCGACAACGAGGAGATACTCGAAGCAAGAAAGAAGTATCAGGAGCTTAACAAGAAGTTCGAGGATCAGATCGCTCCCGAGGCAGAGGAAGTCCGCGCGGCAGGCGGCTTGTTCATAATCGGTACAGAGCGTCACGAGTCCCGACGTATCGACAATCAGTTGAGAGGACGTTCCGGACGTCAGGGCGACCCCGGCGAGAGCCGCTTCTACATTTCGCTGGAGGACGATCTTATGAGATTGTTCGGCGGCGACAGGGTACAGAAGTTCATGGAAACCATGAATATCGAGGAGGATATGCCGATAGAGGCGTCCTTCCTGTCCAGCGCGATAGAGTCTGCACAGAAGAAGATAGAGGGCAGGAACTTCTCCATCAGAAAGAACGTCCTTGACTTCGACGACGTAATGTCACAGCAGAGAGCGACTATCTACTCACAGCGTTCAAAGGTGCTTGACGGCGAGGATATAAGCAAGAACATTCAGGACATGATGAACACCTCTATCGAGGAAGCTGTCAACATGTACTGTTCAGACACCGTTGCGGAGAACTGGAATCTTGACGGTCTGCGTTCGCATTTCATGAACCTCTATGTTATGGACAGCGATCTGCGTTACACCACCGAGGAGCTGAACACCATCGAGAAGAAGGATATCGTGGAATTCCTCAAGGACCGCGGAAACCTTATCTACAAGACCCGCGAAGCGGATATGGGCAGCGAAGCTATGCGCGAGGTAGAGCGTATCTGCCTGCTGAAGGTAGTTGACCGCCACTGGAAGGATCACATCGACGCAATGGAGGAACTGAAGCGCGGTATTTACCTTAGAAGCTACGGTCAGAAGGATCCGGTAGTTGAGTACCGCTTCGAGGGCTTCGCGATGTTCGACGAGATGATCGCCGCTATCCGCGAGGAGACCGTAAGAATGGTGCTGACCGTTCCGGTAAGGATCCAGCGCCCGCTCCAGCGTGAGCAGGTAATGCAGCCGGACGCTCCTAACGCCGGTGCAAAGACTCCTTACAGAAATCCCAACAAGAAGATCGGGAGAAACGATCCCTGCCCCTGCGGCAGCGGCAAGAAATACAAGGACTGCTGCGGCAAGGACTGATATATCCGAATAACAGCGGGAGGGGCAGAGGTTCCTCCCGCAATTAAGCCCGTTGAATAAGGAGCGTTATTGCATGAATGTGCTTATAGTATACTGCCACCCGAGCAGCAACAGCTTCACCTGGCAGGTGAAGGAGGCGTTTGCAAAGGGCGCTGCGGACGGCGGGAATCATGTTGAGATATCCGATTTGTATGCAGACCGCTTCGACCCGGTCATATCCCCGCAGGAATACCGCCGGGAGGCATTCTATGACGAGAGCCTTGATATCCCGCAGGACGTGCTGGCGCAGCAGGAAATGATAAACCGTGCGGACTGTATCGCGTTCATCTACCCGGACTTCTGGACGGCTGCCCCGGCAATGCTGGAGGGCTGGTTTCAGCGGGTGTGGACCTACGGCTATGCCTATGGCAGAAGTCCGAAGATACATCTGAAAAAGGCGCTGTTTCTGGTGACTATGGGCGGCTCGCTGAACGACAGTATCAGAAAAGAGCAGCTTCAGGCAATGAAATCGGTGATGATAGGCGACCGTATGCACAACCGCGCGGACGAATGCATAATGCATGCCTTTGACGAAATGACCCGAGGCTACGGCAACAACGAAAACCGCAGCCACCGCATCAAAATGTTTGTTAAGCAGGCATATGAGATGGGCTATAATCTCTGAGGATCTGCAAAATTTTACAAAAAGGACGGAGAACACATGAAAAGAGAAGAATTTGTACAGGAACTTACCGGGGACATTATCCCGTTCTGGAACAAGCTACGCGATGATGAGAACGGCGGCTTCACCGGATTTATGGACAGCAGCCTGAATATCGACAAAAACGGTGAAAAGGGTGTTATCCTGCACTCCCGGATACTGTGGTTCTATTCCAACGCTTATATCGAGCTGAAGGACGAGAAGCTGCTTGACAATGCGCGTCACGCTTATAAGTTCCTGACCGAGAAGTGCCTTGACAAGGAGTACGGCGGTGTTTACTGGAGCATGAACGCAGACGGCACTGTAAAGGACGACATCAAGCACACCTACTGCCAGGCGTTCTTTATCTACGCGCTGTCCAGCTATTACCGGGCATGCGGCGACAAGGACGCGCTGAAGATCGCTTATGACGTGATGGAACTGGTGGAGAATAACTCCACCGACGATGTGGCTTACCTCGAGAAGAAGTCCCGGGACTGGAAGACCGAGCTTGCCAATGACGAGCTTTCCGAGAACGGGCTGATGGCGGACAAGACCATGAACACCACTCTCCACATGATGGAAGCCTACACCGAGCTGTACCTCGCGGATAAGAACGCGAAGGTTCTGGAGCGGCTCAAGTTCCAGCTGGATCTTACATACGACAAGATATTCGACAAGCAGGGCAACAAGCTGCTGGTGTTCTTTGACAAGAACATGGACGTTATCGGCAACATTCACTCCTACGGGCACGATATTGAAGCAACATGGCTCATCGACCGTGCGTGTGAGGTCATCGGCGATCCGGAGATCACCGCGAAATTTGCCGGAATGAACAGCAGGATCGTCAGAAATATCGCGGATATAGCTTACGACAAGGCTTCCGGCTCTCTGCTCAACGAGCGTGAAAACGACAAGATAAACACATGGCGTATCTGGTGGGTCCAGGCGGAAACCGTTATCGGCTTTATGAACGGATTCCAGAAGGGATACGGCGGACAGGAGTACTTCGATATTTCTTCTAACGTGTGGAAGTTCATTCAGGAGCATATCGTGGACAAGCGCCCCGGCGGCGAGTGGCATTCCCAGATAGACGATAACTGGGATTACGCGCCGTTCAAGCCGGTGGTCGATCCGTGGAAGTGCCCCTATCACAACGGCAGAATGTGCCTTGAAATGATGCGCAGACTGGCGGACAAGTAATTCAGTGAGGTTATCCCCCTATGAAAAAAGCTGCAACCGCGGTGCTTCTGGCGTGTGCAACGCTGCTCTCCGCCTGCTCCGGCAAAGGAAACAAGGACGCTGAAATACAGCTTCCGATATATGGTGCGGAAGCCGTCCGCTATGAGATCGCCGAGGCGAAATATATGGACATTTCCGACACCCAGAGCATGGGGGTGACTATCGGCTATCCTTATGCGGTGTATCTCACCTATCCGGCGGACGCGCAGGTCATGTCGTTCAGCGCGCTGAAAGGACGGACTGTCACCGAGGGCGAGGTGCTGGCGGAGCTGGATTCCTCCGGGCTGGACTATGACATCAGCAACCAGCAGACCATTGTTAATGCCGCATATCAGTCCTCTCTTTCCGGAGGCAGGGCGGCGCAGCTCCAGTACGAGATAGAGCAGATGAAGCTGGACATGATGCTGGCGGAAAAGGAGTCGTATATTATAAAAGCGCCGTTTGACGGTGTTATCTCGCAGACCTACGCGGTGACAGAGGGTTCGGACGTCACCGAAGGAATGCTGTGCTGTGCGGTGTCCGAGGTATCAAAGACCGAGATATACTTAGAGGGCGGCAGCACTTCGCAGTTCCATTACGGGCAGCAGGTGAGAATAAAAATCGACAACGATTATTATGACGCGACAGTGGCGCAGGCACCAGATTATGCTCCTGCCACTGCTTACGGCAGTGCCGCCAGCCGGGTGGTTTTCGACCTGGGCGAGGGCGTTATGGACAAGATAGTCGAGGAAAACGCGATGGCAGTGTCCGCAGGCTGGGCGACGGTGTATGTCACCACCGAGCGTAAGAACGTTCTTGCTGTGCCGGATTCTGCGGTAAAGACCAGCGGGTCGGAAAGCTACGTAACACTGATCGACGGGGAGGAGCGCTTCAAGCTGAAGGTAACTATCGGCGCGAGCCTTGGCGGGTACACCGAGATACTCAACGGAATCTCACAGGGAGATATCGTTATCGCCGAGGGCAGCGGGGTCTACACCGAAGTAGGATAAATACAAAGTCCCCCTATCACGGAGAGATTGCCGCGATAGGGGGATTTTTCTGGCAGAAAAACTCCGCCCTTGTTACAGAGCGGAGCGTTTTTCTCATGCGTAGGTGCTTAAAAGTGCGCCGATATTGTAGGTGTAGCTCGGGGTGACGGTGTTGGAATAGGAGAACAGATTTCCGGTGCTTCCCTGAAGCCGTTCAACCTGCGCGGCTTTCTGGCTCACCTTTGAGGTGAAGCCGCCGGTGCCGTAGGTGGATTTCAGCTCATAAGCCTTGATACCGTTCAGCTTTTCCTTGTCGAAGGTCAGCTTGTTGTCGCTGCCGAGGGTCACTCCGGTGCGCTTAAGCGCACTGCTGTACACTTTCGCGGTGTTCACCATGATAACGCCCTTTTGAAGCACCGACTGGTTGTCTGACTCGCCAACCGCGCCGATAAAGCTGTTGTAGTCATCAACAAAGCTCTGAATCTTCTTCGCCGCCGCCTCGGTGTCAACCTCGCCGCCGAAATCCAGCGAATTCGCGAAGCTGGTGAGGTCGTAGGAGGAGTTCTCCGCCTGCTTAGCTGCGGTCTTGACTGAAACAGTCTGCTCTGCTTTTTCATTGTCCTCTGCGTTCGGGAAGATGGACTTGTACAGCTTGGTGTATTCCTGCTTGATGTAGTCGCTCTTGCTGCGCAGAATGCCTTCCATTGCGTCGTTCACCGACGTTTTGGAGCTGGTCCCGGTCTGGAAACTGCTCTTTGTGAACAGGTTCGAGGAATCCACGCCGTACTTTGTGG
>JBJFGA010000080.1:0-4568 GCA_051892275.1 Oscillospiraceae bacterium | reverse complement strand
TCCCAGATCGTCGGCACACAGGCTGTGTTCAACGTTATCATGGGCGAGCGCTACAAGACTGTTACCAAGGAGTTCAAGGGTCTTGTAAAGGGCGAATACGGCAAGACCCCCGTTACTATCGATCCCGAGTTCCAGAAGAAGATCCTGGGCGCAGAGGAGCCTATAACATGCCGTCCCGCTGACCTGCTGAAGCCGGAATTCGAGACAATGAAGGAAGAGGCTAAGGAGTGGATCGACGGAAGCAGCGTTGAGGACGTCCTTACTTATGCTATGTTCCCGAAGGTTGCACCGAAGTACTTTGAGAAGCGCCGCGACAGACAGCTCGGTATCGACGCGGAGCACGCAGACAAGACCAACAAGGTTCACCCGGTCTGATCTTACAGTAATATAATATGCGCCCTCTTGGCTGCGGCTAAGGGGGTTCGTCATTTTTTACATAATAGTGTCGGGGGAGGAAGAAGCCTCATGTCCTCCGGTTGTAAGATGTGCATAAAAAGGGTGGATTTCTGTGAAAAAAACGATCGTTTTCAGACAATCCTTGAAGTGGGCTATGTGCGATTATACCGCGAAATGAACAGTATTTGCGGTGATAACGTTTACAAACCCATTTGTATGATTTTTCGGCGTTTTGCACAAACGAATGATTACAATTTGGTTACAAAGTGGTAACAAATCCGGTTAATTAAGTAAAATCAAATG
Source organism: Oscillospiraceae bacterium (assembly GCA_051892275.1). Taxonomy (GTDB): domain Bacteria; phylum Bacillota; class Clostridia; order Oscillospirales; family Ruminococcaceae; genus CAG-115. The sequence continues at coordinate 3,869 of JBJFGA010000080.1, read as the reverse complement.
GCGGGACAGTCCACAAAACCGCATGAAAAAGCCAAAATTTTATTTTTAGCGTTAAAGTCCGGGAAACTCAGTGCGAAGAAAGAAATTTATTGTGATTATGTACAATGAAACAATTTTGAAAACGTTTACCCGGAAATGGTGTGAAAAAAGTTAAAAAAAAGGGCTTGAAAAATATGATGATTTATGATAAACTTACAAATGTAATCAAGGGCGGTAATAAATACACTTACGACAGAGTATTATCACCGTGATGAAACCTTGATCAAGAATCTGTTCCTTCGGGAACGAATGAAACCTATTTTGGGAGGAAAAAACCTATGAAGAAAAGACTTTTAGCAGCTCTGCTCGCATCTGCTGCAGTCCTGTCCTTTGCTGGATGCTCCAGCAACAGCACCAGCAATGATTCCAGCAGCACACCCGCTGCCGACAACAGCACACCTGCTGCTGACAATTCAAGCAACGCTGACTCTTCCGCTGCTGAAGAGTCCACCCCTGACGCAGTTGTAGCTGACGACTCCGCTAAGACTGCTGGTACAGGCATCACCGTTAGCGAGAGCGAAGGTAAGGTATTCAACATCTACGCTTGGAACGAAGAGTTCAAGGGCTTCTTTGAGAAGTACTACACCGTTCCTGAGGGAATCACCGTTAACTGGGTAATCAACCCCTCTGACGACGGCGTTTACCAGGATAAGCTCGATGCTGCTCTGCAGGCTCAGGCTACTGCAGCTGCTGATGACAAGGTTGATATGTTCCTTGCAGAAGCTGACTACATCATAAAGTATGTAAACTCTGATTACACCATGGACGTTAGCAAGCTCGGCGTAAGCAAGCTCGACACAGAGTATGAGTACACCGTACAGGCTGCTACCGATACCAGAAACGGCGCTATCAAGGGTGTATCCTTCCAGTGCTGCCCTGCTGCTCTGATCTACAGACGCTCCATCGCTGAGGACGTTCTCGGCACTTCCGAGCCGGCTGAAGTTCAGGCTAAGCTCTCTGACTGGACAAAGTTCAACGAGGTTGCTAAGACCGCTAAGGAGAAGGGCTACTACATGACCGCTTCTTACGTTGAGACCTTCAGAACCTTCTCTAACAACACCAATGGTCCTTGGGTAGACGCTGATAACAACCTCGTTATCGACTCTGCATTCGAGGATTGGATGACTCAGACTGAGGACTTCCTCAAGAACGAGTACACTCTGACCTCCGGCGTATGGGGCGATGAGAAGAACGCTCAGATGTTCAAGGACGGCAAGACCATGTGCTTCTTTGGTCCGGCTTGGTACTACAACTTCTGCATGGGCAACGCTCAGGATCCTGAGAACGGCTGCTCCGGTGACTGGGCAATCGTACAGGGCCCGCAGGCATTCTTCTGGGGCGGTACATGGCTGCTCGCAGCTGAAGGCTCCGATAACCCCGAGATGCTCGCTGACGTATTCAACGCATTCACCGCTAACGAGGACATCTGCTCCTCTCTGGTTGAGAAGGAAATGCAGTTCACCAACAACATTGCTGTAAACCAGAAGTTTGCTGAAGATCCTGACTACGGCAACGCATTCCTCGGCGGTCAGAACGATACCGCTATCTTCGTAGAGCTTGCTAAGAACATCAAGTTCGAGAACAAGACCATCTACGATCAGCTCCTCAGCGAGAAGTTCCCTGAGTACATGCTTGACTACTTCACCGGCAACGTTGATAAGGACACTGCTCTTGCTAACTTCTACAGCTTCGTAAACGAGAAGTATCCTGCAATCGTTACTCCGTAATCGCATTACCAAGTATACTAATTAGTTCCTAAAGAAAAAGAGGCGGGGCAGTCTTGCTTCACCTCTTTTTCATAGGAAAAATAGAGGAGAGGTTCTAGGAATGGATAAAAAGCATAAGTCAGTCAGCTATGCCAAGTGGGGTTATATCTTTATTGCTCCCTTCTTAGTTGTATTTATTGTTTGCCAGCTTATCCCGCTTGCAAGCACGATCTACAACAGCTTCTTTGAAAACTACATGAACGGACTTGATCACGTCGGTCCTAACTTCGTTGGCTTCCAGAACTATATTACGCTGTTTACCCCTAAAAACGGAAGCATTGATATCCTGAACTACGCAGGTAATACAATGCTGATGTGGATCATGGGTGCTATCCCGCAGTTGGTATTTTCACTGCTTCTGGCGGTCATCTTCACAAGTGCAAGACTGAACGTTAAGGGTCAGACGTTCTTCAAGACAGTCATCTACATGCCTAACCTTGTAATGGCGTCTGCGTTCTCAATGCTGTTCTTTACACTGTTCTCCAATGTTGGTCCTGTAAACCAGATCATTCAGGCATTGACCAACAGCACGTTCAACTTCTTCCTTGACCCTATGGCAACAAGAAGTATCGTAGCGTTCATCAACTTCCTGATGTGGTTCGGTAATACCACTATCCTTCTGATGGCTGGTATCATGGGTATCGACCAGAGCTTGTTTGAGGCTGCTTCCATCGATGGTGCAAATTCAACTCAGGTATTCTTTAAGATCACTCTGCCGCTGTTGATGCCGATCCTGCTCTATGTAGCAGTTACATCTCTCATCGGTGGTCTGCAGATGTTCGACGTACCTCAGATAATTACTGCTGGTTCCGGTAATCCGCAGAGATCCTGCATGACGCTGATCATGGCTCTCAACAGATACATCGGAAGCGGAAGCAAGAACTACGGTATGGGCGGCGCTGTCTCGGTTGTTATCTTTGTAATCACCGGTGCGCTCAGCATGATCGTGTTCAAGTCTATGGTCGGCGGTGGCAGTGACAAGCCTAAGAAGGCAAAGAAGGTAAAGGGGGCAGTTAAGTAATGAGCACAAAAACCGCAAACAGAGATGATACCTTCAGCTATCGGTTTTCGCTGACTCTTTCCAGAGTTCTGGCGTACATATTCCTGGTATTTGTTACTATTCTTTCTCTGTTCTCTTTCTATCTACTGATCATCAATGCTACAAGATCTAACGCTGAACTCCAGGCTGGCTTTACACTTGTTCCCAGTGGAAACTTTGTTAATAACCTGGTCAAGGCGCTCACTGATACAAGCCTTTTCTCGATCCCCCAGGGACTTCTGAACAGCTTTATCATTGCTGCGTCCAGCGCACTGCTCACAACTTACTTCTCTGCGATGACCGCTTATGGTATCCACGTTTATGATTTCAAGGGCAAGAAGTTTATCTTCACCTTTATCCTTGCGATCATGATGATCCCGACGCAGGTTTCTGCTGCCGGTTTCGTACAGATGGTAAGAGGCATGAGCCTCAACGATACATACTGGCCGCTGATCATTCCGGCAATTGCTGCTCCTTCTGTATTCTTCTACATGAAGCAATACATTGAAAGCTCCATGCCGCTGGAGGTCATCGAAGCTGCGCGTGTTGATGGTTCTAACGAGTTCAGGACCTTTAACTTCATTGCGATCCCCATGCTGAAGCCGGCATTCGCCGTACAGCTGATTTTCGCATTCGTTGCTTCCTGGAACAACTTCTTCACACCTGCTCTGATTATCGACTCCTCGAAGAACTGGACTCTGCCTATCATGATGTCCGTTCTCCGTTCGAAGCTGAATTCCCAGAACGGTGACCTTGGTGAAGTTTACATGATGATTCTGTTATCCATCATTCCGGTAGTTATCGTTTACCTGTTCCTCTCTAAGTTCATCGTTAAGGGCGTTGCTCTTGGCGCTGTTAAGGGCTGATTTGCAGGTTTATTCCTAAGCCTCGGCTTAAATTATTCAGGGCTGCATGTTGAACATGCAGCCCTGTTTTTACTATGAGGATAAATAGAAGAAAACAGTTATTGTGTACTATTCGCAGCACCACGGAAATACCAAAATGCTGGTGGACAAAATGCCGTC
>JBJFGA010000079.1:0-4573 GCA_051892275.1 Oscillospiraceae bacterium | reverse complement strand
TACTATGTCACGGTGGTGACCGGGGTGCGGGATTTCAACTTCCGATACATCATCGACAGCAATTCAGAAAACCGTGAAACAAAGCACACGCCGTTCTACCTGCTGGAACTGAACGCCGGTCTGAAGCAGCCGGAACAGACTGACCCGGAGGTCACTGCGGCGATATTAGCGCAGTTTGACCTGATGAAAGAGAAGCAGGAGGACAGACTTTCCCGGAAACGCAAGAAAAAAACCTGGGAAAACATGTTCGACGATTAATAGAAGCCCGGAAGTGTTACAGCTCCCGGGCTTCATTCAGTTAAGTATCTTGTTTTTCGGCGAATTTATCAGGCTGGGGTTGAAGCAGCCGGTGTCGAAATGCTCTATCGCGTCAAATATGTCCTGCGCGATATCCTCCGGTATATCTTCTTCCTGGGCGAACCGGCGCAGCGCCGTGATATAGGTCTGCTTCAGCAGCATTCTGTCCTTCAGCGTGACCTTCAGCTTTACGCGCTCTCCGGTGTCGGCGTTCTGGAGGTTCTGTATGTCGTAGTCTATCAGCTTCATGATGTCGGTTATGCAGTCAGTGCTGCGCTCGCCGAACACCATCCGGTGGTACACCTCCGCCTTGCACATCGCGGAAATGCTGAATTCCTTCGGCAGCACATCGTGAACCGTCATCAGCGAGAACAGAAAGTCCTCTACCGAAGCGTAATTCTTCGCCCTGCCCATGCACATGGTCAGGCTGTCCACACCCACCTTTGAGGACTTTATCGCAAGGTCAAGAGCCGCTTTCTTTCCGTTCATCGGGCAAAGGTCTATCGGCACGGTGACGGCGTTCTTCGCCTGCCACACCATCTTCCCGACCTCTTCCTCGCTCATCAGCGGGTAGCTCCCGCGCAGCCGTATCATGGATATCGGGCCGGATATCTGCCCCTGCGCCAGCCGCAGAAGCTGCCGCGACACGCCCCGCAGCGCCGGGAACTCCATTATCACACGGGTATCTCCGACATTCAGCTGCTCTTTCATGTCGTGTATCGTCACCAGCACATAGCTGAAATCAAACACCGAGGTAAGCTCCCGGAACATGGGGTCGCCCAGCCGGAATATGTATCCTACCCCGTCCGGCAGCTCATGCATCTTCATTACCGTGCGGAAATCTATTTCGACATATTTCACGCCGGTTTCCGCCAGCGCCTGGATATATTTGTAGATGTGCTCCGGCTTTGCGTGCTCATCAATGGGCAAAGTGCAAAGGCTGTTGTCTGTGATAACTGTTTTCATGTTTCCCTTTCTGTCGGTTTTATTCCTCGTCCTGACGCTTTTCCCTGACTTCAATACGGACTCTGTTCACTCGCAGCTCCGCAGCTTCAAGCACCGTCACGATGAAGTCCTCGGTTTCGGTGATGTCGCCGCTTTTCGGTATCCTGCCGAACAGCCCCAGCACCCAGCCGGCGACTGTGTGGGCTTCGCTCTCAAGCTCTGCGGTGATATCTCTAGCCGAGAAGAACCGCCGCAGCGAGTTCAGCGACACGTCCCCGTAGACCTCATAGACATTGCGCCCTACCGCGGTCACCGGGGATTTCACCTCGTCGCTCTCGTCCCAGATCTCGCCGACAAGCTCCTCTAAGATGTCCTCCATGGTAACGATACCGAGAGTACCGCCGTGCTGGTCGAGCACCACGCTCAGGTGGCACTTCTGCTTCTGCATAGTGCGGAACACCTCGGACAGCTTCTGCATCTGCGGAATGTACAGCGTTTCCTGCATAATGCTCCTGATGGTGAAATTAGTGCCCTTTTCGTACTGCTTGAAGAACTCCTTCTCGGTGATTATACCCACGATATTATCGATCGTGCGCTCGTACACCGGCATGCGGGAGTACTCCTCCCGCAGGAACTTCTGGTGCACCTCTTCGACGTCCTCGCCTATCTCCACCGCGATTATGCGCACACGGGGAGTTATTATCTCGTCAACAGTGATCTCATCGAATTCCAGCGCGCTGCGCACAAGGTTGCTCTCCTGCGTTTCAAGCACGCCCTCGTCCTCGATCTCGTCGATCATGACCTTCAGTTCTTCCTCGGTCATGCTGACGGACTCCTCACGGCTTAACAGCTTGGACACGCCCTTTTTCAGCAGCAGGAACAACGCCGAGAACGGCGTGAATATCATCATCAGGAACGAGATTATCGCCGAAGAGAACATACAGAACGGCTCTGCGAAGTCCTTTGCAATGCTCTTGGGCAGCACCTCGCCGAATATCAGAACCACCACCGTGATGACAATGGTGGACACCAGCGAGCCGTACTGCTCCCCGACAATGCTTATCGCCAGTATCGTCGCGATGGACGAGGTAGCAATGTTCACGATGTTGTTGCCGATGAGGATAGTGGTAAGCGCCTTGTCATACTTGTTCAGTATGTTCAGGGTGCGCTCCGCTGCATGGCTGCCGTTTTCTGCCATGCTTTTCAGGCGTATCCTGTTCACGCTGTTGAGCGCCGTTTCCGTTGCGGAAAAGAACGCCGATAATACTACCAGAATTACTAAAATCGCTATCTGCATAAATTACTCCCAGTTTTTCCATACCTCCGGGCAATACCCGGTGGTAGCCTGTCTGCCGTTTCGGACGATAGGCGTCTTGTAAAGCTTCGGGTTTTCCTCCAGCTTTTCCGGCTTGGCGCTGTCTAAAAGGTACTTTATCTCGGCGTAGTCCTTTGAGTTCTCGTCAATAACCGCGTCGATACCTCCGCCCAGCGCCCGGACAACGCTGTCCAGCTCGCCCTTGCTAAGTCCCTTGGAAAGAATATCGATAGACTGATATTTTATTCCTCTTTCCTTGAAATATCTCTCTGCCTTCTTTGTGTCGAAGCACTTCGATTTGCCGAATATCTGTATGTTCATACCGTCTGCTCCTGTAATGCGTACTGCTTTATCGCGCGGGTCACGCCGCCCTCGTTGTTGCTCCCTGCAAGGAAACGTGCCATTTTCTTCACGTCCGGACTGCCGTTTTCCATCGCGAAGCTCCAGCCGGCATAGCGCAGCATATCCTCGTCGTTGTAGTAGTCGCCGAATGCCATGGTGTCCTCCGGGCTGATACCCAGTGATCCACCCAGCTTTCTGAGGGCGCTGCCCTTGCTCACACCCGCAGCCATAACGTCCATCCAGAACGGACCGGACACCTGCACGTTCAGCTGGTCGCCGAATATCGCGTCAATGGCGGGCTTTGCGTGCAGCTGGGTACCCTGACCGTCCCACACCGCCAGCTTGTATATGGTGTCGTCCACGTCCAGCAGATTTTTGCAGGGAAAGTGGTTCTTGTAGAACCGGGCTATCTCTGCGTTGAATTCCGGGTCGGTGTCCAGATGATATGTACCCTTTGCGGCGCACACCAGCACCCGCAGACCGCCGACTCCTTCGCACGCCTTTATCAGCTTCTCGAACGTTTCACGATCGAGCGGGGTCATGCTCACGCTTTTGCCCTCGTGGACAATGTTCGCGCCGTTGTCGCAGATAAAGTCCATCTTGTCCCGGTATTCCTCCGGAAAGAGGTGCGCCACTGCGTCGTAGGTGCGCCCGCTTGCCACGGTGAACTTTATCCCACGGCTTTCCAGCTCGTCCAGCACCTCAAAGAAATCCCTGGGAAGCTGCTTGCTGTCGTTCAGCAGAGAGCCGTCCATATCGCTTGCTATCAGCTTTATCATATTATTGTTCCTCACTTTTGTTCTTTTGTCTGTAATAAACACCCTGCATTTATTATATCATAATCCAGCCAATGTTTCAAGCGGTAACAATTCCATGAAATGGCACGGAAAAATTATTTTTTTATGCAGAATATATATAGTATTGCAAAAAATCCCGGAAACAGGTATAATATACCTATACAATTGAAAGGAACACAAAAGCATGAAAAAAGCAATAATTTTCGACCTTGACGGTACTCTGTGGGACAGCTCGGAAAGCTGTGCCGCTTCATGGAACATAATACTTGAAAAGCACCCGGACATCACCCGGCGCATAACGGTTGACGACATGCACAGCTTCATGGGCAAAACGCTGGACGTGATAGCTCCGATGGCGCTGCCGGACGTCCCCGAACCCCGCCGCATGGAGATAATGCGCGAGTGCGTGCGGTTCGAGCAGGACTACATCGCGCAGCACGGCGGCAGGCTCTACCCCAGACTTCGCGAAACACTGGAACAGCTCCGGCATGACTATCTGCTGATAATAGTCAGCAACTGCCAGGACGGGTACATTCAGTGCTTTCTGGAATGGTCGGGCATGGCAGACCTGTTCGATGATTTTGAGAGCGCCGGCGGCACTGGTTTGTCCAAGGGCGAGAATATCCGGCTGGTGATACAGCGCAACGCAGCAGACAGCGCGGTTTATGTGGGAGATACCCAGGGCGACCTTGACTCGGCGGACTTCGCGGGTGTGCCTTTTATCCGCGCGGCATACGGCTTCGGCGCTATGAACAGGGCTGTGCCGGAGATAAACTCGGTTTCGGAACTGCCTGATGTCGTGGGGAGAATGGGTGTAAATTGAAATTTGCCGGGTAAGCCCGGCGGCTATTACGCCTTTTAATATGTTGCATTTTGC
>JBJFGA010000078.1:0-19254 GCA_051892275.1 Oscillospiraceae bacterium | reverse complement strand
GATCAGCTTTAGCAGGTAGGACTTGCCCTGCCCAGAGTTGCCGAGTATCAACATATTTGCGTTGGTTTTATCGTCCGAACGCTTGTCGAAATCCACGATAATATTGCTTCCAAACTTGTCCCGACCGAGGTAACAGCCGTACTCATCAGTCTTTCCCGAAAAGCTGAACGGATACAGATTTGCCGCGCTGCTGGCGGGGAGAACCCTCTCGAACTGCTCTCTGAACACATTCCAGCCGCCGGGCTTTATGCTGTTGAACCCCGCCTGTTGGCGTAGCATAAGCCTGTCCACATTCAGCTTGGAACGCACCAGCTCCGTCTGAACCTCGGTCTGCATATTGCGCAGAGCTTCAAGCGAAAGCGCTGTCATTTCAATGTAAACAGCGGTGTGAAGCAGAGGTTCGCGGCTGCGGTGCATTTCGGCTACGAGCTGCGTTACGTCCTGAAGATTACTTTCAGCTGCGACAGTCTGCTGGAGGTCGTTCGTGGAATTGCGCTGCATTCTGTTTTTGTTGGCGGCATTAGAGATTATCCGCTTTTCCTCCGCCGGAGTAACGTGCCGCGCGTAAATGTGCAGCGTGACGCCCTCTTTCTCGCCGAGATACCGCAGGATAGCCTGCTCGTTGGTGGAGGTCGGGTATTCCCGAAGCGCCCACACGCAGCGGAATGAGTTTCCGCAGATAAAATAATCCGTGTAGAATTTCACCGTGGACGGCGCAATCATGTCCAGAAAATCCTTGCCGGATTTGGCTGCAAAGCCGTTTTCGTCTATTTTCTTCTTCATTCTGACCTCACATTTTCAGCTCGTTTGACGGCTGATGAAACACCTCGGCATCCGGCTTGATATAGAAATAATCCGAATTCCAGAACGAAATGAAATACTTGCAGCCGTCAAGACGAACCTCGTTCTGCTCGAAGCTCTCACCCCAGCCGTCCGAGAGCTGACCGGTAATTTCGTCAGAAAGGGAAATAAGCTCTGCCTTAGACAGTTCCCCATAAGACGTTACGGTCATAACGCCATACAGCTCGCCGCTTCTGTTTTCGACTGATGGGAACACTGAACGCACCTCGTGGTCAAGCTCGGGATCGTCCGTCCATGCAATTAAACCACGGAGCTTTTCGTCGTCATCGGTCAGCGAGGCTTTTATTTTTTTGTTGATGTTGTCAGCGTACTTGGCAAGCTGTGAGGCGGGGACTTCGAGCATATCCGAGTCGTAATCCGGCGGCTCTGCTACTACATGAAGCGGGCAGTACAGTTTGGTTTCCACAAGGGCTTTTTTCGCTGCCTGCACGGTGCTGCCGGACAATGAGCAGGACGCTATCTCCGGGCGGTCGCTCAACACCTCGGAAACACATTTCATAAGGATTTCATGCACCTGCTGGCTTTTGGTCAAGTCCTGCAAATTCACAGTCAAAGAATCCTTGTCCGCACTCTCTGAAACAGCTTTATTCACGAAATCCGCCACTATATCTTTCAGCTGCGAAAACGACATGGTCTGCTTATGCGCCGCAACTATCTCCCGCGCATGGGGAATATACTGCGAATATCTCGCGTAATTGCTGCCCTCGGATTCGATGAGCAGACCGTCGCCGTTGTGCATATCCACAGCGAGAATGCAGTGGTAGAACTCGTTGTCGCAGTACATAAGCGGCTTGTTCTGTGCGATAAAATACTGGTCGTCCAGCGGTTTGGAAATGAGCCTTGCAAACGCTGCGGCGGGCATTTCTACCACCTTTTCCACAAGGCAGGGCTTGGGTTCAAAGCAGGATTCCTTCCGCAGAAGACTTGTGTTAATTATGAGTTTTTCGTTCATGGATAAGCCACCTTTCTCCGTCATGGTTTTCGAACATTTCTGTTGTAACATTCTGCTCGTAGTACACCGCAAGCAAGGTTTTAATATCCTCTCTGGCGTACCTGCGAACAGTAAAGCCGTTTTCTGTGAGAATTTTCTCTATTCTGTTGAGATAAGAGAACACCTCCTTGTCTTTAAGTCCGCGCAGCCTTACCACAAGCAGAAACTCTCTGGCGGTAGCCGTCTGTGCCTGAATGTGGTCAAGGTACTGAATATCCTGCTCCAGCAAGCTGCGGACGGCGGGGTTTTCCTCCTTCGCAATGCGGCTGCGGAGGAAGTTTTTGTTGCTCTCAAAGCTCTCCCGGCTGTTAAGGCAGAGGAACTCTATTTCCGCAACACCTTTCAGCACGGACATGAGCGAATAGATTTTTCCCGACAGGCTTTCCTCCGACAGAATCGAGATATTGCAGGGCTTTATGCTAAAAAAGACCGCCTCGGAGGAAGCGGTCTTTAACGAATATTCCGTTATCTCGGTTATGCCCATGAGCTGCCGGGTGGACTGCTGGGGATTGTTTTTCTTCTTCATTGTAATTTCCACCTGAATTCCTGCTGCTCCACAAAGAAATATTTCACAGCATATTTTAGAAAGTCGAGAATGCTGGTATCCTCAAACCGGATCGCCAGAAACGCATACGCAAGCGTTATAACCAGCGGCACGGTAAAGCCTACCTGCGCCATTGCGAACACAGAAATAAGCGCACCGATTCCTATGACCGCAAGGTCTTTCAGCCGCCACAGAAACAGGGTTGGTGCAGCTCTGAGATTCTCTGGATAAATGTACAATTTGCTCACCTCACTTCGCTACCGTGCGTATCATCTGAGTAAGATGTACCGCCGACTGAGCCGTATTTATAACGCCGTTAATATTTGGACGCGCTGCGGTTTCCAGCCCGAACATTCCTGCGATTCTGGGGATTTCACCCGCTGCAAGCATTACTCCAAGACCCATGAGCCACTGATCCTTGAACAGAATTAGCCCGCAGACCATCATGACCGACTGCAGGAAAGTGGTCAGGCACAGCGCTATGACCTGCTTTATCCACATGACAAAGCCGTCCGTGAAGCCTCTGGGAACGCTGAACATATACAGCGATCCCACTGCCACCTGAATCAGCAGAATACCTCCGCGTTTCAGTCCAGACAGGAACACTTTCACCACTGCATAGCCGAACATGAAGATGATGATTATGGCGAGAATAGGCCCGAACAGCGCGTTCTCGATCACATCAAGGCACTCCAACGCAAGGTTGCCGTTTCCCTCCGGGACTACCGTCCACGACATGAGCCACGACATATTTCGCTGCATATTCACCGCCAGCGAATACAACTGAACAGGAACAACGCTGAACAGATTCACCGCGAAAAAGCCCTTGATTATGTTCAGCGAGAGGGTTTTCGGGTCGCCGCGTCCGCTCTGGGATTCAATGGCGAACTCGAACAGCGCGACCACGATTCCCACCACGAACAAGACCCAGCCGAGGTTGCTGAAAAGCGCGACGATCTGCTGAACCCACGGCTGACCGAACAGGTCTGAACCGAGGGTGTTTATAGCGGTGAACAGCTCGCTGAATACACCCACGACCATCTGGTAGAGCCAGTCCGTAATGTATTCCATGAGGTTCATCGCTATGTCCTCTATGCTTATATTGAATATTTTGCGTCACCTCCAGAAAGGGCAGCACCCGGATTATCCGAGTGCCGCAAAGTTATTTCCCGTTGGCAAGCACCTCTGTCATGAGGCGCACCGCCAGCTTAAACCCCTCAACAAACATATCCCTCGCTTGTATGCTGCCCAGTTCCACCGCACTTTTAGCATACTCCTCAAGGAGCAATCTGCTTTCTTCGGGAATGACCGCCTCCAGCTTCAGATAAAGCTCGGACTGCCGCGCGTTTTCCTTTCCGTATTCAGAACTGCGGGAGTAACTTTTGTCAAACGGCTGAATGTTTCCGAGATACAGATCCGTAATTGTGCTGTTCAAATTACATTTTTCCTTTCGCAATAGTATTTGTCCAGTCAAGATTATACCAGAAACAAAGCCGGATTTCTATCACCATAACCAACAAAAATACAGGCTACTTCGCTGTCAGACATTACGCCGTCCCCATAACAGCCCCGCCCCCAATAATCTGCCAGATATACAGTGGAGCGGTCATCGTGAACACTAGACACGCAAACAGAATCGCCGGAGCCGTCCACTCAAAATGCCCGGATTTGCGGTAATCGAAATACGCAAGACCGAGCTTGGCAAAGAAAAACACTGCCAGCACAAGGTCGATAATCGGGAACACCACGTTGTTCACGACCTGCTTTATCTGCGTTTCGGCGGCGTTCCATGTGCCTTCGATAGCTCCGGCAACATTCCCGGCTTCGGCGAATGCTGCAACGGAAAATGCGCTCACCATAACCACGGCGAGCAGCGATATTATCAGGATTTTCATTGTTTTCTTCATTGTAAAACCTCCATTCAGTTAGTCGGCGCAACGTGCCAGTCATCGTAAACATTGCCCTTTATTGTGAGGCTGTCAGTCTTGTTCACGGACAGCATTCCGGCGGGAGTCCAGCAGTCCATAACCCAAGTGTAGACCTTGTAGCTGCCGTCCGGATACCACACCGGTGTGAAATGCGTTCGGTTGTTGTAGGTGCTGTACTTGTTCTCCCGGAATTCCATTTTGCTGCGGGAAGTCACCTCAAGCAGCCGCCAGTAGCTCTTGTACTTGAATTCTGGGAAGTAGGTCACAGCGTTCTGCACGTCTGTGTGCTCACCATTTCCGCTGACAGTCGTGCGAACTGCCTCGTTAATACCGTACCCGGATTTCATGGTTGAAGATGTAGCAGTCGGATTTTTCTCGTCCGGAGTAATCTCCATAGTCGCCGTCATAGACGCACGGTAGGACTTGCTGCGGAATTTCCACTCGCCCTCATCAACCCATTTTCCACGGTCAACCCAGCGCCGTCCTGTCCAAACCCAGCGAGAATGCCACACCCATTTGGACTTCCAGTAGGATTCCCACACGCTCCACGATAGCGAGGTTTTCTGCGGCTTCATGGGAATTGAGGACGGAATACTGAAGCTGTCGTTCCGGTCGTATGCGGTAGGGTCAGGCGGAGGATTTTTGCTGAGATCCACGATATTCGCTGAGATATTCGTTTTGCTTGCGGACGCTCCGCCCGTAACCACAACCCGGATGTTCACAGTCTGCTCGGTAGTTGGAGTATGCCATTTGCACCAAACGAGCTGCGAACCTCCCTCCGGAAATACAACATTCCGCACGGTGTACACACGATTTTTGATGTAGAACTTCACAGTTACCGGATTGTCCGGAGTATGCTCTCCGCCGGACACGGTAACGCTGGTGTAAACGTCCGTGTCAACGCGGTAATCGTAGTCGCCTGCGGCAATTTCGGTATCCGGGACTTTTTCCCTGAACGACACAATTCCAACGCCGAGATTCTTGATTATATCGCTATCTGTGACCTTTATGTCAGTCGCGCCTGTCCATGCAGAATAGCCGAGGTCGTCCTCCTCGAGGAACAGCGCAAACGGCAGGTTCTTATGCGACAAAGGTCCGAATTTGTTTATGAGGTCGCCGCCGGTGAGCTGGTTGTACAGCGCAGCTTCGGTGGCTGTCATGGCAGTCTTTACGCCGTTGTAAGTGATGTACATTATCGGCTCAATCATCAGCTTGTAGTCGCCGTTCGTAAGCGTTTCCAGCTTAAAGCCGGTATCCCCCGCAATGCTTTTCACCACCTGCTCGTCCGTGAAATAGCTGCGTATCTCCTGAATATCCGCCGAAACAGAGCTGCCGTCGCTTATTATCGTCGGAAGCGCCTGCGCGGGCTTTTTGTAAACATAACTCGACGTGCTTACCTTCAGCGTACTGCCGTTGAGATAATCCGCTTTGCACACCTTTCCGAAATGAAACGCGATCCCGCTCTGATTCGTGTTGGTGTAGTCTATTGACGAGGATTTCGCAAGACCGGTCTGAGCGTCAACAATGGTCACACGAACACCGTCGTTGCCGGGATTCCAGAAGTTGTCCTTGCTGCCGTCCTGAAGATTTCCGCCGCCGTTGTCAATATTGGGGTCGCCTGTGGATTCCGCAAATGCAGCGGAATTCATAAAACAAAGCGACAACACAAGAACAAGTGCCGCCGCCATTCTTATAGCTTTGTGTTTAATAAAGTCCACCTCCAAAAAAAGAGCACCGATTTGCTCGGCGCTCGCGTTATTTATCCGAAGTAGCCTATCTTGTTGCCGTTCTCGTACATATCGTCGGCGTATTCGCACACGCCGCCACCGCCCTCGTCAGCTACCCAGCCGAAGCCGTTGATGTAAATCATTCCGTTCTGCTTGTCGCCGTGCTGTGGTGTATTGTTCGGCGCGGTTGTAGCTGCCGGAGCAGTCTGCGCAGGCTCGTATTCCGGCGGCTGTTCGGGATTTGTGAGCGCCGCCTCGTCGGTTATTACCGGAGCGGGAGGTTCGGGTTCGGGAAGCTCCGGTTCGGAGAAGCTCTGGTCTATTTCCTGAACATTTTCGGGGATTTCAACCGTTTCCGTATTGAATATTTCCTCGGCATGAGTTACGGTTTCCTCAATCACAATCGGCTCGGTTTCGGGCTTCGCAGTTGTGGAGATTGCTACCGTCACTACCGGAGTATTCTGCTGGGGGAGGCTTGCTGTTTCTATCGGCTGTTCGTCCTTTGCGAACTGCGCTGAGATTACGCACACCAGCGCCGCGCACACCGCAGCAGAACCGCTTATTATCAGCATTTTCTTAGTTTTCTCTTTCATAATATCACCTGTCCTTTCGGGAGTTTTTGTTGTTAGCCATACAATACCACAAGTCTTTTCAAAAGTCCAGCGGAAATAAGGTAATTCTGCCAAAGCACTAAAATTTCGGGGTATATTTGGACTTAACCAACAAATCAATTTTCATCGGCGGGAGAATATCTCCGCAGAATGAAATCGGCACCTCCAGCGTAATTCTGGAGGTCGCCGAGAACTGCGAAACCGTGCTGCCGGACGGCGCAAGCGGAGCGTTGTCCACCTCCACTGACAGCCCGTAAACCGCAAATTCCACGCCGTCCAAATTCAGTTTGACGTGCTTTGAACCCTGCTTCTGCAAGCCGAGAAGATTGTCAAGTCTGCCGTAAATATTTCCCTTTGATACAGCCGTTTTCCACGAATTCCCGGCCAGCCTATACCCGCCGGAATACCCCTCACGAATCCCGTCGTATACATTCCCGTAATTCGCCACCGAGGTGGAAATAACGGCGGACTGCACTGCGTCCTTAACCCCCGCCGCAATAGTCATGAGCCGCAGAAACTGCCACGCGGCAACAAAAAACATCAGAGCAGAAATGGCAATAACGACTGTCCACGGCGCTGAAAAGCCCTTGCGGGAACGAAGGAACTTGGATATTTTCTTCACTTCCAGTACACCTCCGATTTACCGCTTGCCTTTGAGGTGAGCGTCACCGGGAAGCTCCCGAACCCGCCAAAACCTATGTCCAGCGTAACCGTAAGCGTTACCGTGAACTCCTGATTCAGCGGAATCTTGCCATTCCGCGACCATTCAATTTTAGGAGAAAGCCCGGTTTTCTCAGAGATAACCCTTGCTCTTGATGTTGTTTCCGCGCCTATTCTGCCGGAAATTTCAGCTTCGCGGACAAGCTCGTCGGCAAAGTTGTCAAGCTGCATTTTCGCTGTCATAACCGGCGCTGCTGCGGTGAATAACGCAAGTATCATAATCACCACCAGCATGATTATGCAGACGTCAATGTAGCCCTCACCGCGTTTTGAACGTAATATTTTACGCATATCTCACCGCCTTAAATCATCGTTCCGAGGGAATCTATAAGCTGCATTCCCATTACGAACAGGTACGTCAGCAGGAACAGCATGAGCATTCCGAAGCTGAAAACGCGGATTTTCGGCGGTATCTTCTGCGCTTGCGCCTTGAGCCGCTGAAGCTCGATTAACTTGAAGTCATGGGCAAGCATTTTGAAATACACCGCGCTGTCATCACCGCGAATGACCGATACAAGTCCGCGCACCACATCAGATAACTGCGCCGATCCTATCCGTGCTTCAAAACGGGTGAGCGCCGCCTCATAACTGGAACTGCGCATATCCGCGCAGGTTACGTCCAGTTCGTATGCAAAATGCACCCCCGCATGCTTTTTGAAGTTCTCCATTATTGCGAGAATGTCGCGGGAGGTCTTTAGTTCCTGCTCGACTGTGGCGACAAAGCGCGGCAGTTCCTGCTCTATCGCTTCGCGCTTCTCACGCATTTTCGCGTCCGCTTTTCCGGTTTCGCGGAAATAAACCGCGACTGCGAGTATAATAACGAACGGAATAACCAGCGGGAAAATAAATGCGCACGGAATCGCTAAAAGTGAAATACAGAGCGATTTCAAAAGGGCAAGCGCTGCGAAGGTTTCCGGCGTCATTTTGATTCCGGCGGACTTCAGAGTGCTTTCCAGACGGGTGCGCTTGTATTTGTCCATAGGAATAAACTGCGCCAGTTTGGAGGCAATTCCGAGTGCGACAGCCTCAATAGTTTTGGACAGCTTTTTGTCCTCGCGCCCGGCGTTCATTACCGCCTTTGAGGTTTTTAGATAGGGGATTTTGAGCGCATTTGCCAGCAGCAGAAACATTCCCGCCGCAAGCAGAATGCCGAAAATAATCAACAGAAATTCCACGAAACAACCTCCTATCTCTTGTACTCGATCGGCTTGGTGAGTTTTATTACAATCGCTGTTGCAACGAAAATTCCCACCGCAGAAACCGCAAGAATTATCTGCCCAGGAATGGTGTTCATCAAGCTGTTGTACCATGCCTTATTCAGCATATACAGCAACGGAATATTGCCGATTACCAGCAGCGCCATTGTGATGAATTCCTTGCGCGGACCTGTCACCATATACTCCAGATCAGCGTTTACCACCCGCATATCCGACAGCTTGTTCACTATCGGGGTGAGGGTGGATTTCAGGCTGCGGTCGTTCTGGCAGAGAATAAGGCTGTCGCACCATTCGTGGAAAACCTCGTTGTCGATATGCTGCTTCATGTCCAAAATTGCGGCGGTCAAGTCCGGGTTGGACAGCTTTATTCTGCTGATGAAATTCTCAAAAACCGACTTCACCGGAGCGTTCAAATAATGCACGTTTTCCTCGATAGACGTGATTATGTCTTCGTTTCTGAGGTACGCCGTGGTGATTATCGACAGCGCAGTTTCAAGCTCCGAGGAGATCGCTTTCTTGTAATTCGTAGCGGTGGTTTTGACGTACCAGAACGGCACGAACATCAGCCCAATCGCCAGCACCGGGGCGAGGAACAGATTTCCTATCGCCGCAGAAATGCAGATTCCCGCTGCCGCCAGTCCGAGGGAGCAGGCGCAGAGAATTCCGAACATATGCGTGCGGTTGGTGAGCCGCAGAATTTCCTGCGCTTCGGTTATTTCCCGCCGCAGGAGGTTCGGCTTTTTGCGCCTAGTAGCTTCGTTTATCTGGGATTTTATGCTGTTCGGCTTGGCGAGAATTCGTGAGAATATGCCCTCGGTGAATTCCATGGGAGATATTCCGAAAAGCATGAAAAAGCCCGCTGTTAAGCCAACGCAGGCGACTATCAGTATTACGGTCATTTCGTGTTCTCCTTTCCGAGAAATCGGTCAAGCTCCGCCTGCGGCATTCCGTTTTCAAGCAATCTGCGCTGTAACGAAAGTGAAATATCTGCACACTTTTCGTGTGTTCCCTTTACGATGAATTTGCCGTTCTCCATGCGGTTTTCGGTGATGTTGTAGCGGTACAGGGAGTGATATTTCCGGGTTCCGTCCGGGCAAATCTCACATTCCATTATTTCCATGATTCGGCGCTGCTTGTTTTCAAGCTGCTTAGCGTAAACCACTATCGGGAACGCTTCGGTCACGAGGTTCAGAATCACGTTATCGTCCACGTTCGGATATTTGCGCTTGCAGAGCGTCACCATTCTGCGCCATGTGGATTCGCAGGAATTTGAGTGAATTGTCGTTATTACCGTGTGACCGGTTCGCGCGGCTTCCTGTGCGGAATCTGCCTCGGAGGAACGCATTTCTCCAACCACAATATAGTCCGGGTGGAAACGCAGCGCCATATCCAGCAAATCGTCCTGCGTGACGGATTTGCGCTCGTCCTCGGATTCGCGGGTTATTGTGTGAACCACCTTGTTGACGATTTTCCCGTCCTTGTCGCGCTCCACCAAGTCAAGCTCGCGAGAGCCGTTTTCAATCGTGAAAATGCGCTTGTCATGCGGAATTGTGGTAAGCAGCCAGCCGGTCAGGGTAGTCTTTCCGGAGGAGGTCGCGCCTGCAACTGTCGTGGAAACACCGTATCTTACCAGCGCGGACAAAAGCTCCATCATCTCATCAGTCGCTGTGCCTGATTTAAGGAAATCCTCCTTTTTAAGCTTCTGCGAATTGACGATACGGATAGATGCCGCAACACCGACGTCCTCGTCCACCAGCGGAGTTTTCAGCACGGCGATACGGATATTTTTCGAGAGGTGACCGAGGATCGCAGGGGAGGTGTTGTCCAGAACCATTCCCGAAACGTGGAGCATACGGCGAACCACGTTTATGGCGTGGTCGGGTGACTCGAATTTCTCGTCCAGCTTAACGTTCGTGCCGTTGGAATACTGCACCTCGATATCGTCCCAGGAATTTATATTTATCTCCTCAATGCCTGTGCCGAAAATGTATTTCGTAAGGAACGAGAACTCCGCCATTTCGGTGTAAAGCTGGTCTATGAGCTGCGTCTGGGACATTCCCTCAACGGAAATCCGGTAGTCCAGCAGGTACTTCCCTATGTACCGCTTGACCTGATTTTTCACCTCGTCATTACCGGAATTCACGTTGTTTATGCCGTCTATAACCAGCGCAGAATACTTGCTTGAAATGTAGGACTGCACCTCGTTCAGCACGTCAGAGAATTCGCGCTTCTTTTCGGATTTGAAGAACAGATTCTGCGTTGTGGAATTAGTTGTAAGGCTCATAAAACAAACACCTCATTTGCAATTTTTGCCACAGCCTTGCGGAAATCCTTGCTGTTCTTGTCCGTCAGTGCGCCGAACAGATTTCCGGCAAGAAACTGCTGATGGACCTCGTCGGAATGCGCAATTCTGAAACTCACGCCGCCAACCACCTGCTCCACATTTTCGTCCGCCTGAAAGTCCCCGACATTGCTTGCCGCCTTGTACTGCTTGTTCGCGTTGAACTTGTTATCCAGAAGAAGCGGGAGCTGCGAATTGAGGTAGGAAATAGACTTTAAGTCGCAGGAAACAAGCCGCAGAACCGCATCGGACTCGATAAGCGAAACCGCCGACAGCACGTCGTTTGTAATGTTGGAAGTGCAGTCGATGATGATGTAGTCCGCCATTCTGCGAAGCTCGGACAGAAGCTCCTGCGCCTGCGTTTCGGTGAACGGCGGGTAGCTGAACGCGTTCTCGCCGTTCTTCATTGCAAGCATGGTGAGGTACTCGTTGCGCTTGTGCAGAATCGCATTCTGCTTAATGAGGTTTCCGGTGACGTGCGCCGCGCCGAGTATTGCTCCCAGCGAATTTTCGTCCTCCAGATCCGACGGCGGGCATATATACGGCAGGGGTGGCGCGGTCATGTCCGCAAGCACGAGGATAACGTTCTTTTTCTGCGACGCGATGTATCTCGCCAGCTTCACAGACATAGTGGTTTTGCCGGACGAGGGGCTTCCCCAGACCGCAAGCACCTGATTATTCTCCTTGTCCGGCGGCAGCTCGAAACAGTTAGATTCCGCTTCGTGGATATCGAATTCGAGGTCAAGCTCCTCGTCATCATCTCCGCGGTTCATGATGGATTTAAATAGGTTCGCCATCGGCGGTCACCTCCGTTTCAGAAGTTTCAGTTTCCTGCTCCGATTCAATAATAACCGTGTCAATTACGGGGTTCTTTTCTTCGTTTTCGGCGGGGATTTCATCGGGCGGTACGGGTTCAGTTACCGTAGGAGTTGTGGTCGCTTCGTTTTTTTCTTCCTCCGCCTTTTCTGCCTCGGCTAATTCGGCGAGCAGTTTTTCCTGAGCTGCTATGAATTTTTGCGCGTTATCTGCAGTTCCTCTGTAAACCAGCGACAGATGAATTTCGCCGTCTGCTTCAAGCTCCGCAAGGATGTTCGCCTGCGCCGGAGTTACCAGCAGCGTGACGGTTTCCGGGAGGTCGGGTTCTTCCTCTCCATCTGCGGTGACTACCACCTCGTCCTCGTCGTAGCCCTCCTTGTCTGTGACGGCTATCACCTCAACATACTGAAGCTCGTCAGGCACGACCGTTTCGCCGGACTCGCGGAAATCTACCGCGATGACCGACACAATATCTCCCGAAATGAGCTTGCCGGAAAGTCCTCCCGCGAAAGACGGAATTGTAACGGAAATTGCGCGTTTCTCCCCGGTAAGATTGTAGAGATATGCGTTCTCGCTGGCGGGAGTGTCGCTTATCTTCTCCGGCAGGACATACTCCCCGGCAAGAAGCTCCGAGGATACATATTTCCCGACCACATCTTCGGACTTTTTCAGCACATCTGCGGGTAGATTGTATGCGCCTACCTCCACAATTTCAACGTCCTTTTCGGTGATCTCCTGCCCGATTTTCACGTCCTTTTTCATGCGGACTATTTCGGTGGTGTTTTCTTTTGCCGCATTGAACAGCGGCGTAATTGCGAAGCAGATTATAAGCGACAGCGCAATGCAGACAACGCCGAGGACGGTTCTGTTTTTCAGTAATTTCATGTGTTTTCCTTTCACATCAACAAAATTGTACAAACATATCCGAACAGCAGAAAAGGAACAAACGGCAGATATTTCACCGCCGTTTTTCCTCTGATTTTCTGAACTGCCGAATAGATTCCGTAAAAAATGAGCATTGAAAGCTGCGCGGTAAAAAGCAGAATTATTGCGCCCTCCAAACCAACGCATACGCTCAATGCTGCGAACAACTTCACATCTCCGCCGCCAATCCCGCCGCAGAACAGCGCGACTGCAAACAGCAAAGCTGCCGGAATAAGCCCCCACAATCTGACCGGCTGAAAGCAAAGTAGCCCCGTGAGAGCCACCCCAGCGCAAAGCCAGTTTGAAACCTCGCGCTTTTTTATATCTGTTACTGCGGCAGCGGATAGCAGCGTAAATATGACATCCTCTTGCAGTTCCTGTGGAATCATTAACCGGCGAAGTTGAACATATCCTCGACCTTTTCGGTGAGAGTAGGGAGAATAGTATCGCCAAAGAGGGCGTAAAGACCGCCCAGCAGAAGTGCGCCGATTACCACCGCGATAAGGATTTTAACGCCGCTGTCAACAAAATTCTCGCCGCGTGTGGAGCGTATAATCTCCTTTGCCTGAAGCGCCTTGAACGTGATTCTTGTGATTAACTTCTTCATGTGTATTACCTCCATTTCATGATTACATCGACATTCCCATTTCCGGAGCAGAGCCGTCGTTACTCTGCGCCTGACCAAGCTGCTTTTCAAGGCAAAGCTGGTACGCCGCTACTGCCGCATTGTTAAGTCGCTGCCGGAATTCCGCCGTTGTGGGGAAGCACACATCTGTGTAGCTGCCGTCCCTTTTCTGGTAGTTCGGCATGGACAGGAACAGCCCGTTTTTGCCCTCGACCAGCTTCATTCCGCGGACGGCAAAGCAGTTCCCGATGGTTGCGGAAACATACGCCTTGACGTTGCTGTCAGGTGTGCCGAGCCTTGTAATTTTAACATCGATCTCCATGTCCTACCTCCCTCAGCCGGCGAAGTTGAACATATCCTCCACCTTTTCGGTGAGAGTGGGAAGAATTGTGTCGCCAAAGAGAGCGTAAAGACCGCCCAGCAGGAGCGCGCCGATTACCACTGCGATAAGAATCTTGATACCGCTGTCCACGAAGTTCTCGCCGCGGGTGGAGCGCAGGATTTCCTTTGCCTGAAGCGCCTTGAGGGTGATCTTTGTGATTAACTTCTTCATGTGTTTTTCCTCCATAAAATGTTGTATTTATGCAAAAATCCGCAGATTGCTCTGCGGAATTACATATTAAGTTGTGGTTCATGGGTCTGCTTTTCTGTAAGCTCTGAAAGCTTTTGCGCAGCCCATTCCGGGATATACTGCTCGTCAATTATTCCGAGAAAATCTGTGCGGTTGAACTGCGCCTGTTCGCCGTCCGAAAGGAACCTCCCGAACACCTTGCGACCGCTTGCAGTTGGGGAACATCCGAAACCGTTCTCCACCAGGAAAAGCTGATTTTCCGGAGTCCTGTATTCCTCTCTGAGAGCGGTGTCCCGCAGTATCAACAGCTTTCCGGTGTAGTCCTGCGGCTCGTCCGACTGGACTATATGCCTGCCGGAGAACAGCCCCAGCTCCGAGTACATTTTCTGCACCTGACCTGCAAGACCGTCCACCAGACAGCTATGGCAGTTCAGCGCAAATTCGCTGTTTCGTTCGCTTTTGGGGATATTGAAAGACTTTGCCCATGTCCGGTTGTCCCGGCATATTCTTCCGTCACCGCTGCGCTGTTCAATTGTGTTAGCAATTACCCACATGGTGCGGTCAAAGCCGAATTCCTTGACGGTCTGCTGAATGCACTCCGAGGGAAGATTATACCCGTCGAATTTCTCCGCAACAATTTTGTCCAGGAAATCCCGGCAGCGGATATTCTCGCGAAGGCTGTCTTTCCAAAGCTGCACTCGATCGGTACTTTTGGCTTCGCGGAGCGAATATCTGTACAAATGCTCCATTCAATCCTCCTGTTCGCACAGTGGCAGAATTCCGTGTTCTTTCAAAATACCGTACAAGAATAATCTGCCTTTCTGCGTCCAGCAGGTGTGCATAACAGATTTGTCCTCGCCTATCTGATAGGTTTTGCTCTGGGTGTAGCTTTTGTCGGCGTACTCCGCATACAGCACCCACGAATTACGGATAGGGAACTGGATTCTAAGCTCATGCAGCAGTTTGTTGAACGCAACTGCGGACATTCCGTAGTCCTTTGCGATCTGCGTAACCGGGATGGAATTTTTGCTGTTCAGAATCTGGTCGTAATACCTCGCCTTGACCGTGAGAAAAGCGTTTTCTTCTTCGAGTTCCTTCCGCTTTTCCTGCTCGTCCGCGAGGGTGTTCAGCAGCTTTGCAAGCTCACGAGGATCGCTCATTGTCTTGTGAAGCGTTTCGGCGGTGAGATATGCGCCGTTCCTGCGGATCGAGGGAAGAACCTCGGCAGTCACCCAATGCTTGAACGCCTTTGCGGAGGGCAGCTTGCTTGAAAGGATAAGGCTGTACAGACCACTTTCGTTTATCAATTTACCCTGCGTTCCATTGACGGTGAACGAATCGTTCACCGTTACATCATCGCTGTCAACATGGTCGCGAAGAGCCTTTGCAGGATTAGTGTAGCCGAGCGAAATCGCAATGTCCTTTCCCACAAACCACGGCTCTCCGTCAATTTCCAGCGTGCGAATCTCCCCAAACTGCTCATGCCGGAACAGAATTACTTCTAAATCACTCATCGACAGCCTCCTGAATGATAAGCCGCCCGTTCTCGGCGCAGACCTCCAGCGTGCTGCCTGCGGGGATTCCGGCGTCGTCAAGGTATACCTGCGGAACGATGATTTCCTCATCGCCGAGGTGTATTGAGATTCTAACCTCATCGCCGGGGCGCAGGTCAAGAATCTCTTGCGCCTGCTCCGAGAGCTTCAGATTGCCGTTACCAGTGATCTTGCAGTTAAATGTTACCATAATTGTCCTCCTCGTCAAAAAATGAAATCTGTCTGTTACTGTTCAGACGTTCGTTCAGGTCGTAGTTCGCAATGAGCAGTTCTCCAAACATACTGCCGCCGTCGAAACGCTGGCGGATATTGTTCAGACGCTCGTATGCGTACATCGCGCAGCCGTCGTACAGACTGCGTATCTCCGGGCAGTCGTTGTAGGACACCATGAACTTGCCGGATATCCCGGAAAGCACGTTGCGAAGCCGTTCGTGGTCGGCAGTCCCGAACCCCACGTTTTCGTAATAGCTCTCCGTGTTGAAGTACGGCGGGTCACAATAGAAAAAGCTCACCTCGCTGTCCTGCTGCGAAATGAGCTTCTCAAAATCTTTGTTTTCTATTACGACCTTTTGCAATCTGCGGCAAGCCTGTTCAATAAGCGGGAAATTCGACCACATACTGTGCGGCTTACCTCCGAAGCTGTCGCAGGAGCTTGCGTAGCTGTACCGGATTAGCTGGTAGAACTCAGCAGCCCGTTTCACATCGCCGATTTGCGCCGGTTCGCTGATTATGTGCTTTATCCGGTCAAAGTCCTCACGGCTGTTCAGCACATATCTTAGCCGTTCAATAAGCTCGGTGCTGTGGTCGCGAACGCAGGTGTACAGATTTGAGATGTTGCTGTTGAAGTCGTTGAACACCTCGAAATCGTTGTTGGGCGGTTTCGCAAACAGAATCCAGCCGCCGCCTCCGAAAACCTCGATGTACTTTTCGTAGTACACCGGGAATCTCGGAATGATAATGTCCCGGCTGCTTTTCTTGCCTCCGATCCAGCTCATAAAGCTGTTGATACTCATCACCTCTTTCGGCAATTCTGCTGTGAACGAAAGCGGTTTCAACCGAAAAAAGTATTGTGAGTTCGTGCAAACGCCTGCGTTCACAGGCTGATTGCATTTATTTACATCTTGGGGGAAATGTCCGGAGATTCTTCAGGGTCGTGGTATTCATAGGTTTGGGTATTTTCGTTGAACGCTAACCCCTCCTCGGCGAGATCCAAGCCCCACAGCTCCGCCGCAAGTGCGAATGCCTCCTTGCTATGAACATCAAAGCGGGTCAGCTCCGAAATCTCGCCGCCCTTGAATTCCGCTTCTCCGGTATTTACACCGACGTCCTCGTCCGCCCAACGGCTTGAAATTGTGATGTCGGGGAACTTCTCGGACAGAGCTTGCAGTATGGGGACAGGCGCAGACCACGGGGTCGTGAATTCGATAGTGTCGCTGCTGACTGCCTCCTGATTGCCAGCCTCCCACTTGCATCCCCACGCTTTTACACGCCATTCGTACCATGTCGGTGCGCCGTATTGCATGATGTTGTCCAAATAGATTCTGCCTTTTTCCAGCGCCTGACGATTGACGTTTGTCACCATAACATCCGGCTTGGAATGCGAGTAGAAAGCATTCACTTTACTTACGGTTTCACGGAATTCGTCCGGCTGGAGCTTCTTCTCTCCGAAATCTTCGGTAATGGGATTTATTGCAGTGAGAATCGCTGACAGGCAGGGGACTTCCATGCTGCCGGCGTCAACGTTCAGACTCTCCGGCATGGGGATAATTTTGTTGAAGTCGATTACGGCGGAATGCTCGTTGCCTTCTTTCTTATCCGATTTGATGAAGTCCATAAGCTCGGCGATACGGTTTTCATCTCCACTAAAGCGGACTTGGTTTATAATATAGTTTGGAATGGTTATTACCTCCTCGGCAATTCTGCTGTGAACAGGCGTTTCAACCGAAAAAAGGAAAGTGGGTTCGTGCAAACGCCTGTGTTCACAGGCTGATTGTATTAGCTGACCTCTGCTGCGTTAAGTGGTATCGTTGAATATCACCTCCCTAATTCGTTTTCCAATAGCTGCGATAACAGGAACTGAAACCGCATTTCCTGCCATTTTATACAAATGCCCATCGGACAAACCTGTTGAAACGGCTTTGTTAAACTGCTCATCGGAAAAACCCTGAAGTCGCCAGCACTCCAGCGGCATAAGTCTGCGAACTCTGCCACGATGCAGAATTCCATGTTTATCTGCCACCGAAATGGTGTTTTCAGGAATTGCCGAAAGCGGTTCGTCTTGCCCGTTGCTGCATTCAACCAAAACTCCGGAATTTGTGCCCTTGTGATGAGTTATTCCGGAATTATACCTAGCAATAAGACAGCGAGCGTTATCGGTTATTTCGGCATCGGGGTTCATGTCGATAAGATAAAGACCCGTCCTACCGCCGCCACCGCCGGAGCCGGCGCACTGCGTTACTGCTGTTCCGTTTGTGGAGTACACTCTCGACCCTTGCGCTCCGTCAATGAGGCGCTCAGGAGTTTTTCCTGCTGAGTGGGGGATAGGAAATATTTTTCCGGTGCATTCGGTTCTAAGATATCCGACAATGTACACCCTTTTCCTTGACTGGGGGACTCCGAAATCTGCGCTGTGATGCAAGCACCATTCAATACTATACCCCAATGCAGATAACGCTGAAAGGATTGTGTTGAAAGTTTTCCCGCCCTCATGCGACAGCAGACCGGGAACATTTTCAAGCAGGAAAGCAGCAGGGTGTTTGGCTTCAAGGATTCTGGCAATGTGATAGAACATAGTGCCTCTTGTGTCCTCAAATCCAAGCCGCTTTCCTGCAACGCTAAACGGCTGACATGGGAATCCTCCGACAAAGAGGTCGAAGTCAGGCAGCTCAGCTCCTTTGATTTCGGTGATGTCATGGTAGAAAACCTCCTTTTCGGTATTATACATCGCACGGTATGCAGTCTCGGCGTGCTTGTCTATTTCACAGAAACCCACGCACTCATAACCGCCTGCCTGTTCAAGACCACTCCGGAATCCACCTATCCCGGAGAAACAATCGAAATACTTGATTGCTGCGATAATCACTCCTCTCGTTTTTTTGCTTACATTGACAGCTTTGGACTGATGTCCTCTTTCTGTTCGGTGATCCTGTGGAACGAATCGACTTCAGGACAAATGCCCAGATGCCTGCCGTTGTCGAAGTCGCAATGCAGGGTACCCATATCGTCCACTAGCCGCACCGTTCCCTTAGTTCCGGCAGGAATTGGGCGAGGGTCGTCGCTCATGCTGTCGAGCTGAATTCGCGTTCCGGGCGGGTACTGCTCCTGGAGCAGCCGGATTCTCTGTCTGTTCATTTGATTACCTCCATTTGAAAATATTTATGAAACGGCATTTGCCGCTGCATACTACTCTACTATACTTATTTAATTGGCATCTTGATTTTCTCCTTTCATAGTTTTTATGGAAATAAAAAAAGCCTGCGGCTTGCGTTCGGGAATACCGAAGCGGCCACAGGCGATTTGGGCATACTATATAAATATACTGGGATTTTTTCTACATGATAATGGTTCAAACCTACCAAAAATCTTTTTTGTAATTTTCGGCGAAAATAAAAAAGCCTGCGAGTACCGTTTTCGGCATTCGCAGGCTGATTGTGCAGAGTTCACAAGAATCCGTAAGACAATTTTATACAAGGAGGGTTCAAGTCCATTTTCCTTCAAAAAATATCTACGGAAGTGCATTTCTGATTTTGAACAAGATATATGCCCGCAAGTGGCTCTGTCAAGCCGTTTGCGGGCATAATATCTTTTTTGTCTAACATAGATGGT
>JBJFGA010000077.1:0-19422 GCA_051892275.1 Oscillospiraceae bacterium | reverse complement strand
GGTTATACATAAACAATTTTTTATTTTATAGGAGGTCTTTACAATGATAAAGAAGCTTCAGGCTCTCAAGGCCAAGAAGGGCTTTACTCTCGTAGAGCTCGTAGTAGTAATCGCTATCATCGGCGTACTTGCTGCTATCCTCGTTCCTACCATGCTGGGCGTTGTTCAGGATTCCAGAATCACTTCTGCTGACTCCTCTGCACAGCAGATCAAGGACAGAACCACAGAGTTCCTTACCAAGATGGACGCTGCTAAGGCATCCTACAAGGCAACTACTAGTAGCATCGTAATCACAGTTACTACTGGTACATGGAGCGCTCCCACCGTTACCTCTACTGCTGGCGGCGCTGATGACTGGCTCGATGGCGAGAACCACTGGGGTACAGCTGACGTAAACACTGCTAACGACATCTCTGACAAGGATAAGTACTATGTAAACTACATTGCTGATTCCCTGTCCGATCTTAAGGACGCTTACATTCAGGTATTTATCAAGAACGGTAAGGTTGTTGGCGTTGCTTGCGTAGACGGCGCACACGCAGCAGCTTCTTCTATGCCCGCCGCTACTGACTTCCAGGCTGGTTCTTGGGGCTTTGGCGGCTCCAGCAAGGCTGGCGTAGTTGGCAACGTAGTAGTAGGTACTTCTCCGAAGCTTGCTCTTGGTGCAGCTTAATCGTTTGATTACAGCTGATCGCTGAATAGCACAATCAGTCCTCGGCGGCGCAAGCCGTCGGGGATTTAGTGCTATTAATCAAGCGAATTGCATGGCAGTTCTTTTGATTAATAGCATTTAGCTTCAATAACATTATGCTGGAGGAGCAATGAAAAAAAAGTGGCTGGTAACAGGCGCTGTGGCTGTTATAGTGGCTGCGGCGGTATATATGTTGTTTGCCCTTGATAATATAGGTGTTTTCCCATGGAGATATTATATTTCACGCGCAATGAAGGTGAAATATCCCCTGAGCTTCTCAATGGGAGAGCACGGGACAGCGGATAAGCTGGAGGGGAAAACCGTCTGCGTGTCGCTGTTTGTTGACCTTGACTATGAAAAATGGTTTGATGAGGACGCGGACGACGCTAAGGTCTCAAAGTGCCTCGAAAATCTCGGGCTGGCAACAGATTGGTTAACCAGAGAAGCCGCAGGCTATGGTAAAGCGGCAGAGTTTATATACGACTGGGAGCAATACCCGCAGCTGTACTATGAGGTCGGGAATGTTTCCAACAGGTTTGATTACTTCCTGCGGGAGAACGACGGATATAATCTTCTGTGGGACTTTGTAAACAATAACGTTCCGTCGGAAGAGCTTGTTGAGAGCTTCGGTGCGGATAATATAATCTATATCACGTATTACGACATGGACGAGTACAGTGCTACTCTTGCTTTTGCAAAGGACAGCTATTTTGATCCGCAGTTTTCCTACGACATGGTGTTCTTCCCGCTCTTTTCTAAGGGACTGGAGATGACAGCAACAACGATGGCTCATGAGATCTTGCACCTGTACGGCGCGCCGGACTGGTACCTGGTTTGTCCTGATGAGCCGACCGGTTACTGCATGACCAAGGACTGCGTTGAATACATGAAGCAGAATTTCCCTGATGATATCATGATCTGGACATTTGATCATGAAACGGAAACACCGTATTATGGAGAAGTGCACGGGGAGATATCGGAAATGACTGCTTACTATGTCGGGCTGACGGATAAAGCCCCACAAGCGGTATATGATTTCAATATTGATCTCAGCCAGCACGACCCGAACCGTCCGGAATTCGTTCCTGATGAGGACTGACGCGTCTGACAGAATATTTGCTGAATAATTCAGGAAAGGCAGGATATCTACATGATAAAATACCTTCATCGGCTGAAAGGAAAAAAGGGCTTTACGTTCATAGAACTGGTGATCGTTATTGCGATCATCGGCGTGCTTATTACCGTGATGGCAGTGTCGCTGCTTGGCGGTACGACAGAAAAAGTGCTTTCTCACAACGCTAACGCGGAGGTGTTCTTCCCGGCATGCCAGCTGGCATTTACCAGAGCCCAGCTTACAGAGCGTTCGCTGGTTACCTATGATGACGCTGATCTGAAATACATTGAATATAAGGACGGCGCTAACAAGATAATGGATGGCAAGTATCTGTTTCTTGAGGCAAAGTTTGAAGAGAATGGCATGGTCGGACTGCACATTGATGTCACCCTCAACGGTCTTATGTCCAAGGACGATATAACAGACACCAATATGACGGTCCTTGAACAGTATTTTGCAAAGAATATCAACGAGTATCTGACCGACAGCTACGACGGATATTTCTACGCGCTGGTGGACAATAACTACAAGGTGCTGTTCACACATTTCTGCGAGGTCAGACTTCCTACCTTCACTATGGGCGGAGATGTTGAAGCGTTCCGCAACAGTCTGATGATCTCTGACGGTAAGGTGGTCGGAAACGGCGCGGTTCTCGGTTCCTGCTCGGATACCTATACCGTTCCCATGACCGGGGATTATGCGTTCGCAGTTCCGGAGCTTACCGACCTGTCGAAAAAGAGCCTGTATTTTATGTAAGCTAATGAGCCGTCCGTAAGGGCGGCTTTTTGCTGCTGTATTTGCATTGCACGAAATGTCAATGCGGCACGGCAGGAAAAAATATGCTAAAAACCTCAAAAAGATGGAGGAAAAAGCTAAAGTTTCGCATTGCAGTGCCGATATAATAAACAGGTGTGATAGGCGAATTATGCCTGCCACCACAAGAAAGGCGACACATATAGCAAAGGAGGCAGATGTATATGGAAATAAAGAGAATCAACGGGGTGCTGTCCGCCTATAATACGACAAGAAAGGGCGCCGTTCAGAAGACAGAGGCTGCTTCCTCGGTAAGGAATACAGACAGGGTCGAGTTCGGGTTCGACACCGCGTTACAGGCGGCAAAGAGAGGTATCGCCGCGGAGGTCACCGCAGACGCTGCCCCGCAGGAGCTTGAACAGGCTCAGCAGACATTAGAGAACGGCGTGGAGGCAAGCGACCTCGCTTCCTACATTATCTTCGGGTGATAGTATGGCACAGCAGAACGAAGTTACCGCACAGGCGGTCATGAGATGTCTTGAAATAGACTGCGATTTCTACCGGGAGCTGCACAAGTTCCTCATGAAAAAGCACACCAAAATACTTGAGGACGATCTCGACTGGCTCACCAAGTCGCTCAATGATGAACAGGCTTACGTCATGAAAAGCCAGTCGCTGGAGAACAAACGGCAGGCGCTGTTCCAGGGGCTGGGTATTTCCGGCAGGAAGCTGTCGGAGATGATAGACGAGTTCCCGCAGGAGTACCGGGCGAAGCTTACGCTGCTTTCAAAGCAGCTTGCGGATCTGGTGGACGGCATTCGCGAGATAAACGAGCAGACAAACGAGATCGTAAAGCGCAAGCTGGATAATCAGAAGGAATTCGTCCAGCGCGCCGGGATCTTCAACAAGCCGGAGACCTACACCAAGAACGCTTCCAAGGTAAGCGGCGGCAGCTCGGCAAAGGCATTCAGAGAGATTTAGGGGGAAAACCAATGCGACCTACTTTTTTAGGATTTGAAACGCAGAAGCGCACGCTCCAGGTTGCGCAGAAAAGCCTTGATATCGCAGGCAACAACGTTTCCAACATAAACACCGTCGGCTACACCCGGCAGAGGGTGGACCTCTACGCGATGTACGTCAGCGGCAACCAGAGCCTGCGGTGGTGCAGCGACACAAACAACCTCTCTCTGACCGGACAGGGCGTTAATGCTTACGGCGTGAGCCAGATGAGAGATATCTATATCGACAAGCGCTACCGCGAGAACACCGCTGTCGAGGCTGAAACCGAAAAGACCATCAATATCCTGTCGGATATCGAGGACGTTCTGGACAATATCGACACGGACGGGCTTCAGTACTTCACCGAGCAGTTCTTCAAGTCGCTTCAGGATTATTCGGTCGAGCGCCCGGACGCTGCCGAGGTGGCGACTATCGCGGCGAACTCGGCGGTAAACCTTTGTCGGCTGCTGAATGATTACAGCACTAAGCTGCGCGAGGTCGAGGATACCTACGTCAGCGAGCTGGAGGATACGGTGGGCTACGTCAACAATCTCCTTGGCGAGATGAACACGCTGAACGACCGTATCGCAAAGGAGAAGTTCAACTACCCCGACGGGTACGGCCCTAACGAGCTTTACGACCAGATGAACATGTACATTGACGAGCTGGCGAATTACGGCGACATCTCTGTTACACAGAATTCCGACGGCACTTATTCCGTGGACATGGCGGGCATAAACATCATCAACGGCGAGAAGCTCAAGGTCAACTACTTCGTTATGCAGGACTATGAGAAGAACGGTCAGGCGTTCCTCAACTTCGAGAGCGGCGAGGAGGTAAACCTTCACAACGGTATTCTGAAATCATACATTGACATGCTCAATGGAAACGGAGTTTATGCTACCGGGCGGCAGAACGGTGCCTACGGTATTGCGTACTTCAAGTCCGCGATAGACGAGTTCGCAAGGACCATCGCGCACACCTTCAACTCCGCTAACGGCGCGGACGATGATCCCTCCCGGCAGATGTTCGTTGGTTATCCCAGCGGGGAGCAGGATCCCACCGCAGACCTCAACCATGACGGGAAGATGGATATCGGCTATTCGCAGGTGGTAATTACCGCAGCAAATATCCACGTTTCGACTATCTGGAAAGAAAATCCCACCATGATCGGCATGGTAAAGACGATAGATGACGTCACCGGCAAGCCGGTGTACGGGTACGATGAAGTCACCGAAGAGGACGGCAGCGTAACATTGCAGAACACCAACGTCCTGTACCTGCTGTCAAAGTTCGAGGACGGCAACATAAAATTCGGCAACGAGAACGACTTCAGGGGCGATGTTTACCAGTACATTTCGTTCCTTAGCGACAGGCTCGCGGAAACCATTTCCTACGAGACCAGCCGCAATGCGACCGCCGTGTCCACTGTTGACACGCTTCTGGACGCGCGGGACGAGATCTCCGGCGTGCAGATGGACGAGGAAGGTATAAACATGCTGAACTACCAGAAGTGGTACAGCGCTTCTTCAAGAATGCTGACCACGCTGGACGACGCGCTTGACAAGCTCATAAACGGCACCGGCAGAGTAGGGCTTTAAAGGAGGGTAACAGATGAGAATAACAAACTCCACGCTTCTGCGTAATTACGACAGGAATTTGAAGCGTATCTCCACGCAGAAGTTTGCCTCCGAGAACAAGATCTACACCGGCAGGCAATACACCAGAGCCAGTCAGTCGCCGCTGAAGGCTTCAAAGGCGCTGACGGTAAGAAAGCAGCTGTGGCACACAGAGCAGTATCAGGAGAACCTTGATGTTGCGGATAAGTTCTACACCGAGGCGGAGACCTCGCTGCTCCAGATATCCGATTCGCTGGCGAATGTCCGTGAAACGATAATATATGCCTGCAACTCCACCAAGGACAAGGCGACAGACCTCAATATCCTCGCGCAGCAGCTTGAGACAAAGGCTAAGGAAATGTGCTCGGTGTTCAACACCAACAGTGCGGAGCGTGCCATTTTTGGCGGCGAGAGCAACAGCAACGAGCCGTTCACTCTTGAGTACAACGAGAGCGGTCAGGCTACAACGGTGCTTTATCACGGCGTTCCGGTGAACGCATACAGCGAATGCAGAGATTTCCCGTACTCCAATGATGTTTACATAGACATCGGTATTGGAATGGTGATCAACGATGATCAGGAAATAGACCCGCAGTCTGCACTGAAGATATCCTTTAGCGGCGCGGACGTTTCGGGCTGCGGCTATGACAGGGACAGCGAAAAGTCCTCTGTGATAGATACGCTGAAGCTGAACCAGGGCGCTGATGACGTTAATTCGCTGAGAATAACCGCTGGCGGCAAGACGGTCACTGTCAGCTTCTCCGGCATAAATAAGGACGATATCCGCACCGCGATAAAAGATTCGTTCACAAATGCGGGCTTCGCCGAGGATAAGATACCTGTTCTGAGCGACAGCGGTCAGCTGACCATGAACGACGGCAGCGATGTATATGTGTCAAAGCAGGCTTCGGTCAACCTCGACCAGCTCAAGAACGGGCAGATATACACCTTTGATATCTTCGCGGAGGGCACAAGCAAGACGATAGTCTTCACCGCAAAGGGCACTACTGCGGATACCGCCGCGGCGATACAGGAACAGCTGGACAATGAGTTTCTCCGGGAAAAGCATATTCCCCAGATAGACGACGATGGCAATCTTAGCCTGACATACATCAACGCGCTGGGCAAGGAGATAAACGGCTCGATTTACCTGAAGGGGAGCGACAGCGGCACTGCTCCCAGCTTCCAGAACGAGGACTTTTACTCCAATAACTACATTCAGGTAACTCTGGACGCGGCTGCGGCGCTCCGCAGGGGCGACATTGGATATGCAAACGCATGTATAGACAGGATAGTGACTTCGTCCGAGAACCTGCTGGTAGAGATAGCAGACCTCGGTAATGCGGAGGAATATATCGAGTTCAACAAGAACCGGTATGAAACGAGAGAGCTTAATCTTCAGGACAGGCAGAAGACGCTTGAAGCGACTGACCTTGAAGCTGAAATAACGCTTATGAAGACCTACGAGGCTATATATAACGCGTGTCTTCAGATGTCAAGCTCTATCGTTCCGAACAGCATATTCAATTATATAAGCTGATGGTTTAAGGGTAACGCCGCGGAGATGTGGGGCAAGGAAGTCCGCCGCGGGCTGAAGCAGGTCACAGACAAATGGAGGTGTTTGATTTGGACAGCAATTTATTACAGATCACGACTATCCCGATATCTATCGAGATAAAGGTGACGAACGCTAAGTTCGATTACCCGGAGGACAGACAGCCAAAGGTGAAGATCACAAACACCGAGGGTGGATATGTCATGGAGGCAGAACCCATCAAGGTGAACATCGACACCTATGAGGCGAGAAAGAGCCTTGGATATGGTCACATGAACGACGCGGATATGATGAGCCAGAAGGCTCAGGAGGGCTTTTCGCTTGCCTTTCAGGGGACAGCCAGGGTGGCTTCCGAGGGAAATCAGCTGGCGAGAGGAATGTCCGCTTCTGAAATAGCGATTCAGAAAGCCAGGGCAGGTGCTACGGTAGAAACCATCATGGAGTTCCTTCCTAAAGAGGGCGCTGACATCACCTTTGATGGCGGTACGCTCAGCATTGATTACCAGATGGGTGAGCAGGATATTGACTGGGACGTTATGACCCGGCTTCCGATGGAGTTCGTTCCCGGCAGCGTGGAGCTTATCGTAAGGGACAGACCGAGGGTGGAGATAGAGTACACCGGAGGCCCGATCTACTTCCCGGCGAGCGCCAACCCCGAATACAAGCCGCCGGTGCTTGATGTGAAAGGATAAATCCTGAAAGGACGGTAAACGCCTATGAAGATCATTACCAGAGATTTCGGTGAGCAGGAGGTCGATGAGAGCAGGATCATCAGCTTCCCCGAGGGTATCATCGGCTTTGAGGACGCCAAAAGATACGCGCTGCTCAGCCCGCTGGGGGACGGTGTGTTCCCGATGTGGCTACAGTCGGTGGACGGGAAGGAGCCATGCTTTGTGGTCTACGACCCTATGGCGATATACAGCGACTATAAGTTCGAGATATCCGACGAGGAGCAGAAGCTGCTCGCCATTGATGAAAACTCCCCTTACAGCTGCCTTGCGGTGGCTATAGTTCCGGAGGACTACAAAAAGACCACGATAAACCTCCGCTGTCCGATAGTTGTCAATACGAAGGACAGGGTCGCAGCTCAGATCATCCTGACAGAGCATTATGAGTTCAAGGCTCCGGTTTATGAGGAGGTCTGACTATGCTGGTAGTAACAAGAAAGACCGATGAGAGTCTGATAATTTCGGACAACATAGAGATAACTGTCCTTGAAATAGGCAAGGACAAGGTGAAGATAGGCGTTAACGCACCAAAAGAGGTCAAGATAATCAGAAGCGAGCTGAAGGACGCTCGCCAGACAAACGAGCAGGCGGCTCATGTTTCCGGCAGCGCGATAGCAGACCTTCTTAAACAACATAAGCAGGAGGATAAGTGATATGGCAGTAAATAACATCAGGCTTGGCGGTCTTAGTTCCGGGTTTGACACGGAAGCCATGGTTGAACAGCTGCTTTCGTCCTACCAGACAAAAATAGACAACCAGAGCAAGAAGCTCACTAAACTGTCATGGCAGCAGGAAGCATATCAGGACATCACCACCAAGATAACCGATTTCAAGAACAAGTATTTCGACGTGTTAAAGCGGGATAATTACCTGCTAAGCCCGTCCACTTTTAACAAGTACAAGGCAGCGGTTTCTACAACCAATAATGCGGACGCCGAGGGACTTTCAGTCACCACGACCACGGGTTCGTCCGCGGGTACATACAAGCTGAAGCTCCAGCAGCTGGCGACCTCCACAAAGGCGGAGGGAAAGTCCATCAGTATCGGGAACTTTGCGCTGGATCTGGATAAGGCGATAGCTTCCGCATCTACTTCCGACACCACCGCCGAGGACGGCACTGTGACCCGTTCGTTCAGCTTTGCGCTGGATGTGCAGGTGGGCAGCGTTAAGAAGACTGTCGAATTTTCTGCGGACGCGGTGCTTGACGCAGACGGAAACGTTGCGGATATGGACGCGCTGAAGTCCGGTATCGTGGACTCGCTCAACACCCAGCTTCAGGAGAGCTTCGGCTACTCCGGCAAGGTCGGCGGGGACGCTGCGGGCGCAGTGGACGCTGAAGGCAAGGAGTGGTTCTTACAGACCGAGATCGGCGCTGACGGCAAGGTGGAATTCAAGGTCGGCGGTAATGCGACTGTGACCGTCACCGAGAACAAGGGCAACTTCGGACTGTCTCAGGGCTCAGAGAAGGTTGCAGTTTCCACCGGAAGCGTGGTCACAGGCACCAACACCTTTGCGGTCGAGATCGGCGGAAAGGTACAGCAGCTTAGCTTTGAGGGCGTTTCTACCACATACTACGACAGCAGAAATCTCTCCGGCAACGATAAGATACTTAATGAATATAATGAACTGAAAGCGGCGGCATACCGCAAGGAGAACAATCTTTCCGCTGACGCTACTGTTACCTCCACGCAGCTGGAGAACTACACCTACACCAGCGAGCAGGCGGCAAAGGACAAGAACGAGGCGGCTCTTATGGAGGCGCTGAAGGGCGTTGAGGGTTACACCTTTTCAATGAACGGCTCTTATCTTACCGCAAGGGACAGCAGCGGCAAGACTGCGTCGTTCAGCATGTCCTCTGTCGAGGGCGGAACGCTGGGACTCAATAAGGCTTCCGCTTCCAACAAGGCTACATCTAATGTTACACTGTCCGCACTCGGACTGGAGCCGAACAATGCTCTCGGTGGTTATTCCATCACGATAAATGGCGAGGAGATCTCGGTCGACAAGGACGCGACTGTTTCCGGGCTGCTTTCGGCGGTGAATAAGTCCAGCGCAGGGGTAACAATGACCTATTCTGCACTCACCAACAGCTTCACCATTGAATCGAACGAAATGGGCGGCGCAGGCAAGGTCGAGATAGAGGACAGCGACTTCGCAAGAGGTCTGGGACTTACCGACGAGAACGGCACTGTGGGTGTTACACAGGGTCAGAATGCTATTTTCGAGCTGAACGGGCAGGAGGTATACCTGAACGACAACTCCTATACGCTGGACGGAACCACATTCACCTTCAACGACAACATGGCGATAGGCGAGACCTACACCGTGAACCTCACCAAGGACAGCAGCGCTGTAAAGGACACGATCAAGTCCTTTGTTGAGGATTACAACAAGCTCATCGACGATGTTTACGAGCATATCGGCAAGGCTCCTGCGGAGGATTCCAAGGGCAACAGGTACGAGCCGCTGACCGACGCTGAAAAAGAGGAAATGGACGAAAAGGAGATCGAGAAGTGGGAAACCTCCGCAAAGCAGGGTGTCCTTTACAATGATTCCACAGTGTCCAGAATAATGAGCCAGCTGCGTTCCGTGCTGTATGATACGGTAACTCTTGACGACGGTTCCAAGTTCGGCATTTTCAGCATGGGTATCAAGACCTCCAACGACTATGCAGATCATGGCAAGCTTGAGATAGACGAGGACGCATTCGACAAGGCGTTCGAGAAGAATTCAGACGCCATAGTAAAGCTGTTCACTGATACCGAAACCGGCGTTATGTCCAAGTTCAACAAGGTCATGGACAATGCTGTGAAGAGCACCGGTACTGTTAATAACAGAGGTATCCTTGTACAGAAGGCGGGCAAGGC
The DNA here is from genome assembly GCA_051892275.1 of Oscillospiraceae bacterium. GTDB lineage: Bacteria > Bacillota > Clostridia > Oscillospirales > Ruminococcaceae > CAG-115. Next base: position 9,096 of record JBJFGA010000077.1, on the reverse strand, counting down.
TAACAGTTCCGTCACCACCGACAGCCAGATCTACAAGCAGATGCTGAAGATACAGGACAAGATCAAGGAGCTTCAGAACCGGTACGACGACAAGGAAGAATACTGGTGGAAGATATTCACCAATATGGAATCCGCAATGTCCGACCTGAACAGCCAGACTGATTATATTTCCCAGTATCTTGGGTCAGGCATGTAATACATTCTGAAAGAACAGAGGGCGAGAGGTTATGTCAAATCCCTATTCCGCATATAAAAAGCAGTCCGTTTCTACAATGACCCCGGTCGAGGTGGTGATAAAGCTGTACAGCGAGACCGAGCGTCAGCTTGCAATCGCTGTGAATGCTATTGAGGACACCAAGGACGTAAAGAAGGCGCACAATTCGCTTATCAAGGCACAGGAACTGTTGGGGGCGCTGCGCGGCGCGCTGGATATGAGCATACCGATATCCAGCAACCTTGACCAGTTGTACGACTTTTTCCAGAGGACTGCCGAAAAGGCAAACATGCGCAAGGACACGGATTCGGCGGAGGAATTGAAAAAAATCATTCCGATGATCGCCGATCTGCGGGACGCATTTACACAGATAAGTCAGATGACTAAAGAAGAGATAGAAGCGCAGGAGAAAAACCGCAAAAAATGACGTTCAGGGGGGATCACTATGGCTGAACTTAAAGGCTGCGAGGGAGTAACCGAGATAATGAAGCAGATTTATGAGGTGCTCCAGGAATACGAAAAGCAGACGGACGCCATGAGTAACGCCGATCTTGAGGTGCTCCAGCAGGCGCTGTTTGCAAGAAACGAGCTTATCCAGAGGCTGGAAGAGCTGAAGCAGCAGCTGAACGAGGTCATTGAGCTTGAGATGAACGAGGAACGTATCCTGCTGAAAAGCCTTGTTCACGGCAGTTACGTCAGCACGCCGCTTGACGAGGAGCACAAGAAAATACAGCTTTTGCAGCGGAATATCACCGTCATAAAACAGCGTATCGTTGACAAGGATAAGGTGATCTCCAACCAGTTCAAGAATCAGCACATCGATTCCCGCAAGGAACTGGAGCAGCTTAAACAGACCCGGCAGAAGATCGGTTACTACAACAGCGCGGTGGTCGGCAGGGCAACGGGTCAGTCACTTAACAAGAATTTATAAGGGTTCCCGCCTTTGACTGATGTCAGGGGCGGGTTTGTTTTCAGGAAAGTATTTCCACAAAATTCTATCAATCTTATTGTGCAGAATGCCTAAAAAAACAAAATTGTGGATTTATTTTTAGTAATGCTTGCAAAAATAACGAATTTATAGTATAATATAAGATAGATAAAAATGTGATGTTGTAATAAGCGATATTACAACGTATTATTGCGCAAAGGGTGATTTTGATGGACGTTTATATGGCCCGTCAGCCGATTTTTGATACGGAGAACCATGTTTACGGTTATGAGCTGCTTTACCGCAGCAATGGAAAGCAGAACGTATATAACGGCGTAAACGGCGATGAATCCACCGCCGATGTGGTCACTAATGCTTTTTTTGGGCTGAATGTCAGTGAAATAATCGGCGAGGGGAAGGCGTTTATCAATTTTACGTCTAACCTGCTGAAGCGCGGCGTTCCGAAGATGATATCCCCGGACCTTGTTGTGGTCGAGGTGCTGGAGAATCTTATGATGGACGACCAGATCCTCGGCGCATGTCAGGAGCTGAAGGAGCGCGGCTATACCCTTGCGCTGGACGATTTTGAGTACGACAACAGTTACAGCGAGCTTTTCGAGCTTGGCGATATCGTCAAGATAGATTTCCGCACAGCGCAGAAGTCCATCGAGGAGACCGCGTATATCTGCCGATACAGCAACAAGCTGATGCTGGCGGAGAAGATAGAGTCGCAGGAGGAGTTTGAGTACGCTAAACAGCTTGGGTGCAGCTTCATGCAGGGTTATTACTTTGCAAAGCCCACCATCATGTCCAGAAACAGCATCACTCCGCTGCCGATGAACCTTATGAGGGTAATGCAGCTGGTGTCGCAGCCGGAGCCGGAATTCAGCGATATCGTGGACGTTATAGCCTGCGACACCGCTATGACCCAGCGGCTGCTGCGGCTGATAAATTCCGTGTATTTCGGCGTGAGGAACAGGATAAGCTCGATCAGCCAGGCGCTGGTTATCCTGGGTCTGGACTATCTGCGGGAGTGGATATACCTCATGGGTATGCAGCGCATCACCCATAACGACAATGTCGAAATAATGCGCATTTCCTGCCTGATGGCGAAGTTCTGCCGCAAGCTGGCGTTGATGATACCGGAAGCCGCTTCCGACGCGGAGTCCTTCTACCTGATGGGGCTGCTTTCTATGGTCACCTACGGCGGGGAGCGTGCTCTCAAGCAGACGCTTGACGAGTTCCCGCTGACGCAGGAGATAAAGAACGGGCTTTTGGGCAAGGGCGGAGTTTACAGCGATGTGTTCGACCTCGCCTACGCCTATGAGAAGGGCGACTGGGAAACAGTTGATAAATTTGTTGAGAAGTATCAGCTGGACAGTTCTAAAATATCAGAGGAGTTTGTCCAGTGTGTTAAGGAAGCAGAGAATGTACGCATGATGTAAGCTCTGCAAGGGGACATAAAAATGGCATTTTTCATTGACGAGATAGATGGCTGCCTGTGGGACTACCTGCGGCAGACGGATAAAAAAATCGTGCTTTACGGCATGGGTGACGGCGCGGAGAAGATCAAAGCCGTGCTGGACGATATCGGAGTACAGACCGCCGACATCATGGCGAGCGACGAGTTCGTGAGAGGACACAGCTTCCTCGGCTACCGGGTGAAGAAGCTGTCCGAGATAGAGCAGCTTTACGGCGACAACTTCCTGATACTGGTATGCTTTGGCAGCCAGCTCCCCGGGGTGATGGAGCATATTTACAGCATTGCTGAAAAGCATGAGCTGTATGCGCCCTGCGTTCCGGTGGTGGGTGACGGGCTGTTCACGCTGGACTACGCGCGGGAACACCGGGCGGAGCTGGAAAAGACCTATTCCCTGCTGGCGGACGAACAGTCACGGCTGGTGTTTGAGAACGTGATACGCTACAAGCTGAGCGGCAGGCTGGACTATCTGCGGGAATGCGAATCCCCGCGGGCGGAAATGTTCGACCTGCTGAATATCGGCGGCGAGGAGACCTACGTTGACCTCGGCGCTTACAACGGCGACACTATCGTGGAGTTCCTGAACGAAACAAAGATGAACTTCCGAAAGATATACGCGATGGAGCCTGACCACAAGAACTACATCAAGCTGAAACGGCGTTTGTACATGATAGGCTCTGAAATGCTGGAGGCGTACAACGCCGGGGCGTGGGACTGCGAGACTACCATGCGGTTCAGCCTGCGTGCCGGGAGAAGCTCCAAGGTGGAGGAAAACGACCCGGCGAGGGGTAACAATCCCGCTAGATACCGCGAGGTCAGCATGATGAGCGTTGACCACATGCTGCGGGGCGAGCCGGCGACCTTCGTCAAGTATGATGTTGAGGGAAGCGAGCGGCAGGCTATCGAAGGTGCGCGCAAGACTATTTCAGCACACCGTCCGAAGCTCTCTGTGGCGCTTTATCACCGCAATGAGGATATGTTCGCTATACCCTTGCAGATCGCGGCGATAAACCCGAAATACAGGCTCTACCTGCGGCACCACCCTTATATCCCGGATTGGGACACGAATTTGTATTGCTTTTGAGGTAGAATATGAAAATCGTAATTGGAATCGTGCTGCTCGTGCTTGTTATCACGGGACTTGGCGTGTATCTGGTGATGATGCTGAACGCCCGGGAGATGATATTCTGCGGCGATGTGACCAACGCCGGCGGCGAGTCCGCTTCGGTGACCAGAGTCTACACCGCGGACATCAGCGCGAACGAGACACTTTCAGAAATAATTGCAAAGATGAACGAGGCGGAAACAGAAACGCTTCAGATATCCGAACTGACGGAGATACTGGCGCAGTATCAGAACATAATCTATGCGCCGGTGTTCACCTTTTCAGTGCAGCAGGTGGACAGTGCCACCTACATAATAGACGGCAGCGTGTACAACGGGCTTGACGAGAACGCCGAGCCGACGGACACCGACTACCGCTATCAGAACATGCAGCTGAACACGGTGGTGACTAACGGCACCATCATCGCGGCGCAGAACGTCTACGGCGACGGCGCGGACAGCGAGCAGGAGGACGAGGGGCTTGGTGTGTTCACCGAGCGGCAGAGGGTCATTGAACCGCTGGTGAGCGGCGCTGATTCCGAAGCGGCGTTCGCGTTCCAGGACTGCAGCAGCTTCCGGGTTATCGTCAACAGCACCGAGTTCAGGGCAGACCCGGAGATAACCTTTGTGTTCGTGTACAATGTTGACGCGGTCAATCCGCTGGATTTCACATCTATCTCCAACGATTCGCTGGCGGTAAACCTGAAGTTGTCCTACAATGATAATGGTGTATTGACACCTACTTACAGTCTGATGAAGACCGTCACGGCGGATACGGAATGAACATGACAGAATTCCCGGAGAGTTTCTCTCCGGGTTTTTGGGGTGATATGGAATGATTTGCAGGCTGTGTCCGAGGAAATGCGGGGCTGACCGCGCGGAAAAAATGGGCTTCTGCGGCGTGCCGGCGGGGAATGTCCGGCTGGCGAGGGCGGCGCTCCACCAGTGGGAGGAGCCTTGTATAAGCGGCACACGGGGCAGTGGAGCGGTGTTCTTTTCCGGCTGCGTGATGAGGTGCGTGTTCTGCCAGAACCACGAGATAAGCGCCGGAGGTAAGGGGCTGGATATCAGCGTTCGGCGGCTGGGGGAGATTTTCCTTGAATTACAGCGGCAGGGGGCGCACAACATCAATCTCGTGAACCCCACGCACTATGTCCCGGAGATAATACGGGCGCTGGACATGGTGAAAGACCGGCTCAGTATCCCGGTGGTGTACAACAGCGGCGGCTATGAGCGGGTGGAAACGCTTCGGGCGCTGGAGGGATACGTTGACATTTATCTTCCGGATATCAAGTATTATTCCGACCAGCTGGCGGAGGAATTGTCAGGCGCGCCGGGGTACTTCAATACGGCGATGGCTGCGGCGGAGGAAATGCTCCGGCAGACCGGAAAGCCGCAGTTCAGCGAGGGCGGGCTTCTGCAAAAGGGCGTTATAATTCGGCATCTGGTGCTGCCGTATAATTATCACGACTCGGTGGAGGTCATTCGCCGGGTGGGTGAGCGGTTCGGGAAGGACGTGCTTTTCAGCCTGATGAGCCAGTACACCCCGTTCTACAAGGCGAAGGAGATACCCCGGCTGAACCGCAGGATAACCACGTTCGAGTACCGCAAGGCGCTGGACGCGGTGTATGAAACTGGGTTGGAGGGGTTCATGCAGGAACGCAGTTCAGCCAAAGAGGAATACACCCCGGATTTCGATTTTACAGGAATTTATTAAATACCCCCTTTACAAATGTAGGATTTTGTGGTAAAGTATTTATGTAATATTGTTTCACAGGAGAGTTAATTTATGACAGGCTTTGAGGATATTGATTTTGGCGTTGACGGTGACAGCATTACCGCGGGTGAACAGTGGAGCTTCCACGTTTACAAGACCCTTGGCATGAAGAGCCACAGCAATGTCGCGGTGGGCAGCGCGGTCTGGTACAAGCGCAGCGTTGAATGCGCGGGAAAGACTGTCACAACGCAGGACTATGGCGCGGCGGATTTCGCCGGGATAAGCGACGGCTGGGAGCCTACCGAGGACACGGTGGAAATGCAGAAGCGCATGAACAACTGCGCGGTGGTACATATCCAGAGGTTCTTAGCAGAGGTCAAGGCGGGCAATTTCCCTGAACCGGACATATTCGCCTTTGCAATGGGCACGAACGACCTCGCAGAGTTCATTGGCGACCCTGAGAAGGCGCTCACCGGAAAGGAGCTTTCCGGCAACGGGAACATCGACCTGTTCACCGAGGCAGGAGCGGCGCGTTGGTGTATTCAGACCATTCAGGAGAACTTCCCGGAATGCCGCATTTTCGTTATGACGCCTATCCAGACCGCCACCCCGGAGCATAACCGCAAGGTGGAAAAGACCATCGAGTGCCTGCGGGCTATCTGTCGCGGACTTTCGGTGCAGGTCATCGACGCGTATTCCAATTCCGGTATCTGCGAGAAGTACGAGGTCATCGGCGGCAGAGGAAAGTACCTCAAGGACGGGCTTCACCCTGACATCGAGGGGCAGCAGCTTGAGGGCGCGTTCGCAACAAAGGAGATACGCAACAATTATTTCTGAGCGTATATTTTTCGACAATATTTCACATTGTTATAAATCGGTAAACAGAGGTCAACATGGAATTTCCCGCAGAAATACGCAGCGAGATAGAAAGGCTGCTGGCAGAGGAAAACACAAATCAGCTTGCGGCGGCGGCAGAGGATATCTCCCGCAGATACCGCAGCAACGACGGCAGCGGAAAGCGGCTTGCGAGCGGCAGGCGGGATATTCTCGCTTATGCGGCGGTGAGAATGCCGGCGACCTTTGGCGCGGTAAGCAAGGCGCTGGAGCTTGCTTTGGAGTGCATACCGCAGGAGCGGCGGGAGTTCCGCACGGCGCTGGATATCGGTGCGGGAACAGGCGCTGCCACCCATGCTGCGGCTCTGCTTGCCGGGTGCGGGGAAGTTCGCTGTATCGAGCGGGAGCCGGAAATGCTGGCTCTCGGGGAGCGGCTGACAAATGTCGGCGGTATCGGCGCGAAATGGGAGCGCGGTGACATCACCTGCGGGTTTGACGGCGGCGCGGAACTGGTTTTGTGTTCCTACTGCCTGAACGAGCTTGCGAAGTCCGCGAGGAACGCAGCGGTGGAGCGGCTATGGAACAGCACGGAGCGGCTTCTGCTCATAGTCGAGCCGGGAACGCCGGAGGGCTACGCTAACCTCATGGAGGCGCGGGCGCAGCTTATAGCGGCGGGTGCGCATGTCGTGGCGCCCTGTCCGCACGAAAAACCGTGTGCTCTGCCGGAGGGGGACTGGTGTCACTTCACGGCGAGAATCGCCCGGAGCAGGCTTCACAAGCAGCTTAAAGGCGGCGACGTTCCCTACGAGGACGAGAAGTTCTGCTTTATTGCGGCTTCGAGAAAACCGGCGGACGGCTGTACTGCAAGGGTGCTCCGCCACCCGGAGATAAACAGCGGACGTATCACGCTGAAGCTATGCACTGCGGAGGATATCCGGGAGTGCATGGTCACAAGAAAAGACCCGCGGTTCAAGGCAGCGAGAAAGTCGGACGCGGGGGACAGTTTCGGATATTGAGGCATTTTGCCTGAATATATGGTTTCAAGATGTCATTCAAGGAGGTTAGTTATGAAATTCAGAAGATTAACGGCGCTGATGGTCGGCGCGGCAATTATGGCGGGTTCGTCAACGGCGGTTTTCGCGGAGAGCGTTCCGCAGACCGCAGTCGTTGAGCAGCAGCTTGGCGCTTCAGCGACCAAGACATGGGACGGCAAGTCCGCGCTGGAAGCAGGTCAGAAGTATGTCCTGAAAAAGAGCGTCACACTCTCCAAGAAGGTGGAGATCCCCAAGGGTACTACCCTCACCCTTAACAAGGGCGTGAAGCTGGGTATCGGCGCAAAAGGCTCGCTGTACATCAGGGGCACTCTGTCCATGAAGTCCGGCTCTACTCTGTCGGTAAGCGGCAAGCTGTATACTTACAGCGGAAGCAAGATATCCAACACCGGCGCTATCAAGCTGAACACCAACAAGGCTAATGTAACTATCGGCGGCGCTCTCACAGTAAACAAGGGCGGTTCGGTCTCCGGTACTCCTAAGAGCATAAAGCTGGGAAAGAACGCCAAGGTAACCATCAAGGGCAGCAACACCTGCAAAAAGCTGGCGGCGCTTCTCGGCGACTCCTCTTCTGACGCGGATATCAAGGATATCGAGAACATGATAAACGGCGTGTTCGACGAGCTCATGTCCAGCGGCAGCATGTACAACGCTATCGGAAAGTGCGTTCCTGCGGCGTATCTGGAGCAGGCAGAGAAGGAATTTGCTGAACAGATAAAGGAGCTTGACACCACCGGCGAAATGGAAGGCATGACAATGAAGGACCTTATTGATGGTCTGTTCGGCTTCCTGGTTGACGAGATAGTTGCCGGCGTTGACTCTTTAAAGGCGTCTGTTGCTAAGGTCACCGACTGCACCAACAGTCTTACCGAGGAGCAGCTGGTGATGTTTGCGAGCTGCAAGAACATTGAGAAGGCTTATAATGTTGAGTTCAAGACCGATGTTAAGTTCAAGGAAGGCTATGACCCTGAACAGTCGGGTATGACCATCTCTGATGATCCTATTTCCGCCGTTGTCGTAAAGGCAGACGGTCAGTGGTATCTCGTTGGTGACGCAATTATCTGATGTGTGAGCTGGTAGTTGTACTCACCGGCGGAATGACCTATGCGCAGGCAGAAACGTATCTCACCTGCGTGTCGGCGTTCCGGCAGAGCCGCATAAAGCAGAAGCGCTCGGACGAGGATCGGCTGCTGTCGCTTGCCGCCGGGCTTCTGACCGGGCTGGAGTTGAGCCGCCGTACCGGTATCCCGCGGGATAAGCTGCGGTTCACACACGGGAGCTTCGGTAAGCCGTATCTTGTCGGGTCGGAGCTTCAGTTCTCCATTTCCCATACCAGAGGTGCGGTGTGCGCCGCGTTCTCGGACGAGGGAGAGGTCGGGGCTGACATCGAGAGCAGGTCCCGAAGGGTGAAGCGGCGGTTGTACGACCGTGTGTTAAGCGACCGGGAGAAGCTGCTGGTGAAGTCCGGGGAGGACTTCGTGCGGCTGTGGGTGCAGAAGGAGGCATTCCTGAAACGGCTGGGTACAGGTATCGCGAGCAGCCTCAAGGGCGCGGATACTACCCTGCTGTCGGACACTGCGGTGTTTGAGCAGGAGGAGTATCTTATCGGTGTTTCCGGCAAGGGCGCTGACGCTGCGCAGATACGCTGTATCACACTTGGGGAACTTCTGGCAGAATACGACAATAGTCCCCTCAAAGTATAAAGATATTACTCATACTAATAACCATTTAAACTCAGGAAATCTTTACAGAAATCCAGCACCGCTA
>JBJFGA010000076.1:0-4636 GCA_051892275.1 Oscillospiraceae bacterium | reverse complement strand
ATCGGGTCGAAAAATACAACCACCAGCGGCGTTGACGCAAACCAGTACGACCTAAACATTGACCTGCCGGAATATGATTTTCTGAACGGCGTGGAGAGCAATATTAAGGATATCGTTGAGAACATCAAGGACGCTATGCCATGGATAGAGGCGGTAGTCGCTGCTCTTGCGGGGTTCACGATAAGTCAGGGGCTTATAACTGGAATAAAGGCGCTTGGTACGCTCAAAACTGCTATGGCTGGACTATCTTCAAAGATAGCGCCTGTGTCAGTTGCACTGGCTGCGGGGGCGGCTTCGGGTGTGCTGCTTTATAACTCTGTCAAGAAACTCATAACCGGTACGGGTAATCTGGCAAGTAATATCGTTCAGTTGGTCGTGGGTTTGGGTATCGCCGGCGGGGCGATTGCGGCGTTTATTGCTGTTGGAAATCCTGTTGGAGCGGTCATAACCGGAATTGTTGCTGGGATTGGGCTTTTAATAGGTGTGTTCGTGGGCGTTTCAGAAGCTATCAAGGAAAACGATGAAAAGCTTTCGGAGTGGCAGCAGGCTATGGCTGACACCATTGTGTATGCTGATAACGGCGGCATTTCTATTACCGGGCTGTCTGACGGATTTACGGATTATTTCAACAACATATCCAACAATTATGATGATATCCTCGCAAATACTCGGGCTTTTGAGGATAATCAGGAGAAAATCAAGGCGGCAGCAGATGAAATCTACAACCTGACCGGGAAATACTCTCTGCTTGGCGACACCATAACCGCAGAGGACGCGCAGACGATTTCTGACAACCTTGCAATTATCGAGAAGGGCGTATCAGATAATCTCGGGCTTGCAACGCAAAATATTATTGAAACGTTAAAGGGCAAATTCCATGAGCTTGCTATGCAGATTGGCATTGATATTGACGACATGATGGGTAAATTCTATCTGCTTGAAAGTATGGGAAATACCTCTCTTGCGGCGCTGAAGCAGCAGGCAGATGAGTTGGTTTTAAAAATTTCAGGTGGAAACTATACAAACGATGATTTGGCTGAACTCGATAATATCGTGCAGAAAATGGCTACGGTTGACACTGGTACTGTGGAGCAGAAGTCGTTTGAGCAGGCTCTGAAAAACATGACTTCCGCAGACATTGATTTTGAAAGCCCCGAAGCGCTGACCGAAGCTTTAAATCAAGTACAGACTGCTGCCGATAATGCACTTTCGAGTGTGAAAGAAGCGTGGGCTTCACAGGCAAAACAGCTTGATGACCTGCAAGCGACCTACGTTAATCTCGGCGTGGACATTGAGTACGACAAGACATTCGGTAAAGGTGCTTTTGACAAGCTTTTCACCGAGTACAGAAATGTCATGGACACGGGATATCAGCAGGAGATAAACAATATCAATAGTTCTATTGGCGCATATACCGGAATGCTGTACTCAAAGCTAAATGAACACGTTAATTATGCGGCTCATTATGCTAATCCCACAACCTCAGAACAAAACTCTGGATTTTGGGATGAGTGGTGGGGCAATGGCTTGGTAATGTCTGGAGAAAGGGCATATAACCGTGCGAAATCCAAAGCGGAGGAACGTGTAAGGTCTGGATATGATGATATGTTTAGCGCTATCACTGACTTTGCTAACAACCATGATATCAATATTTCTCAATATGAGGATATCGGGAATTACCTTCTGGAGGGAATGGCAAACGGCGTAATTGAGAATTCCAATGATTTGTCGGAAGCACTGACAATCGCTTCAAAAGACGGTTTAGACGCATTAAAGGAATATCTCGGTATTCACTCACCATCTACCGTGTTTGCTGAAATCGGCAGCTACATGATGGAGGGGTGGAAGAACGGAATTTCAGACAATGTTAATGAAGTGCTGACAGTTATTGATATGGCGGCGGTCGAGATGGTAAAAAGGGTCGCTCAAATTAAGAGAGAACTTGAACAAAACAATCTAGGCGATATCTCAACAACTGGTGAAGGCAGCTATTTCCTACAAGCAACTCTGCCGTCAACCACTGGCACAGATCTGGGATTTGCAAGCCGTAACATATCCGATATGGTCGCAGAAAACCGCTACGGCAGCGCGGAGGACAAGGAAATCACGGTAAATCTCCAGAACTACACCGTGGTCGAGATGGACGGCGAAAGTCTTGGCGAAGCTATGGCAAACAAGCAAATCCGTCAAGTTATGGTGACTAATGGCAGGTAATACTTGACAATACCCCTCTTTTGTGTTATAATTTTAGCATGAAGGAGGGGTTGATTATGTATAAAAAGAATGTCAGCTTGAAATTACCGCAAAATGCCAAGAAGAAAAACAGGGATAACCTTTTGAATGTTTTCGCCGCAACAAACGTAATAATATATATTTGCTATGCTATTGTTGCTTGTGTCGTAAGCATAATACAAACCGATTTATCAATTCTTTTTGGTTTTATCTTTGGAACGATACCGCTTATTCTGCTGACCATGCTACCGTATTACTTCGCAAAGGTTTTCGTTGACGTTGCGGAAGATATACATACTCTTGCCGAAAAAGCGCCGCCCGTTGAAATCAACGCGGAACAAGATAAACCCGAAAATAATATATCGGCGGGAAACGAAGAATAAAATAACAATATGCACCTTGCCCAAAAGCAGGGTGCTTTTTCTTATACCCCCCCACACAAAACATTACAGTTACAATCCCCCGAAAATATGCTATAATCACAATAGAGCCATTGAGCCGTTGCATTTTACGCAGCGGCTCCTTTTTGTTTTTGCGGGGGTGAAGTATGGCGAACAGCAATATCTGGCTGCAAATCAACGGGGAAACCATGCCGACACCCCGGACATACAGCGCTACGTTCTCGGTGTTCGACAGTTCAGACACAGAACGTAACAATGTCGGATACCTCAACAGAACGGTCATTCGCAAGGGTCAGACGGCGGTAGACTTCGGCTTCCGGCTGAAAACAGCGGCGCTCAAAACGCTGCTGGAGAAAACCGACCCGGACAAACTGAACGTGACCTACTACGACCCCAGAACCATGCAACTGAATTCCTTTGTGGGCTACCGGGGTGCGACAGTCAAGACAAAGCTGGTACTCCAGAAAGAAGACATGAAGGACTGCCTGTGGGACGTTGATTTGAGCTTCATTGAGTATTAAGAGGTGAATGAGGTGAACCATGTACCCGGTATCTGACGAATATTTAGCCGCCCGGCGCTCCCGGGTGCGGGAGGAACGCATAACCGGCGGCATTAAGCTGAAAGACGGCACTATCATTACTGTTGACGACACTGTGATAATTCAGAATTCGCTTTCGATATCAAAGAAAGTCTGCTCGTCCAGCAAGTTCGACATAGGGACAATGAATTGCTCCGTGCTTGAAATGAAGCTGATAGACGACAGCGCCTACGACCACGAATTCGGCGGTGCGCTTATCAAGCTGACCTACGGCTTAGTCACCGGGGTTGACGAGGACGGAAACAAGGTTTGGGAGGAAGTTCCGCTGCCGCCGTTCTTCGCGGACGGAAGCGAGGTCACGCGCAAGTGGAACGTTGTCACCATAACCGCATACGACCCCATTTCCCTGCTGAACATTGATTACCCCGACACTATCCCCACCGACAGCCTGTATTCGGCTCTGCAATACGTCTGCAACCGCGCTGGGATAGGTCTTGCTATTACCGAGGAGGAATTCAGCCAACTGCCGAATTCTGGCGTGACACCTGACTTCTCCAGCGCACAGGTTGTGTCCTGTCTGGACGCTGCAATGTGGATTGCGCAGACGGTGAACTGCTGCGGATTTGTTGATTATCGCGGTCTGCTTGATTTGAAACAGTACAATTATGCTGGCGGCAATACCTACGACCGGCTTTTTACCGAGGACGAGATAAAGGACATCAAGTATTCCGACACCAGAACTTATTTAGCATACCTGCAAGCCTATGCCGGGGACAAGACCAAGCTGTACAGCAAAGTTACCACATGGACTGGCTCGGACTCTTCACACACCAAGGAAGGCGCATTATCTCTTCCTAAAAATCCTATCCTTTCAAAGCTTACGGAGGACGAACAGGCGGCGGTAAATTCAAGCTATCTGGAAAACCGTTCCTACCCCACACGGTACATCAAAATGACAGGTTGGGTAGACCCCGCGCTGGAGCTTATGGACGTTGCGGCGTTCTCCGGAAAGATGATAGACGTCGGACAGATAATCAATGTTGCAACGCAGATAAAGTGGTGCTACGGGAAGTCTGGCACTATATATTGTTCGAGTGTTTCCGAGAACACAGAAACCGCAGGGTCTGAAAGTACGGCGGCGGTAATGGCGCTGGCTGTCACCGAGGAAGATACCGGTGGCGTAACCAGAATGCAGCCGAAATCCCAGCTTGAAAAGCGGCTGGACGCTATCGACGCAACGCTTCGCAATTCTTCCGACACCTCTGTGCTGACCGAATACGAATACCTCACCGACACATCGGTGAAGTTCAACGGCACTACTTACACCGTTGAAAAGGACGACACGACCGGGCTGATAAGCAAAATCAGCGACAGCGACGGCAATGAGTTTGAGCCGACAATAAACAGTGGTATCACTGATGTAGCCGTGCATAATGCGGTGTTTTGGGCGGTGGCGATGTGCAG
>JBJFGA010000075.1:0-4688 GCA_051892275.1 Oscillospiraceae bacterium | reverse complement strand
GAATCGACCGCGGTGTTCCCTTTGACTGGGGCAGGACATCGCAGGACTACGCGAAGTACCGCGATATCTACCCGCCGCAGTTTTACGAAAAGATAGCCGCACTTGGACTTTGCACCGCCGGACAGCTGGCGCTAGACCTAGGCACTGGAACCGGTGTACTGCCCCGTAATATGCAGAAATACGGCGCAAAATGGACAGGCACGGACATCTCCGAGAACCAGATCGAGCAGGCAAAGCGGCTTTCCGGGGGCATGGACATAGATTACATTGCCTGCCCGGCGGAGAAGCTGGACTTCCCGGAGGGAAGCTTTGACGTTATCACCGCCTGCCAGTGCTTCTGGTACTTCGACAACAAGACCCTCGCGCCGCTGCTGGCGCGTATGCTGAAGCCCGGCGGGAGCTTCGTCCCGCTTTGCATGGAGTGGCTGCCGTTTGAGGACGAGATAGCCTATGCCAGCGAAAAGCTGGTGCTGAAATACAGCCCGAACTGGAGCGGGGCAGGGGAAACCCTCCACCAGATAGAGATACCAGAGTGTTACAGCGAATTCTTCCGGCTGGAATATCACGAGGAGTACATACTCCCGGTGCATTTCACCCGGGAAGGCTGGAACGGCAGAATGAAGGCATGCCGGGGCATAGGCGCTTCGCTGTCCCCGGAGAAAATCGCCGAGTGGGAGCAGGAGCATTTAAAGCTGCTTTCAGAGATAGCCCCACCGGAATTTGATATCCGGCATTTCGCCGCGATAGCAGTCCTGAAAAAGAAAGGATGAAAGCCCGGCGAGGATTCCCGCCGGGCTTTGAGTTTATTTAAATACACTGCATTTCACTGACGTTTTCTTTATTCCGTTTTCGCTGTTCACGACTGTATTGCCCCAGTCGGAAAGCGCCGAGCCGTCCCAAGTGTCAGACAGGTCGAGGTACTCTACACCGCCGCCGTTGCCTTTCCAGCTCCATGCCAGCCAGCCTATGTTGTTTTCAGAACAGTATTCAAGTATGTACTCCTCATCAACGTCACCGTCTGAGTGGTTCCAGCCGAACTCGCCGACTATCATGCACAGTCCCTTGTCGGTTGAACGCTTGATGTTCCCGGCGATGGTAGCCTTGTTCTTGCCCGCGGTGCCGTACATGTGAACAGAGAACATCGTGTTTTCGTCCGGGTCGGAGGCAAGAACTTTTTCGCCGAAGTCTGATATGCTCTGCCCGTACTGCCCCCAGCCTGCTGCGTCCACCATGATGGTGTTGCGTATTCCGGCTTCACGAAGCTTCGGAATTACCGAGGTATAGCCATCGCACCACTTCTGACCATCCCAGTTGCCGACCCATTCGTTCGCGATATTAAGGATAACGAAGTCCTCCCTGCCGATAAGCGCGTCCTTCACCTCTATCCAGTACTGTGCCGCGGTTTCCAGCATACTTATCTCGTCCTTGCCGGTGATGTCGTGCACTTCCAGAACCGCCACCATATCAAGCTCCCGGCACTTGTTCGTGACCTTGTTCAGCGACTCCACCGTGTCCCTGTTGTACTGCTGACCGCTGCCGCAGACTACGCGCACGGTGTTTGCTCCGGTAGCTGCGATAGCTTCAAGCGCGGTATCGTCCTGCTGGGTGAACCATGCATGCGGGTGATTTATGCCGCGCATTACGAAGCTGTTTCCGTTCGCGTCAAGCAGCTTCGTGCCGCTTACCGTGAAGCCGGTGAGCTGTCGTTCAGACCCGGCGTCTTCGGTTTTCTCGGTTGCGCTGGTTTCAGCAGTCATCTGTGCAATAGCGTCAGCAAAGCTTTCCGGCGTCTCAACCTCACCCTTGCAGCTGGGTATCACCGCGATAACTATTGATAAAAGTCCGGCAAGTATAGCTTTCATGGCTGTTTTTCCTTTCATTGATAAACCTCACTCTGTCCAAGATACGCAATGATCTGTATTGCTGCGTATCTTATTGAACCAATCGTATGGTATAATCGTCCGATTCGCACGGAGTTCGCTATCAGCGAACGTATGTGCGAGGACATTTGAATGTATAAAAAATACTTTGCTTTTATTATACCATATCTGGTGATACTTTTCAACACCTTTCTCTGCCAGAAGAAAGTATTTTTAATATTTTTCTCGAAAATGTATCCTAGGAAAATATAATTTTTAATCTGATTTTAGCTATATTTAGCTAGAATTCACAAACGATTAATTTAAAACGAATTAATGTAAAGGTTATCACAGGTCCATCAAAAGCTTTTCTTTGTAAAGCAAATGAAAGTGTTAACAGAAAATTAACTAAATTAACCAGATTTTTTCCCAGACAAGGCTTGACAAACTGACTATTAAGTGATACAATTATTAATAGGGATATATACAATTTTGGGATGGGGTGAGAATAACGAGGAGCATTACTCTGACTCAACTTATTAAACCCGAAGTGCTCCAGCAGATACAAGACGCCTTATCCGATTTCACAGGAATGGCGGCAATAACCACGGATGCGGACGGAGTTCCGATAACTAAAGGGAGCAATTTCTTAAACTTTTGTACAAACATCATCAGGGGCACTGAAAAAGGATTACATCTGTGTCACAAATGCGATAGAATGGGCGCAGAGCGCACCATGAAGTCAGGCTGTCCGGAGGTGTATCAATGCCATGCCGGGCTGGTGGATTTCGCCGCGCCTATAATTGTGGACGGACAGATGATCGGCAGCTTTGTCGGCGGTCAGTCGCTCATTGGCGAGCTTGACGAGGACTTGTGCCGCAGAAAGGCTGCGGAGTACGGTATCGACCCTGAACTGTATATCACAGAAGCGAAAAAAGCGACAAGAATAACCAAGGATCAAGTTGAACGCGCCGCAAAGCTGATAGTTGACATTTCTAAGGCGATATCCTCGTTCGCTTTGCAGAGCTATGAGGAGATAGAGAAGAGTCACAGCCTTGAAATGAACGCAAGGTCGCAGGCGGATTACATCATAGATGTTATCACCGAAATTTTCAATTCAGCCAGCGGTTATGTCGGCGCGGCAAAGGACGCTGTTGGCTCCGGCGACCCGGAGAAAATGCGTGCTGTGCTGGAGCTGATATCTAATGAAGGCTCCGGAACAGCCGGAATGATAAGCGATTCACTGACATACCTTAACGCCATCGGCAACAAATTCCGCATGGACGAAGAGGAATACGACCCACGGCTGGCTATGACTTCAGTGGTTGACAATATCCTGCGTAAGCTGGAGAAGGACGGTGTATCTATCGCACTGGAGCTTTCTGAGAATATCCCCGGGCGGCTTCTGGGCGACGCCGGCAGCATGTGCCAGCTTGTTGATAAGTTTATTTCCCTTAGTGCCGAACTCGGCGGCAGGTCAATGGTCATGACCGTTGATTCTGAAAAACACTGCTACGCTTCGCGGCTCATCATACGCATCATCACAGACAAGCTGGATATGACTGAACAGCAGCTTGAAACAGTGGATTTCCAGATGAATAATAAAGATGAATTCTCCACATCAAGCGCATTTCAGGAGTATGGACTACCGCTGGCAAGGTTGTTGCTGCATTCTATGTCGGGCAGGTTCCGGTTAAAACGCACTGATAGCGGGGCAGAATTTGTAATGACAATACCGCAGTTAGAAGTGAAAGGAGGTAACGGTTAGTGGATTTCGATTTCAGGACTTTTTCTGAACTGCTCGGCAGATTCGTTTCCGAAGGCAGCAAGATAAAAGTATTCCGCAGCAGAGACATCTGCGACGTTATCGCACCTCTCTGCGGGTTTCTCGGGATAGCGAAATTTGTTGCCGTTATCACTGACGTTGCAAAAATCGAAGAGCTGCCTCCCGCCCCCTTTATCTACTTTGATAACGGGAACGCTGATGACAGCCGTAAGATAACACTTACCGAAGAGCTTGCCAGGGGAGGGTATGTTTCCTATTCCATATTTCCTGTCAAGGACGCTCCCGATTGGTCAGAAGTTGAGCTTGAACACATAATACTGATGGAGAAACAGATTTTTCTGTTCACCGAGCGCGGGCACATGATAAAGCTGGTTTCCGACCTTACGCTTGAGGACAAGGAGTTCGGCATAAAGAACCTCACCTACCTGATGAGCACCGCAAATCAGCTTATAGACCAGGGACATATCGATGAATACGGCATTGCGTTCTTTAATCTTCACAGGTTTTCCCTCGTCAATGAAAAAATAGGCAGAAACTCGGCGAACAAGGTGCTTATTCAGTTCGCGCAGGGACTGCACGACAAGCTTGATAAGTTCGGCTGCGTATGCAGAGTCGGCGGCGATAATTTCGCTGTTATTTTCCGCAGTCAGCAGCTTGACATGGTAAAGAAATACCTTACCGGCAGATATATCCTGACCGGAAACGAACAGGACACCATAAAGATATCTGCGTCCGCGGGCTTCTATATGATGACAAAAGGTGCCGAAAGCGCTTCCGAGATCATGGACAGGGCAAGTTCCGCATGCCAGCTGGCAAGAAACGTATACCACCGTCAGTTCGTTTTCTATGACGAGGATCTGATGCGCGAGCAGGAACATGCGCGTGAAATAGAATCACTTTTCCCCAAGGCGATCGCAAAGGAAGAGTTCCAGGTATTCTATCAGCCCAAGACCCAGCTCAACGATTATCATATCGCCGGAGCAGAGGCTCTCTGCCGCTGGTTCAGAAACGGTGAAATGATACCTCCGTACAGGTTCATTCCT
>JBJFGA010000074.1:0-4705 GCA_051892275.1 Oscillospiraceae bacterium | reverse complement strand
GAAAGTTGTGAGGACGGGTTTTCGGACAGGGGTTCAATTCCCCTCGGCTCCACCAACGTTGCACACGTAAATAATTTCATGTGCAAACAAGAGAGCACAGAGAGTTTTTGGCTCTCTGTGCTTTTCATATTCAGGGGGTGTTTTAATGAGTGGTATATCCAATTCCAATGAGCTTGAATTTGCAGTATTCTGCATTGAGAACATTGCAAACGCAATGAACACTGCACCCGAAAAGGTCTATGACGCGCTGGAAAAGAGCGGTCTGCTGGGCGGGTACATTACCGCAAATTACGATATACTTCACACCCAGAGCAAAGAATACATCACCGAAGACATAATCCGTGTGATGAGGGAGAAAGGGGTCAGCGTATGATTCTCTATCACGGTTCGTATGTTGAGGTAGCTCACCCCGACCTGCTTCATTCAAGGAAGAATGTTGATTTCGGCAGGGGATTTTATGTTACGCCGCTCAGGGAACAGGCGGAGAAATGGTGCAGTAAATTCAAGCGTCAGGGCAAGCAGGGCGTTCTGTCGAGATATGACTTTGACGAGGAAATGCTAAGCCGGTACAAAGTCCTGAGATTTGACAGCTACTCCGAGGAATGGCTGGATTTTATTGTGTCCTGTCGTCGCGGTGAAGATACTACCGATTATGATATAGTGATCGGCGGCGTTGCCAACGATAAGGTATTCAACACGATAGAACTTTACTTTGACGGACTTATCGACAAATCCGCAGCTATATCAAGGCTTCGCTATGAAAAGCCGAATATACAGGTATGCTTCAGAAATCAGCAGGTCATCGACAACTGCCTGCACTTTGAAGGGAGCGAAATAATATGAACGCCAATCCCATACTGCTCCAGAAGAAATATGCCCGTATCACTGAGAAATTCGCCGCTCGCGAGAATTTGCCACTAGATAAGGCTCTTGGCATATTCTATCACTCCACGCTGTACCAGCTAATGAGGGACGGAGTATCCGATATGCACTGCATGAGCGACGAGTATCTCACCGAAGACCTTTGCCGCGAATACCATTCAGCAGAGCAGGCTCAATAAAAAACAAACCGGAGAAGTGATTCCCCGGTTTTGTTGATTCCGGATAGGAATATATCAAATATTCCAATAAAAAACAAATGTTTATCAGCAGAAAGCCTCCGTACCAGCCTGCGCTGATACGGAGATATTGTCACTTCTTGTCGCCGGAGATAACCTCGTCCCGGTCAGCCTGTCGTGTGATACGCAGCGCTTCGGGATTGGTGCGGTTGAGCTTGTCGAGCGCGCCGCCGTTCTCGTTTGCCTGAAGCCCTCGCAGAATATTCAGCGTAACGCTTACGCTGTCAGGATAAATATCCACGCGCTCAACGTAAAGCTCGATAAGCTGGCGAAGCCTCGGTATCTTGCCTGAAAGCAGCAGTTCCCTGCCGTAGTCGAACGCACGGCTTATCTGCTCCTCGTCGATATCCACCTTACTGGTCTTTCGTTCCAGTTCCGACAACTGGGAACGCAGCTCATCAAGCTCTTTCTCCTTGCTGTCAAGCGCCGCCGCAAGGCTCTCTGAACCGGTTTTGGCGATAACTCTGACGATATTGGAGATTTCGCTTTCCATGGACTTTATCGCTTTTTTCAGGCGCTTTCTGTCGCCCTCCATGGAGCTTTCCGCCTGCATTACAGTGCGGTTGTACTCCTCAATGACCGCCGGGAGCCTGTCCTTGTCGAACAGTATATCCGCCAGCAGCCGCAGAACATATTTCTCCAGGCAGCTTTGGCTTATCTCACGGTTATTGCAGGCGACGCCGCCCTTTCGTGACCGGACGTTGCACCGATAGGAGTAGTACAGCGTTTTCTTCCGGCCGCTGTACTGGCTGTTTCCACAGTACTTACCGCCGCAGATACCGCAGTACACCTTGCCGGTGAGCAGGTATACGTTTTCGGTATCCGTCCGTCCACGCCGGGATCTGCGGCGCTTTTTCAGCAGTTCCTGTACCGTCTGGAATTCTTCCCGGGTAATTATCGCAGGAATGCCGTTCTCTATACGTATCACCTGGTCGTCCGGCTTGCTGCGGTGGTTGTTCCTCTTGCCCCGGCAGTCCTTGGATACCGCACGGTTATAGACGTAAACGCCTATGTACTTCTCGTTGGTGAGAATGGAATACAGCGAATTCTTCCCGAACGGCTGACCCGTCCGTGTGCGGATACCCTTCTCATTGAACTCCTGCTGGAGTTCCCGGTAACTCATGCCCTGTATCGTCCCGGAGAAAATACGGCGTACCACCTGGGCTTCCTCCTCGTTTATTTGGAAGTGTCCGTTGTCGTCCACCCGGTACCCCAGAGGGACATAACCTCCGGTGTACTTGCATTGCAGGGCGTTTTCCTTCATGCCCTTCATGACTTCCCGAGAGAGGTTTGCGGAGTAATACTCGTTCAGTGCCTCCATAAGCCCCTCAAGAATTATGCTCTCCGGGGAGTCGTCGAATTTCTCAATAACGGAATACAGTTCCACTCCGTTGGTTTTCAGAATATTCCGGCTTACTGCGCTGTCGTAGCGGTTTCTGGCAAATCTGTCCAGCTTGTGGACTATCACCATATCGAACAGTCCGTATCTTGAATCGTTCAGCATTCGCTGGAACGCTTCACGGTCGGTGTTCGTGCCGGTCTTTGAGCGGTCGATGTATTCCTCGACTATCTCGATATTGTTTTCCTCAGCGTATTTCCGTATGGCACGTTCCTGCGCGTCGATACTTTCGTCACGCTGGTTGTTGCTCGAAAATCTCGCATAAAGAGCAGCCTTTCTCATGGTGTTTCACCTCCTTCCCGAGAAAGGCTGCCGCTCACGATACTGCGCCGCTGCGGATAAGTCCTGCGAGAATGATCGCAATGACCGTTTCCGGCGGCGAAACCGGAGTTTCGCCCTCTGTCGTGACCGCGGTCTGTTCTGCTGTGTCGTAGTTGCCGCTCGTAAGGTCGGAGCGGTCAATTGTAAATTTTTCGTTGTCTGCCATATTGATGACCTCCTGTGATTGTTGTACAGTTGATACTGCTTCAATGATATAATATATAACTGTTGCCGGGTAAGATTTCAGGTAGTCCAATGGTACGGACGGTCCACGATTTTTCAGTATATCAGAATGAGACAATAAACGGAATAGTTCTGCCGTTCCTGATCTCGTATACACTGGCGGTACAGCCTGATGTACGACATTGACGCACATACAATTCTGCGCTGAACAAGTCAGAAAACCTATACTCCTGCTCATGCCGACCGTATGCATCGAACCACTGAACACAAACACCGTATTCAATAGTATCGTTCTGTGGCGGCACTGAGTTCTGACACGGTTCAGCTATCACGATCTCATCATTGCACACTGGTGCATCAGCCCTTCGCACATCCGGCGCATATACGCTGGAAAAATCCGGTTCAACCGGAGCAAGCAGCTCATCGGTTGAAAACACATGTTGTTGCGGTGGCAGTTGAGGCGAAGATTGATTTGTGTTCCGTGATTTGACAGCATTGTAATTGTTGCTGCGTCCATACTTGTTTGGAGTGTAACCGGGAGAGTAGTAATTGTTGTTGATGGTGTAATTATAATTGATGGTCGTTCTCTGCTGCGGTACATAATCGGGGGGATATCCGAAAATCGTCTTTGGAGACGAAGCAGCAGGTACATTCTCAAACAGAACCTCTTCGGGTTCGCCAAGGTAATCACTGTCGTCGATCTCAACTTCAGGGTCGTCCTGCCCGTCTTTGGAATTTATTCCATTGATGGGCTTCCAATCCTTGTTGTGCATTCGCACCGGACAGCAGTGCTCTTCCTCGGCAATTCCGGAAACAAAGCTTTTGAAGTCGCTGAGCCATGCCTTTGTCATTCCCTCTTGTTTGCCGTATATGGTGGTGTAGCTTATCAGGAAATGAATGTGAATATGACCGGTATTGGTGTGTACTCCAAATAAAACATATCTATCGCGGAAATGCCGGACTGTTTTCCTTCCGATTCTGATAGCCTTTTCAGGAGTAACTTTATCCACAGGGTCAAAGCCCAGAATTATATGATAGTGCTTTCCCAGTTCATTTTTCCTGAACACGACCTTTGTCGAAAAATTTGTCGAACCCCATTGCTTGATTCCGCAATTGGAAGTGTAGATTCCTCCCGGGGGAACCTTCAATTCATCGCAGACATATTTCTGAGCGTCGTATAGCGCATTTCTGCCGTTGTTCTTGCAGAATATTGACTTAACTACCATCGTCCGCCACCTCCTCGTCATCGGGAAGAAGTTCGTCGATTTTGATGCATATACAGGACATGGAAAAAGAGGCGTTATCAAGGGCTTCTACGACCTTATCCAACTGCTCATGCGGCATATTATTATCCTCAATGTGATCCATAATATCTGATAACACCTGATAACATAGCGCTAATTGCGGTAATATTTCAACGCTCTCCGGGAAAGATATCAATTTCGCACCGGTAATCAGACTTGTAATATACTCACTTCTGTTCATGTTACAAGCTTTCGCATCCGCATCAAGCTTTTCCTTGTGCCACTTTTTCATCGACACAGAAACATGAGTCGAATCCTGACCGTCTTTACTCTGCTTGGCAGTGGGAGATGTCCCACTGCTATTATCCTCAGAAATAATATTTTCTTGAATCTTGCAAGATTTTATTATTTCTTCCTGCACTTCTTGTGATGTTTTATTT